>JBPCXR010000149.1:0-8582 GCA_051027215.1 Pseudomonadales bacterium | reverse complement strand
CTATTGATCGGCCTGCCAGCGCTTTTCCTAATTGTTATCTATGGAGCATCGGAACTGGGTGGAGAAGTGGTAACGCTGGACCGCGCGGAACCCACTGGAGAGATGAGCGAGGTTCGAATTTGGATCGTTGATCAAGACGATGTGTCCTGGGTTGAGCATGGGGAAGCCGATTCATTCTGGATCGCTCGTTTAGCCGAGTCTCCAACGGTTGTGCTAAATCGAGAAGGCCGAGCCGTAAGTTATCTCGGTACACCGGATCGAGAATCTCATGACCTTTATCACGATTTACGACGAGAGAAATATGGCTGGGCGGACCAGATACTTGAGCTCCTTTCTGGAGGCGAAGCCGACTGTCAGGGCATTCCTGTTCGGCTGCAGAAAATGAGTAGCTGACTTCGACGAAACGGTAAACGCGATCTCGTGATTAACCGTTCAGTAACGCTATATCACCAGGGAGGGTTAGTCGTGAACGGAGCCATATTCTTTTCTAGCCAGTATGGCAGCACTGCGCAATATGTCGCTTGGATCGGTGAAGCGGCCGATTTGCCAGTGTTTGATGTTAAGGATGGCATTGGCGATCCATCGGACTATCAGTACTTCAAAAGAGAAGCGGAGAAGATGGGTTCCAAATGCGTCATATTGGGCGAGGGCGAATCCATTGAAATCTAGAGAGGCTTGATGCCTCGCAGCGCTCACAAAAGAAATGCACCTACGCCGCCATCGCCCCGCGGCGTGTTTACGTTAACGACTGTCGAGCCAGGCCACGGCTGCTTCAAGGTCGCGAAATGCCTCCACCTGAATAGGAGCATCATCCATCAGAGATTGGTACATCCGCGCAAAGCCATAGAGTAAATCTGTTGGCGTTACGAAGGCCCAATTGGCTGTGCCGAGCTTGGCGATCAGACCTTTGTCGAACTCGACCTTTTTGAGAATGTCGGCGCTCAATAAGGGCACCTCTTCTACCTCGGTCATGTCGACCAGCACATCGTCGCCAGATAGAAAATCTGGATGATCGACCATGTCTTGTATGGACTGAAACGCTTCAGCCTGGGCGTAGATGCCCGTGGCTCTGAACCATACTCGATGAAGACTGCGATCGACCTCTATGCTGTAGGGCATGTCGCCTCTCGGATCCGCGACCAATCGCTCGGAGTCGAGGGAGTTATGTAGGAGTGAGTTGATGATCAGTGACCGTAAATTCTACCGCAAGCTTATTCAGACTGTTGGTAGAATAAGCTTATACCGGTCTCTACTAGTCTACTTTCGTCTAGAGACTCCGCTCGTCCAACTTTATGGGCAGCTACATCATGACTGCTATTAGCGAAGAAATGAGAACGCTCGTTTCTAGGCAACGACTCGGATTCATGGCCACGGTTTGTGCTGATGGGTCGCCGAACCTTTCGCCGAAAGGGCAAACCTTTGTGCTGGATGCGGACCATATTGTTGTTGGTGAGGTGAGATCGCCGAGATCAGTAACAAATTTACGCGAGCGACCGATGGCAGAGATAAACGTGGTTGATCCTGTGTCTCGAAAAGGTTTTCGTTTTAAGGGACCGTGTGTGGTGCATGACGAAGGGTCAGAATATGAACGCTTAAAGGATTTCATTCGCCAACAGGGTGCCAAGATTGAGCCCCGGTCGGTAGTCGTCATGACCGTTGAGCGCGCTGCGCAGTTGATTTCGCCAGCATACGATACTGGAGCAACGGAGCTAGAAATTCGCGAGTACTGGCTTGGCGAGATCAACAAAGAACCCTAACCGGTCGTGGAGAGATGCGATTTTACTGCCCTGGCAGATCCAAACCGAACACGTGCCTTTCCTGGTAACGATCTGATCTCAGCCCGAGGCTTTTTGGATGAACAACGACGTTGTGCAGATTGAATGGTTGGAGATCGGTATCGCTCTGCTACCGATGGTCTTGGTAATGATCATTTTATTTCGCTGGTCCGCTCGTGGTTGGACCGCGATCTACTCTACCGCGCGGATGCTGATTCAACTGATCGTCATTGGTTACTTTCTCGTCTTCATTTTCGATGCGACTGATGCCTGGGTAATTTGTCTGGTGTTGTTGGTGATGTTACTGGTTGCTAGTTGGATTGCACTCAGCCCGGTTAGCGAATCTCGGCGTCAGCTGTATACACGAGTACTTGTTGCGTTGACGATTGGTGGTGGTCTGACGCTGTTTACGATTACCTGGGGTGTTTTGCATTTGTCCCCTTGGTATGAGCCACGCTACATGGTCCCGCTGGCCGGGATGATTTTCGCCAATTCAATGAACACGGTGAGCCTCTCGGCAGAACGTTTTGCAGCCGAGGTGTCTCACGGTGAGCCCATTGATGCGGCCAAGCACATCGCTCTGCAGTCCGGCATGATTCCTGTGATCAACTCCATGTTTGCCGTTGGCCTGGTGGCGTTGCCCGGAATGATGACCGGTCAAATTCTTTCCGGCGTCTCGCCACTCATAGCGTCCCGCTATCAGATCGTGGTCATGGCAATGCTATTTGCGGCCTCTGGACTCAGTGCTGCCATCTATCTGCAGTTGGTCAGTCAGCTTGTGCGCACCGAGAAGGCGAACGGGCTGTGAACGAGGTGTGGACGACTGGCGCGCTGCTTGCTGGTCCTCGCTCGCGTTGCTACTGATGTTGAACCATAGAAGGTGGTGCGCCGAGGCCTCTCCCACACGCATCGCTCTCAAAGGCGGCATTTCCGGCCAAAATCCTTTTTTTCGGCCTTCCTGTAATAATTTTCGCTCGGCGTCGTATAACAGTCTGAATGGTCGGAATTCATAAGTGGCAAGAAACGCAGCTTTCGAGATTCTCTACAGAGAGTACTACGTGCGTGTGTTCGGGCTGTGCCGAAGACTCTTGAATTCCAATGAACTAGCAGAGGATGCCGCCCAGGAAGCGTTTATGCGGGCCTACAAAAATTTTCGCAAATACAAGTCGGATCAACCCTTTTGGCATTGGATTGCCACGATCGCGAACAATCATTGTGTGGATCTTTTGCGTCAACAGAATCGGACTGATGCGCTTTTTGGTGATGAGGCGACTGAACTTGAACAGCTCGCCGGAGCAGATGCGCCGGTGTTGAGTGACCTTATTTCCCTGGAAGAGGCTGAGTCCTTGAACGGAGCGGTTGCGAACCTGAGCGCGAAATATCGAATACCGCTGGTGCTCGCGTATTTCAACCAGTTCAGCTACGACGAAATTGCTGAACAATTAGAAATCAGTCGAAATCACGTCGGCGTGCTCTTGCTTCGTGCCAAACAGCGACTCAGGGCAGATCTTGCGGTTAAGGGTGGGGTCGCGGGCTCATGAGTCATCCCACGCAATTGCAGTTGTCTATGCACGCCGATGAAGCGCTGCCGGCCCAGGAGGCTCTGGCCATCGCAGCGCACGTAGAAACCTGTACCACCTGCCAGGCGACCTTAGCCGCGAACCGGGATGAGCTGCGGTTCATTGCCTCAGCAATGCTAATCGAATCTCCTGAAATGACTCGGGAAGTGGTGGTGCCTAAGTTTGCTCGACCGACGAGTCTGCGCGGCTTTGCCCTGGCGAACCTGGCGACAGGCTTGGTGATCTGGCTGGCTCAGTTTTTGTGGAAGACCATCTTCGGTGAGGTGATTATGAATGCGACTACCTGGCTTACCTCTGTTTACCTGCCCGATATCTACACCATGGCCAGTGCTACTGCACTGCATTACTTAGAAGAAGGAACGGCGATGTTCGATGCGTATTTGGGTTTTGTTGTCGTGAGCTTAGCCACGTTGACATTTTTTTGGCTGCTGCTGGTGTACCGCAAAGAACGTGCTGTGGTCAGTGCCTTTTTGCTGATGGCCGTGGTCGGCACAGTGGCCATGCCAACACCGGTGCAAGCGCTTGAGCTCCGCCGGGATACGGACGTGGTCACCATTGCAGAATCCGAGACCATCAACGATACGCTGTTAGTCGCCGCCGAAACGGTATTGATTGAAGGTGTGATTACTGGGGATGTAGTCGCGGTAGGGCAGAGAATTGATGTCACCGGCTCTGTCGAAGGCAACCTGGTGACGTTTGCGGAAACGGTGACCGTTCGAGGAAAAGTAGGGGGCTTCGCTCTGGGTGGCGCCTCCTTATACGATCTTCGCGAGGCGAACATAGGAGGCGATTTATGGGTGGCTGGCGAGAAGGTTGGCATTGATCGCGAGACGCGGATCGGCAGGAATGCGAGCGTGGCATCGGAACAAGCGGCCATCGAAGGGCATATTCAAAAAGATCTCCATGCGATCGCCGAAACTGTCGAGTTTAGTGGCGTTTTGGGCGAAGACCTGGAAGCCTTCGCCGAGCGCGTGAGGCTGCTCGGCCAAGCACAAGTAGGTGGCAACGTGCGATTTCGTTCAGGCACCGAAGATCGACTGCACCGTGCCGACGGCGTTGAAGTAGGCGGTGAAGTAGAATTCTTAGATATGCCGAAAGAGCTCGTTAGCCGGAACCGGTACGCGACGATTGAGTTCTACCTTTGGCAGATTGCACGAGTGATTGCCGCGTTCATCGTTGGCGTTGCCTTTCTATGGTTTGTGCCGGGCCTTCGCTCCGAATCCATAGATGCCGGTCTCGACACCCTCAAATCCGCAGGTATTGGATTCCTGGCATTGGTAAGCGTTCCGATAATGGCGGTGTTGGTGGCATTTACGCTGGTTGGGTTGCCGCTCTCGCTCATCGCCATCGCCGGCTGGATGATCGCCTTGTACCTGGCGAAAGTCGTGGTTGCGGCGATTGTTGGCGGCATGGTGCTGAAAAAGAGTAGCAGTCTTCCGTTGACGCTACTGGTGGGGCTGGGCATTGTCATCGTCGCGGTGAACTTGCCTTTCCTGGGCGGCATCATCAGCTTTGTGCTGACAATAATCGGTTTGGGAGTGCTCCTGCGTTATCTGCTGGATGTGCTCTCTAACCGAGGCAGTAACGATTTGACCCCAGCTTAATCAGCGATCGATTCTTCCACATCTCGTAAGGTGTTTTTTCCAAAATAGATGTCGTCGTCAACGAAGAAAGTCGGGGAGCCAAAGGTACCCCGGCTAACCGATGCCTCGGTGTTGGCAATCAGCTGCTGCTTAATCGCAGGATCTTCCATACCAGCTAAGATTTCTGCAGCGGGCAAGCCCGCTGCGCTCAAGCTTTCGGCGACGATTTCAGGCTCATCCATCTTCTTGGCCTCACGCCACATGCACTGGTACATTGCATCGACATACTTTTCGAAGTAGTCCGTGGTTTGAGCGAATACTGCCCCACGCATAATTCGTAGCGTATTTACCGGGAAGTGCGGATTGAGCGTATAGCCTTCAACACCATACGCTGCCAGGAATCGCTGAGTCTCAATGCGCGTGTACTCTGGCTTATTCTTGATGCCCTGCAGCGACACCGCTGGAGAGACATTGTTCGTAGCTTTAAAGACTCCGCCGAGTAGAACCGGAACGTAATTGAATTTGACGCCCGTGCGCGCTTCTATTTGCGGGATAACCAAATGCGCAAGGTAAGCGTTTGGGCTACCGAAGTCGAAGTGAAACTCTACGTTGGCCATTTGCTGTACTCCTAGTGGTTCCACCATGCCAAGTCGGTGAACGCCCGCAGGTCAAGTTCGTGGGTCCAGGCCGATCGATGTTGTTGGGCAACGTGAAAGTAGGTGTCTGCCATCTTCGCGGGGAGCATCAACCCGTCATGTTCCATGCCGCGAGTTTCTCGCAGCTGTTGGAACTGCTCCGCGCCGAGCATCTTGCCAAGGGTGTCAGGTGCATCCACTGCGCCATCAACGAGAATGTGGGCGACGTGTATGCCTTTCGATGCGAACTGGGCGTTTAGTGACTGACAAAGCATGCGCCGGCCACCCATGGCCGCAGCGTGTGAGTGTTGGCCCGCATTGCCGCGCACCGCAGCGGTTGCGGAGGTGACGAGGATCGTGCCTTTGCCACGTTCTTGCATCGCCGGGCACACAGCAGACGCTACCCGAAACAAACCGAAGGTGCCGATGCGCCAGCCCAACTCGAAAGCTTTGTAACTGGTCTCGGCCAAGGTGCGATTACCGATTTGCGCCCCAAGGTTATAGACGACCACTTCGATGGGCCCAATGTCTGCTTCAACGGCGGCGACCCGTTCTTCGATACTGCCCTCTTCGACAGCGTTGAGTAGAAAACCGGAGGCGGAATCACCGCTGGCTGTGATGTCGGCGACCAGGGTGTTGAGCCCCGCTTCGTCACTGCGACGGCATAACACCGAGTGGTAGCCGTCCTGGGCAAAGCGCTTACCAACGTTTCCGCCGATACCCGCGCCGGCGCCGATCACTAAACAGACAGGTTTCATAGGGTTTCTCGACTTAGGCATGATTGATGGAAGAGGATTGCACCATACAACCATATAGTTGCATAATGCAACCATATAATTTCACAATAGAACCGTTTACGCTACCCCCATGAAGTACAAGTCTTTCGACCAAATGAACTGCTCGCTCGCACAAACCCTGAATATCTTGGGGGAGCGATGGACCTTACTGATCCTTCGTGATGCGTTCTTCGGCGCAAAACGGTTCGGCCAATTTGAGCGAAACCTGGGTATAGCGAAGAACATTTTGACGGCGCGTCTGAATATGCTGGTGGACGAGGGCATCATGGAGAAGCGTGAATCACACGAAGGCGCACATCCAGAGTATGTGCTGACTGAGCAAGGACTGGACCTGCAGCCGATTCTCCTGTCGATGACACATTGGGGCGATAAGCACAGACCACATCCCAGGGGTGACCGCCTGGTTTTTGTCGATCGCGAGTCCGGCGAACCGATCCGAAGCATGAGTGTGGTTAGCCAAGATGGTCGAACGCTCAAACCTTGGGGAATTCGCGCTGTGCCGGGAAGGGCGATGCAGGAAGACAAAGACGCCCAAGTAGATGGGAGCAATAGCTAGTCCACTTGCTAATTCCGAAATGCCGATCGAATCAAACGGGCGAATTGCATGGCTGCGCCTGCGAGATTGAGTATTAGAGCGGCAAGGAACGCCGGGAATGCTTGCCAAAGAACGACGTTGAGTGCTTGCAGCGCCATGACCGAAAGGAACAAGGTAAAGGTTACGCGATTGGCCAATTGGTCAACGTCATGATGTTCGTGCAAGTTGGTGCGAATTCTTCGGTGCGAAGACCAAAGTGAGAAGCCGGTGTAGATGAACCACAACGCGCTTAGCAAGCGCCAGGGCAACGGTTCGTTACCGAGACTGGCGATGGCTAGCAACGCCAATAGCGAAAAGCCCGCTGCAGTAAGGCTTGCTTCGAGCAGAAACACCAAACGTAAGCGATCGCCCGGATGCCAGGAACCCTGGCTGCGGCTTCCGAAGGCGACGACTACCCCGGTAAATCCAGCCAGCGCAGTGGCTATCTCGGCGATACCGATCAGTAGCTCGACTATGTCCAAGCAAAGGTCCTTAACGTGGGCTTTTTTGAGACCATATCTCGACGAAGCGATGCTTGTCGATAGTGTGCGTAGCGTCGAATTTGTCGATGGAACCTGTTCGACGCATATCGGATACCTAAGTACGATGACGATCGATACACGGCTAATTGGTCCAGGCAACAGGAGGTCAGATGCCCTTTCTTGATACCGCATCTATCGAAGCCCGAGAGCCTCTTCCGGGTTGGCCTGGCCGTTTTTTCAACTCCGAAACCATGACCTTTGGCTACTACAACACCGTAGTGGGTGCAGATTTACCCGAGCACGCGCACCCGAATGAAGAAGTCTGGCACGTGATTGATGGCGAACTCGAGGTTACGATCGGCGGTGAGGTACAGATCGTTGGGCCGGGTTTTATTGCCATCGTGCCACCGGATACGTTGCACTCGGTAAAGGTAATCTCTGCAGGACGCGTGATCGTTGTGGACCATCCTCGACGGGAGTCGATTGGTGGGGTGAAGACTAGCTAGCCGGAGCGTTCGCTCTACACTGTACTTGTGGCACTCGAATCTGAGACGAAGGACCGCTAATGCCCGCTCAGCAACGGTCAGCGAAGAGCAGGTTATGTCGGCTATTGAGAAAGCCGACGTTCGTTAGACTCGATCTAATTTTCGAGTTCGACCTATTTCACACCTTCGCGGACTGGATGATCTGAGATAACCTTAGTTTTCCGCCTAAACAATCTTGATCAGAGAACGTGTACGAAATTCGGCAATATGACGTAGGAGACGCTCGGGCTATTTTTGAGGTGTTTCGAAGCGCAGTTAAGGGTATCGGGCCGAAACATTATTCCGCTGATCAAGTGGCGGCATGGGTATCCAACGCGCCGAGTGAGGAAGCCATACACACCCGATGCACTGACGGAAGAAACACGCTAGTTGGGGTCGACGATTGCGGAGAAGTTGTCGCCTACATCGACCTCGAAGCAAATGGACACATCGACCACTTGTACTGCAGCCCAAGGGTGGCTGGAAAAGGATTGGCGTCCACCCTTTACGACCAAGTTGAAACGATTGCTCGTACCCGAGGGGATACTCGACTGTTCACTGAAGCTAGCGAAGCCGCAAGACGCTTCTTTACGCATAAAGGATACGCTGTCGTTCGAAGGCGCGAACTGAAA
>JBPCXR010000148.1:0-60225 GCA_051027215.1 Pseudomonadales bacterium | reverse complement strand
GCACACCACGCTGGAATAAGCGGGTTATGGGTATGCGAATACCTTCCTCATACAGCTCGGCAGCGTCAGGACCAAAACCGCGGCCGCCGACATCGGCGATGTGGCTGGTCGCCGCAAACAGGGCAATACAATGGCCGTCGATGAAAACCGGCGTAACTACGGTGAAGTCGTTCAGATGCCCAGTGCCATCCCAGGGATCGTTGGTCAGCAGAACGTCACCGGGCTGTAGCTCAACAAGCGGAATGCGCGCCAGAAACTTCGCAACCGAAGCCGCCATGGCGTTGACGTGTCCCGGTGTACCGGTCACTGCCTGCGCCAACATGCGCCCACCAGTATCGAACACGCCCGCGGACAGATCGCCTGCTTCGCGCACCACGGTGGAAAATGCGGTGCGCATCAGCGTTTGAGCCTGCTCTTCGACCCGCGCTAACAAGCGATCCCACAACAGCTGTTTCGACAGCTCATCAAGCGCTAAAGCACTCATGTGCCAGGCTCCATCAGCAATGCGCCATCTGCGCAAACGCTTAACTGCATACCCGCTGGCACATAGGTCGTAGTGTGAGCTTCGGTTATCCGCGCTGGCCCTTGCAAACAAGTACCGGGGCTCAGCGCTGAACGAGCGATTTGCTGAACCGGCAGCCATTTCTGCGTGTGTGCGTCAAACACCCCGAGAGCGGCGTTGGCAGCATCGGGTGCCACAGGCCGTAACTCCTCCAAAGGCACATCAGGCAGCAGCTCAGGCCGGGCTAGGTTCTCGCCCAGCGTCAGAGTCCAGCTCATGACTTCGATCTCTATATCCGGAATGATGCGGCCGTAAAGGGCTTCATAGGTGGCCTCGAACGCCAAGCGCAGCTTGCCTGGTTGCAGCCGCTCCTCGCCAATACCCACGGCAATCTCATAGCCCTGCCCTTGGTAGCGCATATAAACTCGGCGCGTTTCATGTAAATCAACGTCTTTGGTCGCCGCTTCCACCACCGTCGCTGCTTCCCGGCGCATCTCTTGGAATAGCTTCTGCACAGCTACAGCGTCTAGCTGCGACAGCAGCTCGAAACGGCTGCGGACCACTTCGTAACGCACCGGAGCTAACAAAAAGCCCAACGCAGAGCCGACGCCGGCGTGTGCTGGTATGAGTATTCGCTCAATCCCCAATTTCTGCGCTAGCCTCGCGGCGTGCAGTGGTGCCGCGCCCCCGAAGGCGATCAGCATGCGGCCTTCCAATTGTTGCCCCCACTCTCCGGCGTGCGCGCGGCTGGCAGCCGCCATGTTCTCGTCTACCACTTCACAGAGGCGATGGGCGGCATCATCAACTGCCGTCGCCAGAGGTTCGGCAAGCACTCGAGTCAATGCTGCTGCTGTTGCCTGGGGATCCAAAGTCAAACCCGCCGCGGCAAAACCTTCCGTGGCAATTCGACCCAGCAACACATCCGCATCGGTCACAGTCGGCTGCACGCCACCACGACCATAGGCAACCGGGCCAGGCTGTGAGCCGGCACTCTCCGGCCCGACCTGCACGCGACCTAAGCGGTCGATGCTGGCAATGGATCCGCCCCCGGCACCAATTTCCACCATTTCAACCACCGGGATCCGCACTGGCAGACCGCTGCCTTTCTTAAAGCGGTACGCTCGGTCAACCTCAAAGGCTCGAGATTGCAGCGGCTCGCCGTCATCGATCAAGCAGAGTTTTGCCGTGGTTCCACCCATGTCGAATGACAGCACTCGTTGATCACCGTGCTGGGCCGCAAGCGTACTGGCTAGTATCGCGCCGCCTGCAGGACCGGACTCGACTAGTCGAATTGGGAAGCGCTGGGCAGTCGACAGCGTGGTCAAACCACCGCCAGAAGTCATCAACCGCAATGGGCAGCCTATGCCCACCGTCAGCAATCGCTCAGCCAAGTCTTCGAGGTAGCGGCTCATCAGCGGCATGACATAGGCATTGGCGCAGGTCGTTGAGAGTCGCTCGTATTCCCGGATCTCTGGGCAAACTTCGCTGGACAGCGAGACCGCGACATCAGGCCAATGGGCGTTAATCAGTTGTGCCGTCAGTTGCTCGTGAGCAGGGTTGCGCCAAGCGTGCAGATAACCCACCGCGATGCTGGTCACACCCGCTGCGCGCACTTGCGCTAGCTGCTGCAGCAGTTTGGCCTCATCCAAGGCAAGCAGCACGCTTCCATCTGCGGCCGTGCGTTCCGGCACCGGCAAGCGCAACGCCCGAGGCACCAACGGTTGCGGTCGATCGATGTTGACATCGTATTGCTCAAAGCGATTTTCGAACGCCATTTCCAACACATCGCGGTGGCCTTGAGTCGTCAGCAGGGCCGTTTTCGCGCCGCGCCGCTCGATCAGCGCATTGGTTGCCAGCGTCGTCCCATGCAGCACTAAGTCGATTTGCCCAGCTGCAACCTGCGCCTCACTAAGGAGCGCATCGATACCTTGCATAACCGCATCAGCAGGCCGCTCGTGGGTTGTTAGCACTTTGCGCGCCAGACAGCCCTCAGCGGAATCGAGTACCACATCGGTGAACGTGCCGCCGATGTCGACGGCTAATCGATGGCGAGAGTTAGACTGGATCGGCGACATGTTCAACGCTGTGCACGCGCCACAGCCCGGAACTGAACGCCACCAGCAACGCCACAGACAGCATCAACGCCGCCGCACACTGCATGGCCAGCTGGGGGCCAAGCAATTCTGCCAGGTAGCCGCAAAGGAGCGCGCCCAATGGACCAGCGCCCATAAAAGACAAGCCGTAAAAGCTCATCACCCGACCGCGCATTGCCTCGGGCGCTTGTTCCTGCATGATGCTGCGTGACATGGTCATGGCGACGCCACCACAGATCCCCCAAATAAACATCACCCCAACAAACGACCAGTAGGTCTGCATGACCGCCGCTGCGGCCAGCACTAAACTGCCTAGAACCTGAGACAGAATCAAGGCGCGCCCCTGGGCCTTGATGCCGCCAAAACGCAACAGCAACAACACGGTGACGACCAAGCCAGCGGCATTGGTGGCGTTCACCCAAGAAAGATCAGAGGCTGTGCCGGCAAATACTTCGCGCACGATCAGCGGCGAAATAACGATGAACGAGCCCATGAAACTCAAGGCCATAGCAATGTTCTGTATGACGATAATCCGCAAAGGGGCAGCGCGCATGACTGTTCGCGCTCCTTCGATGACCGAACCAACTATGCTCTGACGCTGCACGGTTGCCACCTGTGGCGGAACCTGAACCCGAGATAGTGCTAGCGCGCCAATCAACAGCACCACGGCTTGTGCAATCAAAATCGGTATTGGACCGCCCAGGTCGGCTAGAGCCGCTAACAGGGCTCCCATGATCTGCATGCCAAACTGCGCCACGCTCGCCAGCATGACCGTGCGCTGTACACGCCCAGCTGCAACCACGTTCAATAGACCGTCGCGACTGGGGGTTACAAAAGCTTGGGCGGTGCCCAGCAACACCGCGTACCCCAACATTACCCCATAGCTAAGGGCGTCCATGAACAGGGCCGCAAGCAAAAACAATGGCGCAAGCGTGGCCAATAGCTGGGAGCAAACGGCGACGCGGCGGCCGCCATAGCGATCCGCGAAGCTGCCGCCGATGAGAATAAATATGGTGCCAGGAAGTAACAGCGCCATTTGCGCAACGCCAACCCGCTCGGCGCTCTCCTGCAGAACCATGGTAACCAGCCAAGCAAACAGCACCGCTTGCATGCCGAAGGCTAAAAACCAGCTACCAGTACCTATCAGGTAGTAGTTTAGCGAACGCAAAGGCGCTGGCGCTCAGGAAACAACGGGTAACCCCAACACTTGCTCGTGCATGGTCTGGCGATCAGGGCCTGGCTGAAATCGACTCGCCGCGTTGCTTTTGCGGCCTCGAAGCATATATCGCATTAGCGTGCGCTTGATCTTCGGATCGCTCAAAAATGCTCCGGGGGTTTCCAACAGATTAACTGTACGCATTAGACCGCGCACAACGTGAACCTCCCGCGTTGCCGCTGCACTGAGCGCGTCACCAAAAGCCAGCCCTAAGTACTTTTTCAGCGACTTGGCTCGCTCGATGTTGCGGCCTGTGCGCACTGCTAGCGCCCGGTGCTTACCTTTGCGATCTTCTGCCAGGCTCGCTTCGTATATGGGTCGCAACCCATCTCGAGTCAGCTGTTCAAACGCCAGCGCCCAGTCTTCAGCATTGCCTTTATCGCTTAATACATCAGCCAAAATGGCGGCATGCAGCACACCGGTGCTGCAGCCCCTGCCATACAGCGGGTTGGTGCGAAGGTGGCTGTCGCCAACGGCAAAAAAGTTCAGCGCCAAGGGCTGTTCATTCGGGGCGTAATCGCGCCATACGGCATAAATATCGGCAATGCCGAAAGAGTCTGTGGTCGGACTACTTTTGCCTGGGGCAAGCCATGGCGCTAGACCCGGAATGCTGCGACAAATCGCATCAAACTGGTCGCCGTCTCGCAGTGCTACTTTCAGTGCCGCCTCGTCCACGGGTATGCACAAAATTATCGCAAAGTGGCCATTGTCGCCGGGAAACACCCCGAATTTGAGATAGCCCAAATCTCCGGCACCAGCAATCTCCCCCCTGGGCGGCTCCACCTCGCCATCTTGTAGTTGGTAATGGCGCGTGTAGTAGAGTATTTCAGCGTCTTCTTTTTCTTCCGGCACCACACACCCCAGTTGGGCGAGATACTTGGGGAAACGGCTGGTGCGGCCACTGGCATCCACCACGATGTCTGCGTCAATCGCGACCTCGCCATCTGGGCCGCTGAAATTCAACCCATTCACTTCAATGGCTGCGCCAGATTCCGTACCAGCGGCGCCCGCTGCGCGCAGACCGGTGACTTTCACGCCGTTAACGATACGAACCCCAGGCAGGGTCGCAACATGACGCCGGATCACCGTTTCCATAGTGGCGCGCCGACACAACAACACCCAGAGCGCTTCGTCCCCCGATTCACTGCGATAGCCTGCGCGCAGCGCGTACGGCAGCATTTCCGTGAAGCCTACTTTGCGCGCACCCGCCGCAAACAATTCGTCCAGCAGTTGCGGATAACGATCCGCCAGCAGATTGCAGACTAAGCCCAAAAACGCATGGGGATGACGGAACTGCCCAGCCCCGCTGCGTTGCCAGCCAAAGAAAGCGGCGTCAGCGTCCCCCTCAGGGGGCGCCGAATCGCGCTCGTAGAGCGTAATCCGATGTCCCCGTTCGGCCAGGGTAATGGCCGTGCACATACCACAGATCCCCGCGCCGACAATGGCAACGTCCAGTTGTTGTTGCCCAGCATTGATACGCTGCGAGTCCTGCAACAGCGCCAGTGGACCACCGGTATAGCTGCTGGAAACCGAACCCCCAGGCTGTGTCTGCTCCTCAGCGGAACCAGTCGCCGTCATTGAAAACCCACCATCACCTCACCCGAAGGCCGGGAAACCCCGTAGAATACCGGTTCTGTCTGGTGAAGAAAAAGGTCGTAATTGCAAGCAATCTGGAGCGCTGTGTCGAATGTCGTCAGTAACTATGGTTGGCACGACCTAGTCGGCAATATGGGGGTCGCACTGGTATTGTGGTGCTACCTGAGAGTGCAATCGGGGCACATGCGCGCGAGCAGCTTGAGGTATTCGGTTGGCAACGGTTTAGGGGCGTTGTTGATCATGGTCTCGCTGATGATCGACTTTAATTTGTCGTCATTCGTGATCGAGGTGGCCTGGCTCGGAATCAGCATTTATGGGGTATATCGTTACCTCGACGGACGCCACAGGGAGGAACGTCATGGCCATTGATTTTGAACGCACGGTGCAGCTCATACGCGGCAGCCTTTTCGAAGAAGCGACCACCTGGCCCGAATATGCGGCCCAACGTGTACCGCTGAAAGACACGTTATTGTTGATTACTTTGCCGGCCGTTGTCGGCAGTGCGCTGATCGCCTTCATACTCAACCTCATCTTCGGCAAGCTCTATGTATTTGGCGGCGGCGGTGTTGGCGGTCTCTTCGCCGGTATTATTGGCGGCCTGCTGGGTGTAGCGATCTGGGCAGCAGCAGCCTACTTCTTCGCCGGTCTATTCAAGAGCAACGCTGCGCCAGAGGCTGAGGTGGATGCCGAGAACCCATCCGAGCTTGGTACCAGTGACGCAGCCGCAGCGTCGACTTCGGACTCTACCGCGACTTTCGATCAGGCCTTTGCGGCAGTCTCCTTCGGCTTTCTTCCAGGCTTCGTTGGCATGATCCTCGGCAGCCTTCCCTGGATCGGCGTACTGCTCTTGCTCATCGCCTCGGTATACGCGCTGATGACGCTATATCGAGCCTTACCGATTTTTCTGCCCATCGCTCCAGACAATCGCATCAAACACTTCGTCGCCACTTTTCTTGCCGCCTTAATCGCCAGCATGGTGTTATCTACTGTACTCAGCGGCCTATTCGTTGGCAGCCAGATGGAACAATCCCGTTCACAGATCGAACGCAATATCGATGCCTTGGAGGCCGATCTCGAGAATGCCGAGAACGAGCCCAACGTTCCCGACATGTTTGGCGTAGGCAGCCAAGTCGATTACATGGAGGCGGCGGCGGCGGATGAGTACGATCCACCTGGCAACGGCAAGCTCAGCGAAAAACAAGTCGAGCAAACCGTGTTATTTCTACAGCGCACCGAAACGTTGCGGGAGCGTGCCGGCGCTAAACTCAAGCGCATGGCCGACGACGCCGATGCCGAGACCGCGACACCTTCGTTGGGCGATTTGTTTAAAGGCATACGTGGCGCGGTAACCGTTGGCACCGCAGAAATGCAGGTAGTGAAAGCTGGCAGCGGCAATTGGGCCGAACACCAGTGGGTTAAACAACAACTGTACCAAGCCCAACTGTTGCAGGATCAAGACGCCACCAGCGAACACAACTACGAACTCTACCTGGAACACGAGGAAGCGCTGGATGCATTGCTCTGAGCACCTGAGGCTCGGCGCCACTGCGAGCATGCTCGCAGTATTGATCGGCCTCATGGGTTGTGCACCCACAACACCGCCAAACACCACCCAAGAGGATGCCACCTCGGCCACCTCCTTAGAATCTCCGGATGACTTTCAGACTGGCATCGACAACAGCTTAGGGCCACGGGAAGCGATGCGCGGCGCGAGCATTTACGCCGCGGCCTGTGCCGGCTGCCATACCGGTCAGGTGCCCAAAGCCCCACATTTCATTTGGCTTGAAATGATGAGTGGTCAGTCGCTCATGCACTCGATGAATGAAGGCATCATGCGCCAGCAGTCGGCGGCGCTAACCAGCAACGACAAAGTGGCGGTGGTCGAGTACCTCACGCGTACGCGCTACGATCCTGACGCTGACAGCAGCGCCGATGTTAACTATTGCAGCAATCGTGATCTGAATCTGGCCGCAGGCGCCGCTGCGGCGGGCTGGGGCCATGACAATCGGCGCTTTGTGCCGGCGGACGTTGGCGGCCTCAGTGCTAGCAATTTACCGAACCTCAAACTCAAGTGGGCCTTCGGCTTTCCTGATGCACTGCGTGCCCGCTCAAACCCCGCCATCGGTTATGGCGCAGTCTTCGTTGGTAGCCAGGATGGTAGTGTTTATGCGCTGGATCTGCACAGCGGTTGCGTGAAGTGGCGCTTTAAAGCTGCTGCAGAAGTACGCACTGGAATCGTTCTGAGCCCCAGTGCGACCAGCGATACCCCTAGCGTCTATTTTGGCGACATCTTGGCCAAGGCCTATGCCCTGAACGCCTTGACCGGGGAGCTAGAATGGGAGCGCAAAATGGACGACCACGCCAGCGCCACCCTTACCGGCACGCCAACGCTGCACGACGGCGCTCTATACGTGCCGGTCTCATCCTTAGAGGTGACGTCAGCCGCAGATCCTGCTTATGACTGTTGCACCTTCCGCGGCAAAGTCGTCAAGTTGAACGCCACCAACGGTGAGCCGGAATGGACGGCGTATGCCATTCCTCAAGCGCCAACGATCACCGGTACCACCAGCGCTGGCGCCAAAATTTATTCACCCTCAGGCGCGCCCGTCTGGGCCAGCCCTACCATCGACGCCGCGCAGGGCGTGCTGTACTTCGGTACTGGGGAAAACTACTCGACCCCAGCCGACGGCAATAGCGATGCAATCGTTGCGGTGAACCTGGCGACCGGTGAACGCCTATGGCGCTGGCAGGCCACTGCTAACGATGCCTGGAACGTGGCTTGCATGATGGCAAACAATCCAAATTGTCCGCCGGAAGATGGCCCGGACTTCGATTTTGGTTCCAGCCTGCTGCGCATCGATGTCGACGCGCAAACGCCACGGCTATTGGCCGGCCACAAAGACGGCTCGGTTTTCGCCCTCGACCCATCCAACATCGACGCCGGTCCTCTATGGCGGACCAAGCTCGGGCGCGGATCCATTCAGGGTGGAGTACATTTCGGCATGGCGGCTGAAGGTGAGCGACTCTATGTACCCATCAACGATATGAACGACACTCGCAACGGCGATGTGCTCGACCCAACTCTGGCACGTCCAGGGGTGCACGCTATAAACGTACAAGACGGCAGCGTGCTGTGGCAGGCGGTGGCGCAAGACGAGTGTGGCGATGATCGTCCATTTTGTGACCCCGGCGTGTCTGCGGCCATCACCGCGGTGCCAGGTGCCGTCATCGCCGGGCATCTCGATGGACGCATTCGAGCCTATGACGGCAGTAACGGCGACGTCCTCTGGTCGTTCGACAGCGCCAGACCGATTGCAACCGTGAATGGCGTTAGCGCCAGAGGCGGTGGCATGAGCGGTGGTGGCGCCGCTGTCGGCGCAGGGCATCTGGCGGTGAACTCAGGTTACGGCTTGTACTTTCACGAGCCAGGCAATCTGTTGTTGGTATTCAGCGCCGAGTCAGGGTAGCCACCGCTACCAATCCAGGTCGTCGGGCACTTCAAACTGTTTGTAGTACTCGTCCTCCGCTTCGCCTGCGTTAGCGCTTTGCGCATGTGCCGCAATTATCCACTTTGGATCCCGTGCGCTAATCTTCTCGGCAACCGCTTTGCTGACAATATGATAGCGACCATCGTTGTTCACGATCACTAGTCGACCAGCACTGAGATCCTCGACCTGTTGCTTCGGCACGTAGATTCGCTTGATCTTCTTTCCGTGCACAAAGTTATACGGCGCATCGTCATCGTTGGTTTTGTCGGCACGCACATCGTTCTGGGCAATGAGCTGCTTGATCTCAGCCCGCTGAGCTTTGAGCGCTGCCTTTTCATTGCGCACCTTCGCAATTGCACGATCACGCTCAGCCTTCTCTGACTGCACCTGTCGAGCCCGCGCCTTCGCAACACCGTCGGGGCTGGTGTCAGCAACAGCTTCCGCTTTAGCGGCGCCTTTACGTGCGCCCTGCTTTCCACCCTTGACGGACTTGCCACCGCTACCACGGCGCTTCGCCTCTTGCGCACGTTCAGCTTTCTTGGCTTGGCTGGCGGTGGCCAGCCCTGCTTTGACTAATTGATCACGAAGGCTGCTGGACATTGTGGATTCCTGCCAGATGAGGGCGAATTATTTGCCAGGCAGCAACGAGCCGCAAGCGCAGTAGACGCAGAATCACGGCAGAGGCCGCCACGGCAAGGGCGTCAGCGATCCAGAAACGCCCAGTTCTGCGGCGATCTCTGCCAATCGTTCAATTCTGGCCGTCAAATCTGGGTGGGTACTAACGAACTCCGGCACCTGCAACACGCCTTCGCGGGCGGTCATGGTAGCGAGCACGTCGAACAGCGCCGTTGCGCCCTCCAGGTGCCCGTACAGTGCCAAGACTGCTTGCGCCGCCTCCTCATCAGCTGCCAACTCCTGAGCGCGGCTAAAGGACAGGCTGGAGGTTATGCCGAGCCATTGCACCAGTTGGGCAACAGCGGCGTTATCCGTCATCCCGAACACAGAGCCCAAGGCGATGCTGACTGTGAGGCCACGACTCATGGCAACGATCGGATGGCGCAATTTGACGTGGGCAATTTCATGCGCCAGCACCATCGCCAGAGCATTTTCGCTGGGCAGCTTGTCCACCAAGCCGCCATACATGAGCACATGGCCACCGAGAGTCGCAAAAGCGTTAACCGTACTGTCTGCGCTGTAATGGACCGAGACCACCATCCCCTCAGGCAGGTTCATCACCGAACTGAGGCGCTGGGCGAGTTGGCTGAGATATACCTGACGCTGGCGCGCAGTCTCGTCGATGGGGCCTTCGCTGACCTCGGTTAGATGAGGTTCGATGGCCTGCGCTACCTGCAGCTCGGTAGAAAACGGGATGTAGCGAGCCAGCCATTGCGCCGCAGTAGACAGCATCAACACCGCGATCACAACGATCAGCAGCACAGCGCTGAGCATCGCGAAGAAATCTTTCAGCGGATGTTCAACCCCAACGTTGATGTCTTCGGGCTGCTTGGGGTTTTCGTAACTCAAACCAAAGACCTAGCTGCTGATTAGCGCGGTACCGTAGGCATAGACTTCAACGCTGCCGATTTGATCCCCCTGGCCTTTGGAAATGCTCGCGGTTTCCAAGCGGACGTTGACTACCATGGCCGCCCCTCGACGTCGCGCTTGCTGCTTCATGCGTAGCAATGCTTCCCGTCGCCCGCGTTCAAGCAAAGATTCATAGGCCACCAAACGACCGCCAAAAAGCCCTCGCAAGCCAGCGGCCAGGCGCTTGAAGTAGTCGACTGAAATCACCACGCTGCCGTCAACCAACCCACCCTGTCGCCACTCACCTGGTGGCAGATGGCGTTCATTGAAAGTCAGCAGGTCTTTCAGCTCGGTTTCGCGTTCCCTAATAGAGCTAAAATGCCGACGCTCGGCGATGCTGCCGAAGACGTAACCTAAGGTAGTGAGCGCCACCAGTGTAACAAGTTCAACCATTGCGACCTACGCTTCGTCTTCGAGCACCACCGCAGTGCCATAGGCAAACAGCTCTGCGGCACCAGCGGTTACCGATGAAGTCGAAAAACGCACGTTAACGACCGCGTTTGCGCCGATGGCTTCAGCATGGCGGGTCATACGATTTACCGCTTCCTCCCGAGCCTCGCTGAGCAACTCGGTATAGGCTTTGAGCTCACCACCGAAGATATTTTTGAATCCAGCGAGTATGTCTTTGCCAACGTGCTTGGCGCGCACGGTATTGCCCTGGACCATGCCCAGATGGCGCTGAATCTTTCGACCGGGGATGAGTTCTATGTTACTAACAAGCATTGCTTACCTCAGTCTGCGCTGGGAACTAACTCGAACAGCGGCATGGTGATCTCATCACTCCAGGGAACGAATCGCACCCGAACCGGCGCACCAATTTGCACTTGGTCAGGTGCAACATCGACGAGCTGACTCATCATCGTCGGCCCTTCCGCAAGCGCAACCAGCACGATTACGTAGGGCACGTCATCTGCATAAGCTGCACTAACCGGTCGACGCACCACCGAAAAACTACGCACTGTGCCTGCGCCGCTGGCGGTTTGCCATTGCAGTTGTCGGCTGCCGCACTCGGTGCACAGTATTCTCGGGTAGAACTGCCAACGCTGGCAGTCTGTGCATTGCTGCAAGCGCAGCTGCTGATCGCTGCAGCCTTCCCAAAAAGCCTGGGTTGCCGCACTGGGTTCAGGTAAAAAACGCAAATCCGCAGCCGTCATAGCGTCTCCTGGGAACCGAGCACTAGGGTGCAGTGGCTAGAGAGTATGCCACCCTGAGCGTGCAGCAAAGCCAGATCTGCCTTGGGCAGTTGACGCGCCTCGGCCGCGCCACGCATCTGCATAACGGCTTCTGTTAACGCAAACATCGACCCCGGATTGCCTGAATGGCAGTGGGACAGTAGACCGCCGTGGGTGTTCATCGGTAAGGCATCCGCCTGACCCGACTGCGCCGCCGCCAGACTCAGGCGCCCGGAGCGAGCCAACGCACCGCCTTCACCTTTGCCGCAAAAGCCTAGATCTTCCAGCTCAATAAGCACCACTGGGGTGAAACAGTCGTAGAGCTCTATGAAGTCCATATCAGCCGCGCCATAGCCGGCCATCTGATAGGCACGCTCACTAGAGAGTACCGCCGAGGAGGTCACCAGGCTCCGGGCCTGAGATATATGTTCGTGGCCATAGCCCTCGCCCACTCCCAGCAAGTAAGCGCTGCGCTGGGGTAGCGAGCGCGCCCGCTCCGCACTGGTCAACACAACGGCTGCTCCACCGTCAGAAACCAGGGAACAGTCCAACAAACGCAAGGGATCGGCAATCAGCGGCGACTCCAGCACCTCGGCAACAGTGATGGCTTCGCGCATCTGCGCCGCCGGATTCATTGCCGCGTGGCTGCGGCAGGTTACAGCGACGTGAGCAAAATCCTCGGGTGTTGTGCCAAACGCATGCATATGGGCCTGGGCAATGAGCGCGTAGTAGGCGGGCACCGTCGGGCCAAAAGGCGTTTCAAATTCTCGGTGACCCGACGACGATTGCATGACCATTGACTGCTCACGGGTTAAGCCCGTGCGCAGACAATCTGCCATGGTCACTACCACGGTCTCGCACAGACCCAGCGCGATTGCGGAGGCAGCATGATGCAAAATGCTGAATGTGGTGCCGCCCCCGGCGCCAACGCCGATCAGAAATTTCGGAAAAATCTGCAGATACTCGGCTAGCGCTTCACCAGGGTACATGAGCGGCTGCGCCATAGCGTTGCAGGTAACCAAACCATCGACGTCAGCCAAGGTCAGTCCTGCGTTGTCAATCGCTGCAAGGGCTGCTTCGGCAGCGAGTTCCATCGGGCTACTGCCGGGCAACTTGCCGACTGCGGTATCCGCCGCGCCAACAATGGCTACCTGACCGCGGAGCGCACTCACAGGAATTCAACCGTTGCCGAACCTGGGGTAATCACCTCGCCGGCTTGGTTGACCACCACCACATCGACTTCAGCCAAGCGCTGCTCAGGATCCCAAGCGGTGACTGTTCCGCGGCTGCGCAAGGTCTCGCCAATGTACGCCGCTTGACGATTGGAGTACTGCAAGCGTTTCAGGCGGCCGTCATTGCCCATCCAGCCGAGCAAACACTGGCCTAACCAATCGCCCATTAGTGGGCCAGCAATCACTAACCCGGAGTAGCCTTCTACTTCGGTCGCGTAAGGTAAATCGTAGTGAATTCGATGGGCATTCCACAGCGCAGCATTGTAGAAAAACAGCTGCACGTTGTCTGGGCAGTGGCTCAGCTCCGGCAATGTTTCTCCAACGGCAACGGATCTCATGCTCCTCCCCCGCTAACGCAATAGGCGCGTTGTGGTTTCTGTGAGTACCGGATCACCTGCATCAGTATGCACTTGCATCACGACCTCATAGAAAATGATCGGTCCCTGTCGCCCCTCTTTTTCGTACAGGTTGGTCAGGGTCCGATTCGCTATCAATACGTCATCGGCGAATATGGGTCGGTGATATTCGATGTTCAGCCCACCAGCCATGGCCCGCTCTAAGGGTAGCTTCGGCAATAGCGTATCCACGGATACACCATCAGGCGTCAGCTCTTCTAGCGGTACGACATCCCAGAACAGTGCCACATGATAGAGCGGTGGCGCCTCGTCACCGGCAATAAATTTCGGTTCGGTCTGAGCCGTTGCAACCGCGTATTTGCGGATATCTCGGCGCGTGGCGATCTCTGTGCGCGGCGGTGCCTGCTTGCCGATGTTTGCAAGCAACTCAGGGGTTAATAGCGACATGGCATATCCAACATTTACACCTGACGGCTGCGATCGCTCCAATGCTGCTCTCGCAAATCACGTTTCAGAATCTTGCCCGTGGGAGCTTTCGGCAGAGCATCGGCAAAAGCGACGGAACGGGGTTTTTGGTAACTGGCTAAGTGCGCTTTGGCGGTTTCAATGATCTCAGCTTCTGTAGCCTCGGCTTCCGGCTTGAGCACGACCACTGCATGAACCGCCTCTCCCCACTCATCATCGGGCACCCCAATGACAGCGACTTCTAATACCGCTGGGTGTTTGTGTATGGCGGCCTCGACCTGGGTGGAGTAAATGTTCTCACCCCCAGAGATGATCATATCTTTGGCGCGATCGACAATGAATACGTAGCCATCTTCGTCCCAGACCGCAACGTCACCTGTCCACATCCAACCGTCACGCAGAGTTTTCGCGGTTAGTTCCGGTTGGCGCCAATAGCCGAGCATGTTGGCTTCACTGTGGACAATGATTTCGCCTGAAGTTTTACCGTCTTTCGGTACCGGTTGCCCGGCTTCGTCTGCTACCAGAATCTGGGTCACAAAGCCTTCGCGACCGCAGGATGCCAGGCGCTCGGGGTGACGTCCGTCGACAGCATCGGCGTGGTCTTCCTGGCTCAAGAAGGTCATGGTCATGCCTTCAGTTTGCCCGTAACCCTGGATTAACGTGCACGGGAACGCCTGCAGCGCAGCGCTGACCACCGTGGCCGGCATGGGGCCACCACCGTACTGAATATTGCGCAGGCTGCGCAGATCGTAGCGATCGAACCCCTCCACCGCCATCATCCAGTTGAGCATAGTGGTGATGCCGAGAAACGCCGATACTCGCTCTTCCTGAATGACCTCGAGTGCGAGCTTGGCTTCGAAGTTAATGAGGACAATCGGTGCACCGTGGGCCATGTAGTTCAGCGCCAACGCCACAGGAATGTGAAACATTTGCCCAGTCAACATGTACACGTCTGTGGGCACAACGCGTTCGGCCACCGTTTGATTCAACATGCCCATGAACAGGCTGTGATGAGAATGCAGCGCGCCCTTCGACAGCCCGGTAGTACCTCCGGTATAGAGAATAAGCACCGGATCGTGCGCGCCATGTTGATCGGCGTCTAACACCGTACGCCTCAGATTGGCAGCGACCAGATCTTCGTAGGTGCCATTGCTCTCGGCGCCCCAACTGAGCCAATGCGACACATCCAACTGGCCCTGCAACGCGCTGACCTCTGTCTGGAACTCCCCTTCGTAGAGCACCACCGACGGGTCACCATCGGCGAGAATCCGCGCCATCTCCGGGACACTCAAGCGCCAATTCAATGGTTGGGCAATCAAGCCTGCGCGAGCACACGCAAGGTACAGCTCGAAGTACTCGATGCAATTCTTCGATAGCACTGCAACGCGATCACCCGGCGCTAAGTTCAGCTGTAGGCGCAGACCAGCCGCCAACTGAGCAACCCGTCGTTCAAGGGTTTCGAAATCGATTCTACGATTGTTCGGAACGTCGACGATTGCCGTCGCCTTAGGGGTGAGCGCGGCGTGTTTGGCTGGGATGTCGCCAATGTTCATAGGCTAGGATTCAGTACGGCAGGTCGAGGTCGATGAGTCGCCGAGCGATCTTCCAACCGCGTTTTTTGCGCTCTACTCGATCGCGATAAATACCGCTGGAAACACAGCGAATGCCACCGTTTTCGATGGCGTAGATCAGTAAATAGGAAACCACTTCAGCCGAGTCGTCGCCCATCGATTCGAAAATGGTATTGCTGATTACGTGTC
Source organism: Pseudomonadales bacterium (assembly GCA_051027215.1). GTDB lineage: Bacteria > Pseudomonadota > Gammaproteobacteria > Pseudomonadales > Azotimanducaceae > CALHVX01. Next base: position 44,761 of record JBPCXR010000148.1, on the reverse strand, counting down.
GACGCAGATCAGCTTGCTCCTCCATGGATCCTGTCATTAAACCCATGATCGCTTCACGGCCTTCGAAGACGATTGGTTCAGCTTTGTTCTGCCTTGATTCGGCGCTAACAATGCCGTCTCCAACGATGATGCTCAGTTGCGCACTCTTCGCAAATGTATCTTCGAGGGCAGCAACATCACGCTCATCCAACGCCAGTGCCGATCGCGCAAGCAGTTCTTGAATTTCGAGTTTGTTAGCTACTGTTCTTGTCATGCCGACCTTTTAGGGTGCAGAAACTCCAGAGTGCAAAGCCTCGTTTTAATGCACTAGCGCAAGTGACGCGAGAATCGTTCGATGCTATCCCCCTTGCTCGTGTCTAGCAAGTTAATTAGCCTAAGCCACCAGCGCGGCGTTACTGACCCGCTCATTACCTAGGCAACCACATCAACAAGTCCAGCAACAAACCAAAGCGCCTAACACAAGCGGAGCGTTCAGCCCTGTCAGATCGCCGCATGTTCGAATCGGCGATGGCGCTCATCAGCTGTCAAGGCGCTAACCGCACGACGCTAAAGCAAATCTGCGAGCAAGCCGGCTATAGCCGTGGCTTGGCCAATTATCGCTATGGTTCTAAAGACGTTTTCTTAGAGCAGCTGCTGCACCACTTCAATCTGGAGTGGAGCGCCAAACTAGACGCTTTTGTCGCCGAAGAAACAGGCGCCTCAGCTTTCTTCAAAGCCATCGATGCACTAGAGAGTTTCCTGATGGACCACTCTGACTATATGCGCGGTGGGTACCTCATCTGGTATGAGTCCATTGGCGGTGAGAACGAAGTGCGAGCCAAGCTACAGTCGAATCACGACGCCTATCGGCGCGACACAGCCATGTGGCTCACTCAGGGTAAAGCAGAAGGGGATATTCGCGCCGATGTCGACCCGAAACAATTCTCCGTGCTTTATTGCTCGATTGTATTTGGCACAGTCTTCCAGTGGCTAGCCAAGCCCGAAGCCATCGACCTTGACGCGTTCTTCAAGCACTGGCGGGCACAGGCGCGAGTGTTGCTGCTCGCCAACCCCTGAGTCTTTGCCACGCGCCAAATCTAATCGTCGGCGAGGGCTGCCCGCACAGCAGGTAGAACTTTGTTCGCCATATACTCGACCCGGTGGCTACCGCTCTCTACCGTTTCGCCGGGAAACTGCGCCCAAAAGTGCACATCGACGATCTGGGGATAGTTTTTTAGCATCTCGGTCAGGGCGGTGACTGCCTGGTCTCCATCCCAGAGCTCATACAAGCCTTCTCGAATCGCTGTCGGTGCATCGGGAAACTCAGGCACCTGGTCAGGTGGTCCGAACGCTCCCCACTTAATGTACTGATTGGTCTGATACAGCACGTGGGGCCCGACTTTGGCTGCTTCAGCCTCCGGATCGTCAGCGATGATGCCCCAATTGCCTGCATAGATCGCGCCTTCGGTTTGGTGCCGATTCAGGGCCTCAACATAAACGTCATGGCCAATCCCACCGGTAGACAAAAAGCCATCACCCAAGCGTGCCGCTCGGTCAATAGCCGGCTCTGCCATGCCACCCATCAACAACGCTGGGCTCTGTTGTGGCACTGGCGCAACAGCCAAGTCGCCAACTCGGAAGCGCTTACCTTGAAAGTTTATTCGCTCACCCGACCAAGCCCGACGAATTATCTCAGCGCCCTCCTCCATTAGGCTCGGGCGATTTTTTAGGCTACGGCCGAAGTACTCAAATTCCACCGCCCGATAGCCAAGACCCACACCCAAATCGAAGCGCCCGCCAGACAGCACGCTCAAACTCGCGGCGTCTTCAGCCAGACGCACCGGGTCTGCCAACGGCAGCAGCATAAGGTTGGTAGCAATGCGCATGCGCTCTGTGCGCGCGGCTATGGCGGCGGCAAGCACCAGCGGTGACGGTGTATAACCGTCTTCGCAGAAGTGGTGTTCGGTGAGCCAGACTGAGTCGTAACCCAATTGCTCAGCCCAGGTAATTTGCTCGAAGATCTGTTGGTACAGGGTTTCGTGGCTGACCGCAGAAGGTGGCGGGTTACGAAAGTCGTACCACAGCCCAAAATTCACCTGGCGTGCCATCGATACCGAACTCCTGCTGATTGATTGAGCTACGAGGCGCGCAAATTCGGGCGAGCGGCCTCTTCGTTAGCCACGGGTTGCGGCCACCCTTCTTGATTCCAATGGGTACGGGCGAGAAAGTCAGCCTTGGCTTTGCTGCGAGACAGCTTGCCCGAAGAGGTTCTGGGCAGGGTGCGGGGCGGCACGATCTCTACATGGCAAACAATGCCGAAGCTTTCACGAATCAGTCCTTTCAGGTTCGATGACAGACCATCACCACCGCGCTTCGACTCCACCACCATCACCGCCAGGTCTTCGCCATCGGGCCGGCTAACGGAAAACGCGCTGACGTTGCCCAGTCGCAAATCCATGACCTGTTCGGCAAGGAACTCTAGATCCTGAGGCCACAGGTTGCGACCGTTAACGATGATCACGTCCTTGCGACGGGCGGTCACCACCAAGCGGTCGCCCATGCGATAGCCAATATCGCCTGTATCGAGCCAGCCATCTTCAGCTAGGACTGCAGCGGTTGCCGCCGGGTCTTCGAAATAACCACTCATGACGTTCGGGCCACGCACGCAAATCCGCCCACACTGGCGATCTGGCAGATCCTGCCCGGCATCATCGCGAATGGCTACCTCGTAGCTGGGCAGAGGTACACCACAATCAACGAAAGTCAGCCCCGCATCCACCGGCGCCGCTGCAGCTATTGTGGTGGCTGCACCCGTATCGGTCATGGCCAACTTGTCTACCCTGTCTAGCTCAAGGCCGACGTTTAGCGGGGCAAAACTCACCGCTAAACCGCATTCGGCCATGCCGTAACACGCCACAAAAGCTTGCTCTGAGAAACCCGCAGGTGCCAGCGCTTCCGCGAACGATGTCAGCGGCTCCGGATGAATGCGTTCTGCCCCGACGCAAGCCATACGCCAGGCACTCAAATCATAGCTCCGGGCATCTTTGTCTTTGACCCGTGCCGCGCACAGGCTGTAGCCAAAAGGTGGGCTGGAAGAAATCGTACCGCGGTTGTTGGATAACAATTCAAGCCACAACCGCGGCCGCATGGCAAATGCCTGAGGAGACAGATAGTCCACCGAAAGTTGCGCGATGACCGGCTCTAAAACGAACCCAACCAGCCCCATATCGTGGTAGAACGGCAACCAAGAGACCAGCCGATCATCTTCACAGACGTTGCCACCAATCGCCGCGATCTCACTGAGATTGTTCAAAATACTGCGCTGAGTCATCTGCGCGCCCCGGGGAAACTGGGTCGAACCCGAGGTGTACTGCAAGTACGCAGTCTCGTCACCGCTTAGTGGCGCGGGCAGCACCGATGCGGCCGGGACTGCCTCGAACTCCGCCGCGGTTCCGACCAGCGTCAGGGGCAAATCCTCGGCGGCACGGCGCAGAAAGTTCACATGGGATTCAGGGGCAACGGCAGCATTGGCGCCACAGCCCTGCAGCAAGCGGCGCAGCTGCGCCACGTAGGCCTCGCCCCCACCCAGCTGAAACCCTGCCGGCAAGGCAACTGGCACCATCCCGGCGAATTGACAGGCGAAAAAGAATCGATGGAACAATGGATCGGTATCGGCAAGGATGCCAATGCGCGCGCCACGGGGTAGCCCCAGCGCTGCTAAATGACACGCCAAATCCTGGCTTTGCTGCAACAGCTCGGCATAGGTCAATGCGCAGGTCAGTTGACCACGGCCGTTGTAGAAGTTGCAGCCCGTGGAGCCGCGCGCGGCGTAGGTTAAGGCATCGACTAAGCTGTCAAAACCACAAAGTTTTTGTGGAATGCCACTGCGTGTCGGTGTTGCCGATAACGTTTGAATTTGAGCCAAAGTACCGCCCTAAGCGCTTGATTGCCGTCTGACATCGCCTCCACTCACAAAAGAGCGGCCAGGCAATTGCCCACAGTCATTGCTCAAAGGTCTGGTCCTCCACTCGCTCAGCAGGTGCATGCCACCGTCCCCCGGCATAGACCGATCGTTTGCTCATTCTCACCATGTGTCCATTTAACCCAACAGACTTGGGCTTAGGACCATGACCGCGACAAATCGTCGGTACCTCAACTGCTTAGCTGACAGATATCCGAGCGGGCGGTATGTTAGCACAGGCATCTGGCCTGCTGTCTCGCTCAGATGTCAAATTTGTTGTGGCCAAAATAGGGGTACGTCAGGGTGTTTGAAATTCGGCCGGTCCGTTCAGCGCAACAGCGCAAGGACTTTCTGGCCGTGCCCCACCGCGTCTACCGAGACGACCCTAACTGGATAGCACCGCTTGATGCCGAGCGCCGCGCTGCGCTGTCGCCTAAACACCCTTTCTTCGCCCACGCCCGCTGGCAAGCCTGGGTCGCTTATTCCGATTCAACGCCTGTGGGCCGCATTTGCGCACAGGTGGATGAGCTGCAGGCAGAAACTCACGCAGAACCCTGGGGCTATTTCGGCATGATCGAAGCCGACAACGACCCTGCGCTGTTTAGCGACCTGTTTGCGAGCGCAGAGCATTGGCTGCGAGAGCAGCAGCGCACCCACGTGGTCGGTCCCTTCAATCTCGGCATCAATCAGGAACTTGGGCTACTGGTAGACGGATTCGACACACCGCCATTTTTCTTGATGCCTCACGGGCGTCCCTACTATGCCGAGCAGGTCGGAGCACTCGGTTATCAGAGCGCGCAAACCCTGCTCGCCTATCTTTGTCCACCAGATTTCCAAGCGCCTGCGGTAATGCAGCGCTTATTGTCTCGACAGGGCGAGCGCATCAGGCTGCGGCCCTTGAAGCGCAGTAAACTGCAGGCGGAAATCGCCACTCTGCGAGACATCTTCAACGACGCATGGTCAGAGAACTGGGGGTTCGTGCCCTTCACCTCGGCGGAGTTTCAGGCGCTGGGTCAGGAGCTGATCATGCTTTTGCCTGGCGATTATGTGCAGATCGCCGAGTACGATGGCAAAGCGGCCGGGTTCATCGTTATGCTGCCGAACATCAACGAAGCCATCGCCGATCTCCACGGCAAATTGCTGCCATTCGGTTGGGCCAAGGCGTTATGGCGTCTCAAAGTGCGGCATCCGCGTACTGCCCGAGTGCCGCTTATGGGGGTGCGCAAAGCGTTTCAACAGGGTCGCTTGGGCTCAGCATTGGCGTTTGCTCTCATCGATGAGGTCCGAGGCAAGGCTGCAGCGCGCGGAGTGGACGCTGTGGAGATGTCGTGGATCTTAGAATCCAACCAAGGCATGCGCAGCATCGGCACGGCAATTGGTGGGCACATCAGCAAACGTTACCAGATGTTCGAAAAGCGGTTAACCTGACTCCATCTGCACGAGAAGTACGACTCTCAGGCTGTGAAGCAACCCATTCCAGTGGCCGTATTGGCAGGCGAGCGACCTGGCGGCTCCGCCCTCGCTCGACATTTTCAGCAGCCCTCCAGCGTGCTCGTTGCCCTCGCTGGAGCGACGCCTTTAGAGTGGGCAGTGCGAGCATTGCAACAAAGCGAAGCGGTTCATAGGGGTTGGTTGCTTGGCCCTGAGCAGCAGGTGCTGCAGGACCACCCCAGCGCAAAAGCAGCAATCGCGAGTCTAGGCCTACAATGGCGCGCACCGAAGAGCGGTCCGGCGCAGACGCTGCTGTCTTTGTGCCAGAGTGTGACCACTCGCCCGATGTTGGTGACAACCGCTGATCACGCTTTGCTCACAGCGGAGATCGTCGACCACTTCGTGAGCGCAGCCGATGAACACTCCGCTGATCTGGTGATCGGCCTGGTCCCCTATGCGCTGGTCGCCAGCCGCTGGCCGGCGTCGGTGCGCACCCAAGTTCGCTTGCGCGATGGTGTCTTCTGCGGTGCCAATCTATTCATGCTCAGGAATGCCCAAGCCGATAACGCCATTGCCCTATGGCGCAGCTTCGAAGCTCGGCGCAAGAAACCTTGGCGCCTAGCGCAAAAGCTAGGCTACAGCACCCTACTGCGCTATCTGCTCGGCCAACTAAGCCTTGCCGCATTAGGCTCGCGCTTTAGCGAGCTGAGCGATTGCCAAGTGAGATTCGTGCAGCTGCCCTTTGCGCGCGCCGCCGTCGACGTCGACTCCGTCGCCGATTGGCACCTCGCAGAAAGTGAACTCAGCAGCGGCGCGTCACTGCCGTGATGCCAAGCGCACCCAGGCGCCTGTTGATTCGCAGCGGTAAGCATCTGCTGCGCGCTTTGACGGAGTTTCAAGGGCGCCACTCGCTGGTTCCAACGACACCGTTCCTGCCTGCAGACACCTTCAGTTGGGAAGCTGAGCTACGCAGCGCCACCCCGGATATCCATGCAGAACTCATGGCTCTGCTGCCCCAGCTCGACTCGATCCCTGCCTTCCACCAAATTTCCCCAGACCAGGCGCGCATTAGCCAGGGTGACCATTGGAAAACTTTCATCTTAATGGTGTTCGGTCAGGGCATAGCAGCCAACCAGGCCCAATGCCCGAGCACCAGCGCCTTGCTCAGCCGATTGCCGGGCCTGCAAAACGCCTGGTTTTCGATTCTTGCACCGGGATACCACATTCCGCCCCACCGAGGGCCAACTCGCGCTTTGGTCCGGGCGCATTTGGGTCTAGTAATCCCAACACCCCCAGAGCGCTGCTGGATAAGGGTGGCAGATGAGCGCCGTAGCTGGTCCGAGGGCGACTGTATGCTGTTCGACGATACCTACGAGCACGAAGTACGCAATGACACGGATCAGCATCGAATCGTCCTGTTCATGGACTTTGACCGTCCAATGGACCGGGTCGGCACGCTCTTAAATCGACTACTGATCCGTATGCTCAAAGCCAGCGCATACGTCAAAGATCCGCTGAAAAACCTTGCTCGACTGGCTGACGCACAGACGCCTCGCTGAGGCATTGCCTGAATTGATATGGAGATATCTGAAGATTCAGCCACGAAGCGTGCGAGTTTTGCTATCGTGGCCCGGATTTCGCCGCCACGCTGATAACCACCCCTGATGAAAGCCCTTATTCTCAGTGCCGGGCAGGGTCGCCGTTTGTTGCCCCTAACCCAGGACCGTCCGAAGAGCTCACTGGCCGTTGCCGGACGCAGCCTGCTGCAATGGCAGCTCACTGAGCTGGCAAAGACCCGGATCAACGAGGTCGTTGTGATCACCGGTTTTGCTGCCAGCGTACTCGAAGACATTGTGCAACGAACCCAGCAGCCGCCAACGCGCACACTCTACAATCCGTTCTACGCGCAAAGCGACAACCTCGGTACCTGCTGGATCGCGCGAGAAGAAATGCAGGAACCGTTCCTGCTGATTAATGGCGATACCCTATTCGAAGCGACCATTGTCGAGCGCTTGCTCGATCATAGCGAGCAGTTTCCCATCACTCTGGCCATGGATCGCAAGCAAGACTACGACGACGACGACATGAAGGTAATCGTCGCAGGCACCCAACTACAGCGCGTTGGCAAGCAGCTAGAGCGCGACGCGGTCAACGGCGAATCCATTGGCATGATGGTTTTTCGCGGCGAAGGACCAGCGCTGTTTCGGCGCAAACTCGACCAGATCATGCGCCACGACGAAGGTCGCGGCCGCTGGTATCTATCCGCCATCGACGAGCTGGCGCACTTAAGCCAAGTGGGCGTGCACTGTATCGAGGACCTGAGCTGGTGCGAAGTGGATGACGCTAGAGACCTGGAACACGCCCAAGTTGTTGTCTCAAACTGGCCGGTGTTGTCTTCTGAAGCCAGTGCGGCGACATGAACAGCACCCTCACAACCTTCGGTTACCCGGACACGTTAATTTACGAAGGCCAGTCCTGGGTGGTGTTGCTGCGGCCAAAGCAGGCGACCTTGGGTGCTCTAGTTCTCGCCTGTAAGGAAGAAGCGCTGGCACTGAGCGCGATCTCCAATGCTGCTCGGACCGAGATGGCAACACTCATGTGTCGCTGCGAAGCGCTGCTGGAAACTGCCTTTGAGTTCGACAAGATCAACTACCTCATGTTGATGATGATCGATCCTCACGTGCACTATCATGTTTTACCGCGCTACAGCGCGACGCAAAAAAGTGCGCTGCCGGCGCTAGCGGGGGTTGAGTTCGCCGATGCCGGTTGGCCGGCGCTACCGCGCCTGGACCTAGCCGCAGAAACTACTCCGGAACAAAATGCTGCTCTAGTGACGCTGCTACGGGAGCAATGGACAGCGCTGAGTTAGCGCCGCCAAAGCTCGGGATCGGTTCACTCCAAGGGAGCCCGTTCGGCTTCGACCACAATCTCAACACCTTGCTGGCCGCTGGCTTTAAAACGATCTGCGGCCAAGTCATATTCGATTTGTGCGCTGGTTAAGCGATTGCCTTGTTCGATGAGAACAGCATCGCCCCGCATCAGCAGGCGTTCTGTGGCTTTGACATACTCCAGTTCCGCACCTTCGCCATAGATAATCTCAGCAGACTCTGCGCCAGTGGGGGTGCGCTCGATCCAGACTTTTGCGGGGCTACCGGTTACCGTGATTCGATCAGGATCGTTCACTGCACCGTACGCCGTCGCTTGTGCTGCAAGAATGCGCCACTCGCGCGTACGCATATCAAAGCGCCCCTGGAAGTGCAGCACATCGGCTTTGGCGTCTTCCCATACTTCGTTGGCTCGTACCACGACCGTATCGTCGTCTTTCAACAACACTCGCCCACCCTGAACTGCCGGGGGCGGCTCCGGTGCCAGGACGGCTTCAGCCTGGGCCAGTTCGTACACCGACAACAGCATTACCCAGAGCACAGCGCCTAGCGCCAGCGCATCGGGGTGTCTGCGCGGTCTGCCTGTTTGCTGACTAGTTGACATGGGACGCCTGAAGCGAATTGTGGCACCATCATGATACATCTTGTTTGGTGTTCTCCTGCCTTTGCTCTTTGATCGTTATCTGATCCGCGAGATATCCGTGCCGTTCGTCGTCGTCAGCGGCGTTCTCATCAGCATATACCTCACCTTCAGCCTCACGCGCTATTTGACAGACGCGGTGGACGGGCTCATTCCGCCGTTGGCGATCTCTCAGCTCGCTATGCTCAAGGCGATCATCGCCTTAGAGGTACTGCTGCCGCTAGCACTGTACCTGGCGCTGCTGATCGGGCTGGGCCGGCTACATGCAGATCTAGAAATCACAGCACTGCGTGCCAGCGGAATAGGCGAAGCCAAACTAATGTGGCCACTACTGCGACTCACGGTGTTGCTGGCTGCGATGGTTGGGCTCTTGTCCTGGTTCGTACGGCCCTGGGCCTATGCCCAGATCTACCACATTGAAGCGGCCGCTGAGGCCAATGCAGAGTTAGACCAGATTCGTGCAGGCAAGTTCTATTTGGGCACCGACCTAGATCGAGCCGTGTTTGTCGATCGCATCGATTCCGATCGTGAAGACTTACACGGCATTTTCGTGCGCACCCGCAGCGGCGATGACTTGGAGGTCGTCAGCGCGCCGGAAGGCACACTAACGCCCTACATCACCCCAACCATCCACCTGCTATCGCTACGCAATGCAAGAATCGTTCGGCGCTCGGCATCCAGCGCCGACCTGCTGGGGCAGTTCGAGACGTTTAACATGCAGTTGAAGATCGACAACAGCGCCGAAGCTGAGCTGCGCATTAAGTCGTTGCCGAGTCGCAGCCTGCGCACCACTGCGCTCGACCCCAACGGCGACCGCTCTCTCGCCGAAGCTGAGTATCAGTGGCGCCTAACAACACCGATCGTTACGTTGTTGCTGACCCTTCTAGCGTTACCCCTCAGTCGCGGCAAGCCGCGCAGCAGTCGCTTCGGCAGGGTGTTGCTGGCAATGATTCTGTACGCGCTGTACTACAACCTCATCGGTATTGGCCGCAGCTGGGTCGAACAGAAAACCCTGCCCCACTTGTTCTGGATCGTCTTGACACCTTTACCGCTAATTCTGCTGTGGCTCTTTAGTGAGCGCATTGGCTGGTGGCGCCTTGGTGCAACGTCTACAACACCAGGGCAAGACAGGTCATGAAGCTGTTTCAAAAGCACTTGCTCAAAGCCTTTCTGTTCGGCGGCGTGCCGGTGCTCGTGCTGCTACTGGCGCTATTCGGGTTTCTGTTGCTGGCCGAAGCGCTGGAGGACGTCGGTCAGGGCGCTTATCGCACCACGGACGCATTGTTAGTTACCGCCTTACAGCTGCCTGCCTTGATGGTGGAATTGCTACCGGTGGCGGTGCTCATGGGTGGATTGCTCGGTCTAGGCGCCTTGGCCAACCATCAAGAGTTGATCGCGTTGCGGGCAGCAGGCTTGTCTTCACTGGCCATCGCCGGCCCAGTGGTGCTGCTACTGCTGGGTGCAATCGCGGCGATCGTGTTGTTGCAGTTCTATGCCATTCCCAACGCCGAGCGCAGTGCCATCACCGTTGCCGCCAGAGCGCTGGACCAGGCACAAGTCAGCAATGAGGGTGCATTCTGGACCCGCGGCGACAACCAATTTCTGCGGGTCAATCGCTTAGCCAACGGTCGAACCCCGGAAGACATCGAAATTTTTGCGCTGTCCGAGGCGGGTCAACTGGAAACCATCGTCCGCGCAGAACGTGCCAGCACCGTAGGCATCGATGAGTGGATCATGCAAGATGTGGTGATCACCACTTTGGGCGCTGAAGATGCTCAGGAGCAAACTCAACGGGAGTATCGTTGGAAATCGTTTGTCGACGAGAAAGCTCTGGCGACCTTGATCCTCCCGGCCACAGCGCTTACGCCCTTAGCGTTGTGGAATTACGTCCGCGAGCTGGAATCCGCGCAATTGAGTAGCCTGCAATACCGCGTGATGCTGTGGCAACAAATCAGCCGCCCAATTGGGGTCTTAGCCATGGGTTTGTTGGCTCTGGGATTCGTTCAAGGTTCTATGCGCTCGCTGTCGATAGGGACGCGGTTACTGATCGGCACCGTCATCGGAATCGCTTTTTATTTGTTGGAGCAAAGCAGCAGCCACCTCGCCGTGCTCTATGAACTCAACCCCGTTGTGACCGCGCTGCTGCCGGAGTGCGTGTTGCTAATGCTGGCGCTCACCGCCTTGGTGCGGAGCCGCTAATGACCGTTGAAGTTGTTATCGCTGGTGATACCGATGTGGCGCTGTGGCATCTACCTAGCCGCGAGCGCCTCCGGCGTCAGATCGCCTTGGAATCAACGCTGACTCTGGCCACCGCAGAAAGTGCAGCGGCCTCGCGCAAACGCATCACCGTGGCTGCCGGTTTTCTATTTGACGGTACGACCCTCTCCGAGTTGGCAAAGCGCGACGAGTCTGCACTCATCGATCCCGACACTGAGCAAGTGGCAGCAGTCGTCAGCGGCATTCTCAGTGCTGGTGAACAGCAGGCATTGATGCAACATCCTCTGCCCGGTGACAATCGACTGCGACCCTTAACGCCCGCGGACCTGGCGGTTTACAACGACAAGCTGCGCCGCAACAGCGCCCCTACCCTGGCTGCCTTGAATGCTGATGCCCGCGCCGCCCTCGAAGCCCAGCTTTACGGCGCGTCCTACAAGGGCATCACCGATCTGGTTACCAAATGGCTGTGGCCGGCACCGGCAAAGCAGGGGGTCAAAGCTTGCGCCGCCCTGGGGATCACACCCAACCAGGTGACGCTGCTCGGTGCGCTGCTCATGCTCCTGGCGCTGTGGCTATTCAGCCAGGGTCAATTTTTCGCCGGGTTGGCCGCCGGTTGGTTTATGACCTATCTCGATACGGTGGATGGCAAGCTGGCTCGGGTGACGGTGCAATCAAGCAAGCTAGGCCACGTGCTGGATCACGGCATGGACATAGTACATCCACCGTTTTGGTACTGGGCCTGGGGCATGGGCCTCGTAACCACCGCACCCGTGTTCGAATCAATCTCACTGACAACAATTAACTATTTGATTTTTGGGGGTTACATTGCCGGCAGAGTGATCGAAGGAGCATTCCACTCGCTTGCCAGCTGCGGGCTATTCTCCTGGCGCCCATTCGATGCCTACTTTCGTTTGATCACCGGTCGTCGAAACCCCTGCATGATTCTACTCACCGTTGGCTGGGCGCTTGGTCGACCTGATCTCGGCCTGCTTTGGGTTGCGTTGTGGACCGCAGCGTCGAGCTTCATTTTGTTGCTGCGCCTGCTGCAAGCCGCCTGGATCCGCTCCCGCAGTGAGCCCCTCCAGTCCTGGCTTGCCAGCACGGACGCAGCCACGCAGCATCCCAGGGCGTTCAGCACTTTCTCAGCTACCCGCGCCGCCTACGAAGTTCGCTGAAGCCATGGCCGAGCCCGCGCCGCTAGAAAGAATTACCGCCGCAATCGCACAGCAGCAGGTCTCGCTTGCGGACGACCCGGCGCTAACCGCCATCGTCGCCGCCCTGCAACAACGTTATGGCGACAGTCTCGAGGCCATTGTGCTCTACGGATCATACTTGTTGGGCAAGCGAGATAGCCTGCTGGATTGCTACGCGCTGCTAAACGATCGAGCTCGGAACATTCAAGGCAATTGGCAGTGGCTGTTACAACGCCTGCTGCCGCCAAACGTTTACTACCTATCAAGCACCGAACTCGGCACAGACGCCCACGCCAAATGCGCAACCCTGACCGTGGCTCAGCTCAACCAGGCCATCGACAAAGACAGCCACAGCTACTTCTGGTCGCGCTTTGCTCAGCCCTGCGCCGTGCTGTACTGCGCCGATGAACGTGCTACGCAAACTGTTCTACGATTGCGCACAGCCGCAATCGCCCGCTGCATCTCTGAAGCTGCAGCGCTCGCCCCCAACGCACAAGACTTCCGGGAGTTTTGGATACCGCTGTTCAAAGCGACCTACAGCGCAGAGCTTCGAGCGGAGTCGCCGCAACGCGCTGCGCTGCTCGTAGACGCAAACCACGCCTACTACGACAGGCTCTACAGCCTCGGCAAAGCAGCTGCGAACCGGAAAACGCGCTCAGAACGAGCCCAACAATCGCTGTGGCGGCGGCGCCGCTGGGGCGGCAAGGCTTTGTCACTGCTCCGCCTCATGAAAGCCTCCTTAACATTCAACGATGGGCTGGAGTACTTACTTTGGAAGATGGAGCGGCACTCCGGAGTGCACCTAGAAGCCAGTGAACGCCAACGGCGCTACCCATTGCTCTTCGCCTGGCCGCTTATCTGGCGCGCGTATCGCCTCGGGGGCTTTCGCTAAGCGGGTTATCTGCTCGTGGGGCGAAGATCACCACAATGCTCGGCAAAGGCGTCTAACAGCTGGGTGATCTGTGCATCGCTGTGGGCTGCACTGACGCTCAACCTCAGCAGGCTGGAGCCGTCCGGGGAAGCCGGCGGCACAATCAGATTGACGTACACGCCCGCGTCTAGCAGTCGCTGCCAAGCACCCTGAACCTTGTCCTTGTCATCACCACGCACGGCGATGACCGGACTCAACTGCGGCCCGAGGGTGAAGCCAAGCTGTTGTAAACCGCTGTATAAACAGTGCGCGTTGTGCCAAAGGCGGTCTTTGTATTGGGGCGACTGACGAATCAGCTGTAAAGCACAGCGTACCGTCGCCACAACCGACGGACAGGGTGATGCGGTAAAAATGTAGGGGCGAGAGGCATAGCGCAACAGCTCGGTAACCGGCAACCGGCTAACGCAGTAACCACCAGTGGCGCCCAGGCTCTTGCTGAAGGTGCCGACAATGAAGTCGACGTCCCCTTCAACGCCATCGGCCTCGCACAAGCCTCGACCGTGCTCACCATAAATCCCCAGGGAGTGAGCTTCGTCGACAAACAAGTAAGCACCGTGTTGTTTCTTGACTGCAACCAAGTCTTGCAACGGTGCCTGATCACCAAGAATGCTATACAGGCCCTCAACCACCACTAAAGTGCGGCGCGCATCATCACCCAGGCGCTGTAATCGCTTGTCGAGGCTGTCGGGGTCGTTATGTTTAAAGCGGTAGACCTTCGCCCCAGCAAGCTTGCAGCCGTCATATAAGCTGGCGTGAGCATCGGCATCGAGCAACACACAATCCTGTGGACCGAGCAGCGCATTCAACACACCCAGATTGGCGGCGTATCCCGTGGAAAACAACATGGCGTAGGGCACAGCGTAAAAGTCTGCGAGCGCCTGCTCTAAGGCCTGATGGGCGGCATAGTTTCCGTTCGCCATGCGCGACCCCGTGGTGCCCGTGCCGAGCTCTGCCAAAGCCTGTTGGCCGGCCGCGATGCAGTCCGGATGGAAAGTGAGGCCTAAGTAGTTATTGGTACCCGCTAACAATAACCGCCGACCGTTGGCCTCTCCCTCAGTAGGAGAGTGCATTTTATCGATGACCACATTGGTGGGGTCGCTACCCCGAGCAGTCATGTCCGAGCGTGCGGCATCCAGGCTCGCAAACTTGCTCAGCAGGTCAGGGGAGTCTGCAGTCATACTCAAGCGCTGTGCAAAGCCTTGGCCACGACTTCGGCCAACTCATCCACACGGTGCACATCGGCAAGGCTTTCGAGTTCAATGGCAATATCGAAGTGATCTTCAACATCGGTAACGAATGCCATGATCTGCACGGACTCGAGCGCGAGATCGTTCACCAGGTCTGTCTGGGGCGTAAGCTCCACAGCCGTTAGCTCGCCTAATAGTGACATCAATGCAGCAATAATCTCAGACTGGTCAACGGTTTGGTCGCCGCTCACGTCAAGACCACTGCAGCGGTTTCTTCCGGCACGCTATCGAGCGTTTTACGAATCCCCTGAGCCAGGCCAAGCTTGGGTTGCCAACCGGTAATGCGGGTGAACTCGGTATTGTCGGCCAACCAGAACGGTGCTCGCAGTTCCCTGACCTTACCCGGCGTTAGCATTGGCGCAGTACGATTCGTGTTAGCAAGCCACAGATTGGCGCGAGCAGCCGCTTTTAACAGCCAATGAGGCAGCGGCAGTACGAAAGCATGCCGAGCCCAACCGCGTTCCCGGGACTCCATGACGGAACCGGCGATTTGATGCCAGTTATAGCCATCGATGTGGCCGTCGTCGATGCTGAACGTGCCGTGACGCAGCGCTTGCTCATGATCCAGCCAGGCCCCGATCGCTGCAGCCAGATCTTCTACGTGGATGAACGATAGACGCTGATCTCCATCGGCTACTCGCGGCAGAATGCCGGCTCTGGCAACTCGGAACAGCGGCGTCAGCTCTTTGTCGTGTGGGCCATAAACCGCAGGTGGGCGCAGGATTGTCCAATGCAACTGTGGGCGTTGCCGGATGACGTCTTCCCCCGCCGCTTTGCTGGCGGCATAGCTGGAAATTTCTGGCCGGGCCGCAGCCAGGGAAGAGAGCAGCAGGAGTGGCGTTTGTGCCTGGCTTTGCAGGACATCTGCGAGCAACGCCAGACCGGCAACATTGGCGGGCAGAAAGTCTTCGAACTGAGCGCCACGAACCATACCGGCGCCGTAGATCACCGCATCGCCATCAGCAACAGCCGCCCGAACCCCGTCGTAGTCCTGCAACGATGCCCAACGCACTTCCACTTCCGGGCGCAAATTCTCAGCGTTTTTAGAACCGGGACGCACCACAGCGCGAACACGATAGCCCGCATCCAGCAAATTGCTTTGCAGCTGCCGGCCAATGAATCCGGTGGCGCCAAATAGCACTATGGTTTTTGCGTGGTCGCTCAAGGCCTTACAACAGTTTCCTAGGCGCGCTTATGCTAGCGGAAAGCATACCCTGGAGGCTAATCATCGTCCTTCTTGCGCCCGCCCAACAATCCACCCAAAGATTTCAGCGCTTCTTTGGCGGTCTCCCGATATTCCTCCGGGACCTTTTCGTCAATCGCTTCGCTCAGCTTGTCATCCACTTCGCCCCGAGCTTTGTTGCCCGCCAGCGCCGCCAGAGACCTTTTTGCCGCGTCCCCATCGAGCCCGCAGTCGGGTGCCTCCAATGTGCCTTTGCAGCGCATCGGAATGGCTAAACCGTACAGGTCATCGTTGATGGGCAGTGCGTCTAATGTCGGATGACGCTCAATGGTTATGCTGGTACGCATATCAAGCTCACCACTTAGTGCGTTGACCAGTCCTTTGCCGGCGATCTTGACGTTGTCGATGGCAAACGCCAGGTCCTGTTCGGTGCCATTCATCTGCCAGCGTCCGCCCAAGTCCTGGTACTGCAGCTGCTCTGGCCATTCGCTGACCTTATCGTCCTGGCCTGCCAGTTTGCTCAGCGCCAGCACTGCCGTTTTAATCGCACCAATATCAATCATGCCGCCTTGGGAACCGAAGGTCATCGCGCCGTTGGCAGAATCCACCAGCGCCGCAGCAGTATTGCCCTTCAAGGTGATTTTGCCGTCCGCCAACAGCGGTGCAACCCACTTCAAGCTAGGCGCTACCAGGTCCATCAACGCTTGCGCCTGGAGCTCATCGGCATCGGTGTCGATGTTCCACACCGGGGTTCGCCTGCGCGTATCAATAGCGACGTCTGCACTTACGCTGCCGCCCAGTGCGCCAGGAACTTCAACCCGGTGATTGCCGCGTGCATCGTTGTTTTCTGAGCGTATCGCCACATTGCGAAACACGGTGCCATCGACCTCGTACTCGGGCACGTTGCAAGTCGCGCTCCAGTTCATCGCTCTGAAAACATCCAGGGGCAGCAAATCTTCTTTGCTTTCCTCGTGATTGATGCTTGGATCCCGGCTCAACTGGGATGCATCGACATCACAGGTCCCTCGGATGCCATCGTAGATGAACGCCATGGGTTTGATGCTGAGGCGGTCCTCGTCCGTGAAAAAGCTCATGCTGCCTTCAACCGTCAGGTCGACGGTCGGCTCATCGTCACTTTCCAGCTGAGCCTGAACGAACAACGGACTAGGCTCGCCGGGCACAAAGTCATCCAGACGCAACTCGTTAATGCGAGTACGGTCTCCTAGACGTTTGTCGGTCATCAGCAGATCGCTAACCCGCAGCTGATCAATCTCAAGGGTTCCGCCGCCAGTGATCAGCCGGGTCAAGTTGGCTTTCACACCGACAGAACCTATTCGATACCGAGTTTCTTCATCTTCGAAGCCGATGTCGGTGCCTTTTAGCACAACAGGCGGCCATAGCTGCCAGGAAAGGTCGCCATCCAGGGCAACGTCCATACCTGTGGTTTCCTGGATCAGACTTTGCAGTTCGGGTTTGAAGCGGTTGGGGTCTTTGAGCGCCCAAAGCAATCCGCCGCCCACGGCAGCTAGCAGCGCCAAAAGCACAACAATAAATATCAACAGTTTCTTCATAGGAAATGACGTCTTCGTTTTCTGGCTTGAGGTTTATGCCCGCACTGGGCGCTCATTTAATCCTTGGTGCTGGACAGGTGCTAGTCCAATACGCTGCGCAATAGCGCATAGAGTGGATCTTCTGGGGCTCTAGCGCCGCGTGCCAGGCCATCGAAGGGTGGTCCGTCTAGAATTGCAGACGCTTGATCGTTCTGATTCCAGTCCATACACACCTGCCGGTGGGCCATCTTCCAGACCCCTGCGCGACACTCAAAGCGGTCGAGGTAGCGGCCAATGTAGGTCATCTCCTCATCAGGGCCGTCCTCTTTGGCTCGGTAGTGGTAGGCCGTCACATAGGTCTCCACTGCAGCGGTTGCGCCGTTCAGCGCAATCACGCAATTCGAAATGCTGTGCTGGGTTGCTGCGTAGGCGCGAATCCCCTTAGGCAACTGGGCACAAAACTCATGGGCATTACCGTTGAAACCGCCGTACGCCACCGTTGCATCCGTCCAATAGGCCGACTTCAAGTCAGACTCGCTGGCACGGTCGACGCCCCGGCAGTGAATGGCCAGCACTTCGGCAATGGCCAGCCGATGACCGATCTCTTCGAGGTCGGGCACGGCGCCGACTTCGTGTACGTGACCTAAATTCGCCATGTTCTCCCCCAATCGCTGTTGACGCTGTCGCCCATTATTCCCTGGCAGCGCGGCAAATGCATCGCCTCATAGCGTCTGTTAAGGTGCCTGCGCCTTACGGCTTAAGACGCCATGCTCTATCGCCCGCACACCGCCCTGTTGATTTTGCTGCTGATTGGCGCGAGCTCTGTTGCCGCTGCAACCGCCCCAAGCCTGCAAATACCGAAAGTGCTGCTAACGGGTCTCGAGACGCAGATCAGCGTGACAAACGCAAACCCTGGCGACGAGCTTCAGGTCAATGGTGAACCCATTAAGCCCAACGAGGCGGGTGCGTACCTCTATACACCAGTTCTGGCCGAAGCGCTGAATTTCGAACTGCACACCGCTGGTGGCGAAGAAGTTGTGAGCGCGCAACGCTGGAGTCTGCCTGGCTGGCTCAGCATCACCCCACCAGCAATCGCCTTCGCCTTGGCCTTGCTGTTTCGTCAGGTCATACCGGCGCTGTTTATCAGCATCTGGTTCGGGACCTTCCTCATCATCGGGCCAGCATTGAGCAACCTGCTGCCTAGCCTCTTGCAGTCGGTATCGACCTACACCGTTAAGGCGGTAACGGATTCGGGCAACGCAACGCTCATGGTCTTTACCTTCATGATCGGCGGCCTGGTCGCCTTGATCTCTCGCAACGGCGGCACTCGAGGCATCGTCGCACAAATCACCGGCTGGGCGAATTCCCGCCAGCGTGGCCAACTGGCGACCTACTTTATGGGCTTGCTGTTTTTCTTCGACGACTATGCCAACACGCTGGTGGTGGGCAAAACCATGCGTCCAGTAACCGACGTGCTAAAGATCTCTCGAGAAAAGCTGGCGTACCTGGTTGATTCAACAGCCGCGCCCGTCGCAACGCTTGCGCTCATCAGTAGTTGGATTGGCTTTCAGCTGGGCTTGATCGATGACGCCATCAAAAAGATTCCAACCCTGGAAGCCAACGCTTATGCGGTGTTTCTAAACTCGCTGGGCTACAACTTCTACCCGATCTTGACCTTGCTGTTCGTCGCGCTGGTAGCCTACACCGGTCGTGACTTTGGCCCCATGGCCCGCGCAGAGCAACGGGCCTACAACGAGGGACATTTGAGCGCGCCCAACGCGCGAATTGACGACGACGTCGACGGCAACGCCCTCAACCCGCGGCCCGGCATAGCCATTCGTGCCTTGAATGCCTATTTGCCTTTAGCCACTGTGTTAGGCGTCATGCTCGGCACCTTATTCTTTACGGGCGCTCGGGAGGTGGGCTCCGATGCACCGCTTCGGGAAATTATCGGCGCGTCTGATTCCTACCTGGCGATGACCTGGGCGACGCTGCTTGGCGTGATCGTGGCCATACTGTTAAGCCTCGGTCAACGCCTGCTGACCCTCGCTGAGGCTATGGATGCTTGGTACACGGGCTGCAAAACCATGTTGCTCGCAATCATCGTCCTGGTTCTCGCCTGGACGCTATCGAACGTCAATGAGGAATTGCGCACCGCGCAATGGTTGTCAGCCCAGCTCGGCGATCAGCTTGATGCCAGACTGCTGCCTGCCATCGTGTTCGTCATGGCAGCGCTAACCGCTTTCGCCACTGGCACCAGTTGGGGCGTCATGGGCATCCTGCTGCCGCTAGTCATTCCGTTGGTTTGGGCCACAGTGGGGCTACAAGGTATCGAACCTGCGCTACCATTGTTGTATGCGTCAATCAGCGCGGTGCTGGCCGGCGCGGTGATGGGCGATCACTGTTCGCCGATCTCCGATACAACGATCCTGTCCTCCATCGCCACCTCCTGCGATCTGATTGATCACATACGCACACAACTCCCCTACGCGTTGTTGGTCGGTCTAGTCAGCATTCTCGGCGGTTTATTGCCCAGCGCCTACGGTTTACCTTGGTGGATTGCGCTAGCCCTGTGCATGCTATTGCTGGTGGTCGTGCATCGGATCTACTCGAAACCCGCAGCCTAATTCACCGGAGCTCCCACAATGGCCAAGTTGTCTGGACAGCACGCATTCATCACCGGCGGAGGTAGTGGCATTGGGCTCGCTTGCGCCAAGGTGTTCATCGAAGATGGCGCTCAAGTGACACTCATGGGCCGGCGCCAGGCCCAACTGGAAGCAGCGCTAACGGAGCTGAAGGCCGGCAATCGCGCACACTACCTAGTCGGTGACATTGCCATTGAATCCAGCGTTGCCGAAGCCATCGCCCAAGCCCACCGCCGCGCACCGCTGAGCATTGTGATCGCTAATGCGGGTACCGGCGCTGCGGCGCCGCTTCTGGATACCAGCAGCGCTGACTGGGAAGCGGTCATTCAAACAAACCTTAACGGCACCTTCTACACCATCAAACATGGTGCCGTGGCGCTGCGTAGTGGCGGTACCGGCACAATGTGCGCCGTCTCGTCTATTGCCGGGCTCCGAACCCACCGTTACATGTCTGCTTATTGCGCCAGCAAAGCTGGCATCGACATGTTGGTCCGCAACGCCGCGGACGAACTCGGCGATCTCGGTATTCGCGTTAACAGCGTCTGCCCAGGCTTGGTGGAGACTCAGCTTTCTACGGGTCTGCACGAACACGACGCTATGCGTAACGACTACTTGGATTGCATGCCGGTTCGACGTACGGGTCAACCTGAAGATATTGCCCGCGCCGTGCGCTTCCTCAGTGGACCCGAATCGAGTTGGATTACCGGTGTTAGCCTTCCCGTCGATGGCGGTCATCACCTGCGTCGTGGGCCCAACTTAGACCACCTGCTGAACCCAGCGGCAGTTTGACGACCACCACAACCCTACACAAGCACAGGACTCACATGCCAAGACTCAAGCAAATCTCTCGTAAAGACGCCGATCCTTCGATCCTCCCGGTCTACGACGCCGTATTCGGTCCGGACCGCGATCCGGTAGCCGAACCTGGGACCGCAACCGGCACGCCCGGTGATTGGTGGACGGTCTTCGCTCTGGTTCCCGATTGCTTTACCCACGCCGTGGAGGGCTTTCAATTCTACCGCGGCAAAAACCGCAAGATCTCACCGCAGCTAAGGGAGCTGGGCCAAGCTCGTGCCGGGTTTGCCCGCGGTAGCCAATTCGTGTTTTCACAACACTGCAAAGCTTTGCGTGCTGCGGGTTTTAGCGACGCACAGATCGAAGCCGTTCCAAGCTGGGGGTCCAGCGATCTGTTCAGCGACATCGAGCGAGCAGTGCTGGCCTACACCGATGATCTAGTGTTGTCCGGTGGCCGAGTGGCCGATGGCACTTTTGCCAAACTCAAGGAACATCTGAGCGACGAAGAAATTCTCGAGCTAACCTACATCACCTGCACCTATGAGCTGCACGCGACCATGTGCCGGGCGCTGCGCTTGGAGTATGACAACGTTGCCGAGCGCGTTGTAGAGGTTCCCATTCCTGATGGCGAAACCCGCAACATTGACTTCATGCGCGGCGTCGACAAGCACAAGAAGAATACCTAAAGGCGCAGCACCGGTGACTGTCTCAGGCTATTGTGGCGCGAGCTTCGACAAGCGCTGATCGAAGATGGGCGGCTGCGCTTGCACGGCTGCACGGTGTACGCCGATGCTCTGCTGCAGTGCGGCCACAACTTCGGGTTCACCCGCGCTCAGATCAAAGCGCTCCGCCGGATCCTCAAGCAAATCGTATAGCACCCCCGGATCGTGCTCCATGCGTTCTGGTGGTTGCTGATAGGCACCTTCGGTGATCAAGTGCAGCTTATGGCGACCCTGGCGGAAGGCGCGTAGCTCTCCCGAGCGGTAATAGGCGAGGTTTTGGCGAGGGCTGGGCTCCGCGCGCAACAGCGTAGGGGTTAGATCGATGCTGTCGGTAATCGCAGGCTGTTCGACGTCAGCGAGCGACAAGGCGGTGGCGTAAAGATCCATCACTGAACCAATGCCACTGACCACCCCCGGCTCTATGGTCCCTGGCCAATAGAAAATGCCGGGAACCCGCATGCCACCTTCGAAAGTGGTGCCTTTGCCTTGCTTTAGCAGTCCAGCACTGCCTCCATGTTGATTCATGGTCAACCAAGGGCCGTTGTCGCTGCTGAACACCACCAGTGTGTTTTCAGCCAAGCCCAACGCCTGCAGCCGCGCAACGATCTGCCCAACGCTGAAATCGAGCTCTTCGATGACATCGCCATAGCGTCCAGCCAAGCTACGATCTTCGAACTGGGCGCTGCGAAAGATGGGTGTGTGAGGCATGGAGTACGGTACATAGAGCAGAAAGGGTTGGTCTCGATGGGCTTCAATAAAACCGATCGCTTCTCGGGTTGATCGGGCTGTAAGGGTGCGCTGCTCGGTGGGACGTTCAACCACCACATCCTCGTAGGCGTCGCCGACGACCCGGCTGCGCATCAACGGCACATTCCAATACTCAATGCGCGGTTCAAAGTACTTAGCACGCCTGCTCACCAAGTCTTGTTGCAAGCGCTCACTTTGACCACTGAGCGATAGCGCAAGCAGCGCATCGAAGTCTAAGTGCCCGACCCAATCCATATCGTTTGAGTAGGGCAAACCGTACCAGTAGTCAAAACCGTGACGCGTAGGTCGATGCGCCGGCGCATCGCCCAAGTGCCACTTGCCGATGATTGCCGTGGCGTAACCTTGCTGGCGTAACACCTCAGCCAGGCTTTGCTCGCTAGCCGGAAAACCACCGTCGTCCTGAGGAAACATGACATTGATTCGTTTGCCGTACAAACCTGAGCGCACCGGGTACTTCCCGGTCAGCAGTGCACCGCGGCTTGGCGAACAGACCGGGGCTGCAGCGTAAAAGTCGGTCCAGCGCTGCCCTTGACGTGCCAAGGTATCTAAGTGCGGCGTTCGAATCGAAGGATGTCCATAGCTGGACAAGTCGCCATAGCCAAGATCGTCAGCAAACAGAATGACGATGTTTGGCGGACCGGTGCGCTCGACAACCGCACCACTCGGTGTTGACTGGGAGATCGGTGCGCTGACGTTTGTGCAACTGCCGACACACAGCAACCCGAGAGCCCAGAGCACTCGAGCCATCAAGGATTGGCGGCCATGAAGCGAATCACCGCGTTGACCAATTGCCCAGGCACTTGCTCCTGCAAAAAATGCCCAGCACCCTTTAGCGTTACGTGCTTCTGCTCCTGGGCGCCAGGCACCGAGGCGCGAAAACGCACATCACCGCCAGCCGTCACCGGATCAGAATCGCTGAAAGCAACGAGGAATGGTTTGTTCCAACCCTCCAGCGCCTGCCACGCAGCGCGATTAGCAGGGATCGCCGGGTCGTCGGGCATGATCGGCACCAGAGAAGGGAATTGCCGGGCACCGCCCAAGAACGACTCATCCGGAAACGGCGCGTTGTAGGCAGCTATTTCCGCTTCACTAAGCTGGCCGCCCGTACTCACGCTCAAGACATCGCCCGGTTTGAATCCTTCCGATTCTGCGCAAAACTTTACCCAGTGCAAAAAACCCATGCCGGTGCTGTCCGAGGACATCGCCACGCTCATGTCTGCGGCATTGGCAGAGACTGCCAGACTGTCGTAGTGGGCACGCATGGTTGCCGCGATGGGTGCAACCTGATCTTCACTCACCCCTTGAGCGTCTGGCAGCCCAGTGTTGGCAACCACGATGCGCGCAAAGCGGTCAGGATTTTCTGCCGCCACCCGCAATCCGATTAACCCACCCCAGTCCTGGCACACCAACGTCACCTGTTGTAGGTCCAGTTGTTCGAACAACCCCTTGATCCAACTCACGTGTCGCTCATAGGTATAGTCGGCGCGCTCGCTGGGTTTGTCCGAGCGGCCAAAGCCCACCAGATCGGGAACGATCACTCGATGTCCGCTAGCCACGAACAGCGGCACCATTTTCCGATAGAGGTAGGACCAGCTTGGCTGCCCGTGCAAACAGACAATCAACTGGCCATCGTCAGGGCCTTCATCGAGATAGTGAATACGCAGTTCACCACCGTCTGTATCGGCTACGTTGACGTAATGGGGCTCGTAATTGTAGTCAGGCAGGTTTGCAAATCTCGCGTCGGGGGTTCGCAGGCACTTCATTAGGTTCTCCTAGACTGCGTAAATCAGATCTGCATTTAGCCCGCTGGCGCATCTGCTTGCAAAACGCCCGCATCGAGCAGCGCCGCAACACTCGCCTGTGAATGCGCTAACCACTCTTGCAAGACTTCGCGATTGTGCTCACCGCGATGAGACGCCGGGCCACGAACGCCGCTTTTGGCATGGGAAAACCGGTATGGCGATTGGGTAATTGGCCGTACACCGCCAGCCCGGTCGTCAATGTCGACAATGGCCCCGCGGGCTTTGACCGTCGGTTGCTCACGCATGCCCTCAGCGCTGCGTACCATGCCCCAGGCCAGATTTAAGCGCTGCATGGTTTCTTCAAACTGTTCGCGAGTGGTCAGCGAGAGCAGAAACTGCTGCATTGCCTCACGCCGCGCGGCGACTTTTTCAGCCAGCGTCATCTGCGCGTTGGATGGGTCAGCAACTCCACAATGACGGTTTAGAATTTTCCATAGATAACGCGCGTCCGTTGACAGCAACACCGGTCCGATGGCGGTATCCCAGACCTCGCTCGGCAGGACACTGTTCGCATGAGAACTTTCAAGGTCGTACTGCATGTGGTCATCGGTGGCTATGGTGGCATCGATCATGGCGATGTCGATGTGTTGCCCGCGGCCGGAGCGCTCGCGCATGATCACCGCAGAAAGTAGGCCCACCAAGCCATGCAGCGATGCGTTGGTGTCGGCCACAGACAACGGCATGTCGTGTTTTCGCACGCCAAAGCGTGACCCCACGCGGTCGATCAACCCAGCTTCCGCGTGCACCACTGGCGCATAGGCCGGACGCATGGATTCCGGACCGCCGTGACCAAAACCCGAGATCGACAGCATAATCACACGTGGATTGACTGCACTCAGCGCATCGTAGCCAATACCCAAGCGCCCCATGACGTCCGGTCGGTAGTTTTCGATCACAATGTCAGCTACCGCGACCAGTTCCTGCACCAGCGCAACAGCACCGCTGGCACGCAGATCGATGCAAAGATTCCGTTTGCCGGCGTTCTGTTGGTGGAAATAACCAGGAATGCCGGCGACGGTATGCCCCCATAGACGGGTGATGTCTCCATCTGGCGGCTCGATCTTGACGACGTCCGCACCCAAGTCGCAGAGCATGCGACCAGCAAAGGGTCCAGCCAACACCCGGGAAAAATCCAGGACCTTCAAGCCATCTAATGGATAGTCCGACTTAGCCATGCCCTGTTACCTTCATGCGCGCACGAAGCGCCAGTGTCACATGGGCGGAGACCGAGATAAAGCAACGTCCCCACTGCACGAATGACGCCTGTAACAGCTAACGATTGGGCCCACGCTCGGTGGGATACGGCTGCCAACGCTGCAGCTTCGTGCGCGGCAATACGGTGGGGTTAACGCAACTCATGGGCCAGCGACCACGAAGCACCAGCGCCACTTCTCGACCCGTGCGACGCCGAGTCTCAGGTCGCATTCGAGTCGTCGCCGAGGCAACGTGGGGGGTGATCACCACGTTCTCCATGCTCAGCAGCGGATTGTCTGGCGCTGGTGGTTCTACTTCCAAGACGTCCAAGCCAGCGGCAGCGATTTGCCCAGACTGCAAGGCATCGATCAACGCCGCCTCGTCAATTAACGGACCACGGGCAGTGTTGACGATAACTGCCGTAGGTCGCATTTGCGCTAGCGTCTCGGTATTGATGACATGTTCAGTCTCATCGTTATGTGGTGCGTGCAACGACAGGTAATCGCTGCTTTCTAACAGTTCCGTTAAACCCACCGGTTCCACACCCGCTTCGGAAATGGTCAACTCACTGACATATGGATCGTAAGCAATGACCCGCATGCCAAATGCTTTAGCGCGTCGCGCCGTGCAGCGGGCGACATTGCCAAAGGCATACAAGCCAAGTGTCTGACCCAATAAACGGGGCACCTTGCTGAGCAGCGGGCGGCCACGATACCAATCGCCCTGCTGCGCCATTCGGCTCATGGTTTGAGTGCGGCGAGCAGCAGCGAGCAGCAGCATCAAGGCATGATCGGCTACTTCTTCGATAAATACGTCCGGCACATTGGTCACCACTATGCCGGCCTCGGTGGCGGCATCGATATCGACCATGTCAACGCCAACGCTGCCGACGCCAATCACCACACATTGCTTCAGTGAGTGAATGACCTGGGCGTCGACCCGCAAGCCCCAGGAAGTGATGATCGCGTCCATGTCCGCTGCGCCGGCGGCGAATTCTTCCGGCGTATCTGCGGGCACTTGAACAATGTCTGCAACGGCCGCCAGTGCTTCCAGCTCTAGCGAATAATCATGGGTTTTGGTCTGCGCGCGGGCCTGCCGCGGCAGCTGAATCCCTACCCGTTTTCTGCTCATCTGGGCACTCCCCTAACGCTGAGTCAATCGGCTGTGTCGCCGGATCTTCCGATGTTAGGTTTGTAACATGTTCCGCGCGCCCTGGACAAAGCTGTCTTTGGCCGCCTCGTCTTCCAGCAGATTTTGCCTTGGCTCGGGCACAGCGATACCTCGCTGCAACCCAGGCTTCTCTTTCATCACACTGAGCCAGCGATCGAGATTGTCTAAACCTTCTCGCGAAACCCCCGACCACTTGTAGGTACGCACCCAGCACCAGTTCGCAATGTCAGCGATTGAGTAGTCGTCGGCGAGCCACTCGCTACGACCTAGCTGCAGGTCCAACACTTCAAACAAGCGCCGGGTTTCGTTTTGGTAGCGATCGATGGCGGGCTGCAGTTTCTCGGGGAAGTATCGGTAGAAGACGTTGGCCTGACCCATCATCGGACCAATCCCCCCCATTTGAAACATCAACCACTGCATTACCCGGGAACGAGCCTGCACTCCTGTCGGTAGCAGACGCCCTGCCTGCTCGGCCAGGTAAACCATGATTGCCCCTGTCTCGAATACCGCGAAATCGTCTGCTGCTCGATCAACGATGACGGGAATGCGGCCGTTGGGGTTCAAGGCAATAAACCAGTCCTGCTTCTGCTCGTTGACAGACAGGTTCACCGCGTGAGTTTCGTAAGTTATGCCTAGCTCTTCCAAGGTGCAGGAAGCTTTGTGGCCATTCGGCGTGGAAGCGGTATACAGATCGATCATGGTAGCTGGGTCCACGGTTGACGAGCACGCGCTAGCGTTGGCGCTGCAACCCCTGGCGCTGGTTCAACGAGAGAAACTACAGCACAGAATCGTGCAATCCGCACTCGCGCTTAAGGCCAAAGAACCGGGTTTGCTCTTCGCTTTCAACCTCGTGCAATGGCACCGTGCTATGCACGTCACCGATCGACACGTAGCCTTTGTGCCAGAGCGGGTGGTAGGGCAAATCATGAGCTCGCAGGTACGCGTAAACATCACGATCCGTCCAATCTGCTATGGGAGCGACTTTAAATCGTCCACCGCTGTACTGCACAAACGGGGTGTTGGCGCGACTTTGGGATTGCACTCGACGCAGCCCGGTATACCAAGTACCGACCTGCAGTGCTTCCATGGCATTGCGCATGGGCTCGACTTTGTTCTGCAAATTGTACTCTTCCAGCTTCTCCAATCCCTGTTCCCAACGTCTGCCAAAGCGCGCTTCTTGGTGCGCGGCGCTCATCGGGCTTTGGTGGATCTTCAAGTTCAGCTGCAGGCGCTCGGTCAGCTCGTCAAGGAAGGCGTAGGTTTCAGGAAACAGATAACCGGTGTCGACCATGACTACCGGAATGTCGGGCCTTTCGGCAGTTAGCAAGTGCAAACAGACAGCCGCTTGGGCACCGAAGGAGGACGTCAGAACTTGGGTTTGCGGTAGGTTCTGCAACGCGCATTGAACCCGAGCCTTGGCGCCGAGTTGCCCCAAGGTATTGTTCCAACTGCTAAGATGGGTCGCATCGGTGAAGCGTTCCCAGTCCACATCACAGCACATTTCACGCTCGGCATTTCGCAGACTTGGGTCCGGGAGAGCGGATGTCGCGGTTGAAATGGCCATGAGGTCTGTCCTTGCTGAAGGCATATAACCTAATGGCATTTAGCCGCCAGCAAAAATACTCATTCGCAATAAACTAACAAGCCCGGGGACTATGCAAGGCGTCTCAGGTGCCCAAGGCCAATATGGGCAAGTTTGCTAACGCTTATGTTCCCGGGAGTGCTTGAGCTTGTGTGCTGCCCCATGGTCGCCCCCGAGCGCGGCGTTAGCACCGTAAATCGACTCTTTCTGGGCACCAAAGGCCGCCCGATTGGCTGCCAGAGGCGCAAGGCTTCGAGCTTTGCTGAGCGCAGCATCCTGCAGGGATGGCAACGGCGCTAATGCTTGCACGATCCCCGCAGCCAGCGCATCCGGGCCGGTCCAGCGCCGGGCCAGCTGCACCGTCTCGAAAAAGACGTTCGCCGGTAGCTTGTGCTTGAACAGTGCCAGCTCTGCAGGCGGGATGACCATACCCAGTTGCATCTCGTTGGCACACAGATAACCCCGATCCTCACGCATCAGGCGTACGTCATGGCACAACGCCAGCATAAAGCCGGCGCCAAAACCGTGACCGTTGACCACGCAGACCGTGGGTATCGGTAAGGTAATGATGCGCCCCATGAGGGCCATGAACTCTTCGCCGAAGACCTGCCGGTCGCCGCCTGGATGATCGCCTGACTGTTGTAACCAGTCGAGATCGAGGCCGTTGGAGAAAAACTTCTCGCTTGCCGAAGTGGTCAGCAGCGCCGCTGGGCCCTCAGAATTCTCTACTTCGTCCAGGGCCTCAGCAAAGGCTCGCACGAAGGTGGTGTTCCAGCGGTTCTCACCAGCATTCATGGTGAGCTGAAACAGCTCACCGTCTCGCTCGAGCTCAATGCCACTCATCGAGCTAGGCCGCTCTTCGCGCGCTAGCGTCTGCGGCCGCAGACTTCGCTGTGCTAGCCGCAGCCTGAGATTGACCGAATATCAGCGCCCCGTCCTCTAAGGGCGCCTTGCGAATCATTTTTTTGTCCTTCGCAAAGTCCTGAGTATTGCGCCAGGGACCGCTGTCACCCTGCTTTGGAAAGAGGTGCATAACGCGCTGCATGTAGCCGGCAGAGAAGTCAGTGATCCACGGCAGCGCCTGCATCTGCGCATCTTCTGGCCGCAGTCGCGGCGTGCACTGCGACACGCCGAGCTCATCCATATGATTTAGCACCCGACAAACATATTCACTGGTCAGATCTGCTCGCAGAGTCCAGGAGGCGTTGATGTAGCCAAAGGTCTGAGCCATGTTCGGCACACCCGAATACATCATGCCCTTGTAGGAATAAGTGTCGGGGAAGTTCACTCGATCGCCATCTACCGTGATCTCAACACCGCTGAGCACCACCAGGTTCAATCCGGTGGCAGTAACGATAATGTCTGCTGGCAACTCCCGACCGGATGCCAAGCGCAACCCAGATTCGGTGATTCGATCGATCTGCTCGGTTTCCACCACCGCATTGCCGTCGTTGATGGCAGTGAACAAGTCAGCGTTCGGTACCAGGCACAGGCGTTGATCCCACGGGTTATAGGAAGGAGTGAAGTGTTTGTCGACGTCGTAATCAGGGCCCAGGTGCTTGCGCACCAACGCCAACAGCGTGGCCTTGACCTTCTGCGGGGCGACCCGGGTTCGGTGGTAAGTAAAGCGCTGCATTTGCACGTTTTTAAAGCGCGTGATCGCATACGCCCATTTCTCTGGTAACCATTTGCGCAGCGTATTGGCGATCTTATCTTCGTCCGGCCGTGATACTACGTAGGTCGGGGAGCGTTGCACCATGGTGACCTGCGCACCGTTGGCTGCCATCGCCGGCACCAGGGTCATGGCTGTTGCGCCGCTGCCAATCACCACCACTTTTTTGCCTTGGTACTGCAGATCTTCTGGCCAATGCTGTGGGTGTATGACCTGACCCTTGAAGTCTTCCAGACCAGCAAATTCTGGCGTGTGGCCTTTCTCATAGCTGTAGTAACCACCGCACATGAACAAGAAGTTGCAGGTGAACTGCACTGCCTCATCGGTGTCTGTTCGCTGCGCAGCCACCGTCCAGCGTGCAGCATCCGTCGACCAGCTTGCCGACAACACCCGATGCTGGAAATGAATGTGCTCGGTAATGCCGTTTTCATCGGCCGTTTCATTGACGTACTTACGAATGGCTGGACCATCGGCAATGGCCTTAGCCTCGCGCCAAGGCTTAAAGCGAAACCCCAGCGTATGCATGTCGCTGTCTGAACGTATGCCTGGATATCGGAACAAATCCCAAGTGCCGCCGATTGCTGCGCGACCTTCAAGAATCGCGTAGCTCTTGCTCGGACAGCTTTCCTTTAGGTGATAAGCGGCACTGACACCGGAGATACCGGCGCCAACGATCAGTACATCAACATGAGTCATCCAGGTTGCTCCATGGCTCAAAATTAGCAGACCGGCGAGCTTAGCCTATTTAGAGATAGTTGGCTAACGCATTAGGGGTAAAAATTGATTCAAGACAATCACTTAAGGCCGTATTGAAAAGCCCAATGAGGCTTCTGGCGCTTCCCGTAATGGGCTCTGGGGATTAGACTGTGCGGCGCATTATTCGACGAGGCTTCGATCCTCGCCTTTCAATAACAGAAGGACAACAGCATGCCAGAGGCATACATCATCGACGCGGCGCGAACCCCGCGAGGTATCGGCAAAGCGGGCAAAGGCGCGCTCTCGGAGTTTCATCCTGGACGTCTGCTGGCGAAGGTCTTCGAAGGCATCGGCGAGCGTAACGACCTGGACAGCACCGAGATCGACGACGTCGTGGTTGGCTGCAGCAGTCAAGTCGGCAAGCAAGGCTCCTGTGTCGGCCGTATGGCGGCCTTGGATGCGGGCTGGTCGACGAAGGCCAGCGCAGTGACATTGGACCGCTTCTGCGGCTCAGGTATCACCTCGGTCAACCTGGCCGCCGCCAACATCATGAGCGGCATGGACGATCTTTGCGTGGCGGGTGGTGTGGAGATGATGTCCTACACCGCAACTCTGACCAACGAAACCAACAACCGCACAGTGGACGGCGGCAACCTGCACCTGCGGGACATCCATCCGCAACCGCACCAAGGCGTCTGCGCAGACATGATCGCCACGCTAGAAGGATTCAGCCGCGAAGAATTGGATGCCCTTGCAGTACAGAGTCAGGAACGCGCGCAGCACGCGATCGACAACAACCACTTCGCTAAGAGTGTGATACCCGTTTACAACGACGACGGCAGCTTGGCTCTCGATCGAGAAGAGTTCCCGCGCCCTGGCACTACCTTGGCAACCTTGGCGGAACTGAAAACTGTGTTCTCTCAGTTCATGGATCTGCCAATCGACAACACCGGCGAAACCTTCAATCACCTGGTCGCCCGCAAATATCCCGATCTCAAGATCAACCACGTGCACCATGCCGGCAACAGCTCTGGCGTTGTGGATGGCGCGGCGGCTCTGATTCTCTCGAGTAAGGACTACGCCGACAAAAAAGGGTGGAAGCCAAGAGCTCGCATCAAGGCTATGGCCACGGTTGGTGGCGACCCGACTTTAATGCTCAACGAGCCGGTCCCTGCTGCACAGAAAGTGCTGGCGCGGGCTGGCATGAGCACTGACGACATCGACCTGTTTGAAGTCAACGAAGCCTTCTCTGTGGTGGCCGCCAAGTTCATTCGCGATCTGGCGCTGGACCCAGCGAAAGTCAACGTCAACGGTGGCGCTATGGCGCTAGGTCACCCCATTGCTGCGACCGGCTCCATCCTCATCGGCACAGCGCTAGATGAGCTGGAACGCCGAGACCTGAACACGGCCTTAGTCACCATGTGCACAGGTGGGGGAATGGCACCGGCGATCATCATCGAACGGGTGTAGCAAGCGAGCACAGTGCTTAATCGGGCAGGCGGATCGAAGCGCCTGCCCTGATTCAACGCGGTTTCTTCGCCGCCTGCAGGTAGTCCAAATAGTCGTCTAACGGCAGTGGCTTGGAAAATAAGTAACCCTGAAGCAGATGGCAGCCCACCTGTTTACACAGCTGGGCTTGCGCGCTGGTCTCCACGCCTTCGGCGACGATCTCTAAATCCAGATCCAGCGCCAGTGCCGCAACGTGCTTCAACAGCTTCAAGCTAACCGCGCTCTCCTCGATGGATTGCACGAATACCCGATCGAACTTGATTACGTCCAGCGGCATGCTGAGCAGCTGACCCAAGGACGAGTAGCCGGTTCCAAAATCATCCAACGCCAATCGAAAGCCCATCTGCTGCAGTTCCGAAAGAATCCGCAGCGCATGCTTGGGGTCCGACATCATGGTGCTTTCTGTGATCTCGATTTCGATCTTGCTCGGCTCAGTCCCGAACTCGTCCAACAGCGCTCGCAGGCCTTTTAACAAGGTGCGCTCAGAGAACTGCCGAGGCGAAACGTTCACGCTGACTCGCACTTGCTCAAGGCCCATGTGCGCCTGTTGCCGCTGCAATTCGAAAGCCTGACGCATGACCCATATCCCCAGATCATTGATCAAGCCGTTACGTTCGGCCAGATCGATGAATAGCAGTGGCGATACCAGACCTTGCATGGGATGTTGCCAGCGTATCAGCGTCTCCACCCCGCGGGGCAAATGGCTGCTGGATTCAACCTGGGGTTGGTACAGACAAAATAGCTCCTCGCGCTTAAGCGCACGAAACAGGTCCTGCTCCAAGGTGTAGCGCTGATGCAGCTGAGCGACCAGCTGGTTGGAATAGTGACGACTGTTGGCATGCTCGTCAGACTCCAAGGACGACAACGCCACCAATCCCCGTCGCAGCACCTCTTCCGCATCACGCACGTCGGCTTCTTCAGTGACAATGGCATAGCGAAACGCCAGGGATAGATGACCGGAAGCTAAGGCCATGGGCTGTTTTAACTGTTGGTCTAACTCGCCGATCAGCGCATCTATGCCTTCGGGCTCAGCGGGGGTCGCAACACCGATCGCCAGGAGGTAGCGATCGATGGTGCTGACGTCGATGATGGGCTGCGCCGCTTCGCGACAGCGCTCGGCCAACAGCGCGCTGAGCTCTCTAATTTCATCTTCACGCATCATCGACAAAGACTTTGCCGGGCTGCGCACTTCTGCAAATATCACCGTCAGACTTGGATTGTCTGGGCAATCCAAATGCTGTTGTACCGCATTTGAAAACCAGCGTTTGCTATAGCACTGGGTCAACGGATCTCTAGGATCTCTTAGCTGCCTCGATTGTTCCGTCACTTCGTCGATCAAATCGCGCAGGGCACTGTTGGACCAGGGTTTAGTCATAACGCGATCCGCGGTGCCGCGGTTCATTGCGGCAATAGCGGCATCCAAATTCGACGGACCAGATAGCAACAAACAGCTTGTGTCCGGGTACCGTTTGCGTACTTGTGCTAACAGCTCGACGCCGCCCATCTCCGGCATGTCCACATCGCAGACGACGATATCCACTGGCTGTTGGGCAAGGGCGTCGAGAGCCGCTTTGCCGCTTTCAGCTGTCGCAATCTCGAACGCCTCGCTATGCAATACCTGCTGCAGCGCGCGATGGATCTCCGGTTCGTCGTCCACCAATAGAAGTCGGCTGGTCATGGGTCGCCCACATACGAAACTACTTTGAGTCTAGGCAATGAACGCAGGGTTGTATGACCACCGAGGTGCCAGCAGACGACGGAATACCTCACGGAGGCTTCGTTGGTTGCACCATAGCAAGCAACCTGCCGTCTGTGGTGAACACAGAGGCCGCTACTGTACGAAGTATTCGAACAGGATTTGTTTTGTCATGGCCAACAGCTATACCCGATCGCCCTATTTTTAAGGGTCTACGAGCTGGCACGAAAAGTGCCTTCTACTAGCTACTGAAATCGCGCTCGGCACACTGAAATGAAAATCGAAGATCTAGCACCCCACGCTTTAGAGACGATCGCCACCACTAAGGTCTTTGGTGGCACAGCTCCAACATCCGGGGAAACCGGCCTGAAGGTGCAAGTAGGCACCTCAGTCCAACGTCAGACGGCAAAAAACAGTTTCGGTGACGTACTCGGGAAAGGCGTTGCTAGTCCGTTTATCCCAGGAGGCGCAGTAGTCTCAGCCGCGATTGGCAACCTGACGCCGTAGATTCAGGCGGGGGGTGAGATTGGGACCGGTGCCCTGCCCGGTAAGGGCTCGCTCCCTCGCCTCTACCAGATTCAAGATCAGGCCTACTCCGCGTCCAACCGCGCGTAGAGCTCTTCGAGCCGTGACTGCCACTGCGCTTGCCGCTCAGGTTTGCGAAATTTCGGCTTGCGAACTCGGTCTGCGTGAAGCAACGCTTCCAACTTTTCGATCTCCGCGATTAGCTCCTCTTCACTGCTGATTATCGGCTGTGGATCGCTAACTACGTTCTCTAACGCTGGCGCTTGCATCTCCTGCGGTCGGCTGGCAAAGAACGCCTCCGGATCATTCACTTGGCGCAAGCGGCCTTGCTCGATCAACAAGTAGCGACTGGCTACCGTTTCGATAAAGCGCCGATCATGAGATGTGATCAATACGGTTGCGGCGCTTGATAGCAGCTGTGCTTCAAGCTGTTCCTTGCCCTCGATATCGATGTGGTTGGTGGGCTCATCGAGTATTAGAAAATTGGGCGCCGTTGCCGAAAGCGTTAAGAACAACAAACGAGCACGTTCGCCACCGCTCATCGCCTCGATTCGCTTGTCATGATCCGCATAGGGAAAACCGGCGCTGATCAAACTCTGGCGCAGTGGCTGCTCAGCCAAGGTTGTTCTTTGGCGCGCAAACTGCACCATCGTCAATCTGCCGGCCACCTCGTCTAATTCTTGATCGTAATAGCCCAGTCGTGCTTGGGGACTAACGCGAATTAGCTCATCTTCGCCGTCGACAGCGGCGACAACTTGCTTAATGAACGTCGATTTGCCGCAGCCGTTGTGCCCAAGCAAGGCAACTCTCTCACCGGGTCGCAGCACCAGTTCCTCAATCTCGAATAAAGTCCGGCCCGGTACCTGCACCTGCAAGGCATCGATGGCTAGCGTTTGTCGAGCCTTCGAGCCAGCCAAGGACAACGACAACGACAGCGGCGAGCCCGCACTGACCTCGGTGCGCTCTGCTTCGAGTTTTTTCACTCGCTTGTTCATGCTTTTCGCGCGACGGGCTAAATCTTCGTTGTCGTACACCTTGCCCCAGGTCGCCAACCGCTTGGCGGAGACCTTTAGCGCATCAATCGCCTTCTGTTCAGCGCCAGCCCGGCGCGCAGCGGCTTCATCTGCAGCCTGCAGTTCGAGTCGCGCTTGGCTATAGGAGCAGGCAAAACGCTGCAAGCGTTGGTCGCGCAAAAACGCGGTGGTGCTGGTCACTGCATCTAAAAAGGCCCGGTCATGAGAAACCAGCACACAAGCGCCGGCAAATGACCGCAGCCGTTGTTCAAACAGTACGGTTGTCGCCAGATCTAGATGGTTGGTCGGCTCGTCCAACAGCAAAAGCTCCGGCTCGGCCGCTAACGCTTGAGCAAACATCAGGCGATTTTGTTGTCCCCCGGAAAGGCTACCGACCGGTTGCCGCCACTGCTCTTTAGTAAAGGCGAAGTCTGCTAGCAGACTTTCTGCATGCCAGGCCTGTGCATCTGCAGTAGCGGCCAGCAGGGCATCGCGCAACGGCACCTCTTGCATAGGCGCTGGCAAGAACTGGGCGACCTGGGCGACACGCAAGCCGCGCTGGACAGCGATTTCGCCCGCATCTGGCGTTTGCTCGAGCGACAACAGCTTCAGCAGGGTGGATTTGCCACAACCGTTGTGGCCGACCAAGCCAATTCGATCACCGGCATTCACCGCCAGCGAAAGGTCATCGAAAACCAGTTGCGGGCCAGCCTGATGCTGTAGATGACGGGCCTGGAGCAAAACGCTCATGGTGCATGTGGTCCCAATCGGCCAAAGTGAAAAAAGCTGGCCTAGTACTTGTTAATGACAATGATTCGTATTTAAACTGAGACCCCGTTGAGAGTGATTCGCATTTCACTCACTGCGGCAGGGGTTTCGACAATAAAGCAAACTAAAGTGCCCAGAACACAGCCAATGATCCAGCCCTTTCGCCTTGTCCGCCGCGCTGCACTGCGGCTGCTCGCAGTCTGTTGTGTCGGGCTATGGCCGCTGCCGGCCTGGGCTGATGTTCAAACAAACGAACCCTATGTTGAGGAAATCACCATAGTCGGCGAACGCACTTTTGGCGACCAGGTCGCCGGTAGCGCGCATTACTTGGGCCCCGCAGACCTGCAAGCGCTGGGTTATTCAGACATTCAACGTCTGATTCGCCAGGTACCCGGTGTCTCTGTGCAAGTCGAAGACGGCTATGGTCTGCGACCGAACATCAGCATTCGTGGTGTTGCCACAGAGCGCAGCGGCCGCATCACGTTGCTGGAAGACAATGTGCTGATCGCACCCGCGCCCTACTCCGCGCCCAGCGCTTACTACTTTCCCACCCTTGGGCGCATGAGCGCTGTGGAAGTACTGAAAGGGCCCGCTGCTATTACCCAAGGCCCTTATACCATCGGCGGGTCGTTAAACATGATATCCACGCCTATTCCCGAAAGCAGCCGCGGTTCGGCGTTGTTGGAAGCGGGTGAAGACTCCACCTATCGACTACACGCTCACTACGGTAGTCGGCTGGCATCCGGTTTCGGCTTTCTACTTGAAACACACCAGTGGCGCTCTGACGGTTTTCAAGACATCGATCGTGGTGGCGACTCGGGTCTCAACCTTGACGACTACACGCTCAAGCTCAGCTATGCGCCTAACGACAGCCGTCACAGCATTGAGCTAAAGCTGCAGTACGCTGATCAAGATTCAGATCAGAGCTACCTCGGATTGAGCGACGCAGACTTCTCCGGCGATGGGTTTCGGCGCTACGGCATCTCTGCGCTCGACAATATTGGCACCGAACATAAACAAGCCATCCTACGCTACGATTTCAGCGTGAACGAAAATCTAACGCTGGGCGCGCTCGCCTACTACAACGAGCACGAGCGCGATTGGTTCAAAACCGAGGGTATTGATTTCGATGGCAGCAGCGATGCACAGAGCTTCGCCCGCACCAGCTGGTTCAATGTCGTGCAAGCCGTCAACAGTGGCACCGCACTCGGCGGACTCTCAGCGACCCAGCTTCAATCCATTCTCGACGGCAGCGTAGACACCGCCCCGGGTAGCATTCAGCTGCGCAGCAACGCGCGCACCTACGAATCTCGCGGCCTGCAGCTTGGCCTAGAATGGCGTTTCGAAACGGGCGCTGCGAGCCACGAAGTCCAGTTCGGCGCGCGCTATCACGAAGATGAAGAAGATAGACTGCAACGGAATAGTACCTATAGCCAGGTCAACGGCACGCTGCAATTGGATGATCTTGGACTGCTCGGCAACGCCGGGAACCGCTTGCAAGAGGCAGAAGCCCTGGCCTTGTTTGTGTATGACCGTATAGAGATTGGCAACTGGACATTCACACCTGGGCTGCGCTTCGAAGACATCGATCAACAGCGCACCCGCTGGGAAATTCGATCGGGCCGCACCAACGACCCGGCCTCCAGGGCGGCAAATAACTTTCGCGATGACCGGGACAATCATACCCAAGTTTGGCTACCTGGTATGGGTGTGGTCTACCAACTCAACGACAACACCGCTTTTTTCGGTGGCGTGCACAAAGGCTTTACTGCGCCTAGCAATGCCCCGGGAGTCGACGAAGAGAAGGCCATCAACACCGAGCTAGGGGTGCGTTGGCAAGCAAAAGCGCTGCAAGCTGAAGCCGCGTACTTTCGCAGCGACTATGACAATCTGCTGGGTGAGTGCACTGCCTCCTCAGGTACCGATTGCGTGGTTGGCGATGCCTTCAATGGCGATGCCGCGACAGTACAAGGCATCGAATTGCTGGTACATGGCGAGTTCAATCGTAATGGAAATATCACGCTGCCATTCAAGTTGGCGTATACCTATATAGATGGCGAATTCGACTCCAACGTCGCAGACACCGATTTCTTCGGAGATGTAACAAAGGGCGATCCCATTCCATACATACCAGAGCAACAAGCGAGTGCCACCCTAGGACTGGCAAACGCCAATTGGACTCTCAACTTGAGCGCCAGCTATGTGGATGAAGTCTGTGTGCGCGCCTCCTGCAATGCCTTTGAAAAGACCGATGATTCACTCACCTTCGATTTAGCAGGCAGCTACCGTTTAAGCCCAGCACTGAACCTGTTCGCGCGGATTGAAAACCTAACGGCAGAAGAAGACATCGTCGGCCGCCATCCTTATGGCGCACGACCCAACAAAGATCGAACCGCGTCTGTTGGAGTTCGAATCGATTTCTAGCGGCGCTGCTCGCCTCGCTGGCTACTCACAATCCTCTCCATGAGTAATCTTGTCGCATTTGCTAGTCTGGCCAGACCAGCCTAGCGCTGACAGCGTCATCGTGGACCGAACCGGGGCAAACACTCGGGAGCCCTAGAGGACCTGGATTTTCGCGCAGGGCTATCGCTTCGGGGGAGCCATGGCGAGGCACATCCAAACACAGCCGCTCAGGTATTGGCGCCGTATCGCGACGCCGGCTCTACCGTGGCGACCCTGGGGCCTGGTCACGGTAATGGCGCTGGGTGGGCTCTACCTGGTGGGCGCAATTCTCGTGCTAAACATGGAGGACATCCCCGAGCCACGCCTGACCGCACTGGCGCCAGATGAGGCAAAGCGTACTAACAAGCCGGCGCCCGGGGTAGAGCCGTCTCGGCACCATGATTTGGTGCTGACCAAAGTCAACGATCGATTGGTACTGCGCGGCGAAATTCCCACAGACGAACGCCGATCTTCTCTGATCGCTGCCGCCAGCACTCAATTCAAGGAGGTCGATGATCGACTGAAAGTGACCGGCACTGCAGCGCGCCAGGTCGATCGATTCGCTGCCACCAATGCGCTTTTATTGCTTGCAGACATGGATCGCGGTCAGGTCATTTGGTCCCAGGGCGTATTCAGTAGTTCCGGCCTGGTGAGCGCGGAACGCGAACAAGTTGTTCGAGAGCGTTTTGCCAACCTCGCGAGCACGATCCAAACAGACGGCTTGAACCTGCGAGTTGGGCATAACGCCGTTGCCTGCGATCGGTCATTTGCCGCAGCCTTGAATCGCTCCACCATCACTTTCGCCACTGGCGCAGCTACAATCGATGCCAGCAGCGAAGGCTTGTTGCAGGAGCTCGCGGGCTTGGCCCGCCAATGCCCAAGAAAACTGGTCATCGAAGGGCATACTGACAATATAGGCCGACCACGCTTCAACCGTGACCTGAGCCTGGCTCGGGCCGAGGCTGTGCGTGAAGCCCTGATTCGAATGAAAGTTGAGTCGGCTCGGCTTAGTGCCAAAGGCTTTGGCGCAAGCCAACCAATCGCTGACAATAACAGCCGCGAAGGACGCGCCAAAAACCGGCGCATCGTCATTCGCACAGCGGAAGAGGCCTGACCGGCGGGAATACATTAGATCGAAACAGCACAAACCGATGGCCAAGCTCCAAGGCCAGGGAGAACAAGATGATCTATCTGCTTGCAAAATACAGCCTACTGTTTGTCGGCGCAGTCGCCTTAGGCGTGCTCCTTGGGCGCTGGTGGATTCGACGCGGCTTCGTCGACGTTACCGATAACTACCATGCGTTGGCCGATGAGCGCTCTAACAATGATGGCGCCTGGGACCGGCTTTGGAAGCGACTGGATTTGCTGGACGGCGGGATTGAGCCCAAGCTCAACGATGCATTGGCGGCATTGCCGGAACAACCCACTCCCAACATCGATCTTGGTCCTATTGAACAACGCCTGGCCGGTCTGGAACACAGCTTAAAACGCAATCCCAGCGAGGCCTCACAGCCCGATCTGTCTCGGGTGTTCCAACGCTTCGAGGCACTCGAAGCGCGCATCAATCAGGGCTTCGCAGCCGCTCCGCAAACCCAGAGCATCGACCTATCCGGGTTGGAGCAACGGATGGGAAACCTGGAGCGGTTACTGCTCGACTCAGAACCGGCGAGCGTCGACCTCTCGCCGTTAGCGGAACGTCTCGCCGACCTAGAGCGCTATGTGCGCACATTGCCCCGCACCGACCATCAACTAGATTTGTCGCCGATCAAGTACCGCCTCGGGGCTATCGAAGCGATATTGAAGCGTACCGACACGCCAGCGCCAGCTGCTGCGGCGATCACTGGTACTTCGGCCCAAGCGTTGGACGCGGCGCCTGCAACAAGCAAACGAACGATGACCGAAGGTCCACCTCTGTTCGAATCCGAGGACGCCAACGAGCGAGATGACCTCAAGCAAATTCTCGGCGTCGGTCCAAAGCTAGAAGCGGTGTTGAACACCAACGGTGTCTACTACTTCTGGCAGATCGCTTCCTGGTCTGCGACTGACATCGAGTTCATGGACGCCAGGCTGGAAATGTTCAAAGGCAGAATCGCTCGGGATGACTGGGTAAGCCAGGCGCAGACGCTGCAAAGCCAAGCTGGCGCCGCAAAAGCGCCGGGCTGATCAGGCCAGCGAAAGCGCGGCTTCAGATACCGGATCTCCAGCGATTCTCGCGTGGTACATCACACGGGGCTTGGTCATATCCCAGGGACAAGCCTGATGCAACAAGCAGCGGTTGTCCCAGACCACCGCGTCGCCCACCTGCCAGTGATGGTGGTAGGTTCTTGGTGGCTGACAGGTATGGGCAACCAGTGACTCAAGCAAAGCCTCGGACTCTGCCTCGGCAAGACCTTCAACACCGTAGGCATGGCGACCGATCTGCAACGACGGCCGTCCGGTTTCCGGATGCACTTTAACCAACGGTCGCAGTGGCGGATCTTGATCGTGAAAACCGTAGCCACTGTATTGGCTGCCTTGCTTCGGTTCATGGCCGATCTTCGCCTGACTGTAGTACAGCGAGTGGTGGGCCCGAAGCTGCTGCAAGCGCTCCTGAGTCGCGCGAGGTAACGTCTCAAAGCCCGCTCGCAAATCTGCCCAGCCGGTTTCTCCACCCTCTGCGGGCACGACGTGGGCAGTAAAGACCGCACCCTTGGCCTGAACCGGCATATAGGTGCTGTCGCAATGCCAGCCCATGTTGCCCTTGAGCACCTTCACTACATCGTCACTGTTGTCATCACGGCGCAAAGAGCCGTCTGCGCGAACATTGCTGATAGGCACCAGGTCGAATTCCAGCTCGCCGAAACGGCGCGCGAACGCCACCTGCTCGGCGTTGCTGAGGTGCTGATCAGGAAACACGAGCAGCGCATGCTGCAGCCAGGCTTCATACAGCGCGGCAAACTCAGATTCATTCAGCTGCGCCAAGCACAGCCCGGTGACCTTTGCCCCAAAGCTAGCGGGCAGGGGTTCAACGCTAAACGGCATGGCAGATACCTCCCTCCAGAGTCCAAGCGTAGTCGAAGATCAAACACCGCTGGATCCCAGGCGTCAACCAATCGGGACACGGCTGGCATCGACTGGCTAGATTGCGCATAGTGCAGGCATTCGAGCGCAACTGGAGTGATCAATGGCAGGCATTCTTGCAGGCATTAAGGTCGTGGACGCTGGCTCCTTTCTG
Organism: Pseudomonadales bacterium; assembly: GCA_051027215.1. Lineage (GTDB taxonomy): Bacteria > Pseudomonadota > Gammaproteobacteria > Pseudomonadales > Azotimanducaceae > CALHVX01. Next base: position 3,331 of record JBPCXR010000148.1, on the reverse strand, counting down.
GCCGGCCCATGCGCCGCCACCATCATGGCCGACTTTGGCGCTGATGTGCTCAAGATAGAGCCCCTAGGAGGCGATCGTCACCGCAGCATATCTGGCGGGCATCATATCGATTTCTCCTGGCAGTTAACCGGCCGCAACAAGCGCAGCCTAGCGCTGGACATCGGCAGTGACGAGGGCCGCAATGTACTGATGCAGCTGCTCGAAGATGCCGACGTGCTGGTGGTGAACTTTAGTGCGAGCCGCCTGCAGCGCTTCGGTTTGACCTTCGATGAGCTGCATGCCCACAACCCAAAACTGATACTCGGACAGATCTCCGGATACGGCCTGCAAGGACCCGATGCCGACCGTCGGGCCTTTGACCTCACCGGCTGGTTCGCCCGCACGGGCATTCTTGACATGATGCACGACAAAGATGTGCGTCCATCTTTACCGCCTGGTGGCGTCGGCGATCACGCCACCGCGCTGTCGCTGTTTAGCGGCATCATGCTGGCGCTGATCAAACGACAGCAAACCGGACTCGGCTCCATGGTAGACACCTCGCTTGCCGCTACTGGTACTTGGGCCAATGGCCTGAATCTACAGGCAACCTTGAGCGGCGCCGACGCCATTCCGCGGCGCGACAAGGAAGGCTGGTCGAACCCACTGACAAACGTTTATACATGCCGCGATGGCCGCTATCTCATGTTGGCGGTGCAGAACGCCAAGCGTGATTGGCCTGATCTGGCAAAAGCGTTAGATCGGCCCGAATGGTTAGACGATGAACGCTTTAGCAACATTCGCACACTGTTTAGCAACCGCTTCGCTGCCCGCGAAGCCCTGGACGATGCCTTTGCCCAGCTGACCGTGGATGAAGCCTGTGCGCGCCTCGATGCGGCAGGCATTGTGCACAGCAAGGTGTATCAGAACGCCGAGGTAGTCACCGACCCACAAATCATCGCCAACGGCGTGGTTGTTGCAACGGATTCTACGGAGCCGGGATACGAGCGCACCTTAGCCTCGCCTTTCAATCTTTCCGGTGAACAACAACGCACACCCGAGCGAGCACCAACCGTTGGTCAACATTCGCGGGACATTCTTGCGCAACATGGACTGAGCGATGCGGACATTGATGCGCTCATTGCCGCAGGCGTCGTCGCCACCAACTAGATGCAGCGGACGTCGGTCACGGCGCAAGCTAACGGCAAGCAAAAACTAGCAATGCTTGACCTCGAAGTGGGTGAACTACTCTTCGCGTAAGCGCACAGGGCCGGCAAGCTCCGGATATTTGCCGCGCATTGGCTTATAAAACTGCCGCACAACTGCCATATCTTCAGCAAGGCGTCCCGTGGGCATCAGCATGGGGCCGATACCGCCTCGACGCTGACCAAAGTCCAGATAGCTGAAAACAATGGGTACGCTCGCCAGCTGAGCAATGTGGTAAAAGCCGGAGCGCCAGTTGTCTCGATGTTGGCGGGTGCCCTCGACGGGTACCGCTAAGGCCAGCTGTTCATGTTCCGCGAACAGCTTCGAGGCCCGATCGACATAACCTCCGGCGCTGTCCCGTTGTACCGCGAAGCCGCCTAGAGCTCGCATGATTGGACCGAAGGGCCACGAAAACAATGTGTGCTTACCGAACCAAGATATTTTCATGCCCAAGGCTGTCGCCATGAGAATCATCCAGATGAAGTCCCAGTTCGAGGTATGGGGCGCTGCAATTACCACGTAGTGGTCCAACTCCGGTGCCTGCCCTTCCAAGCGCCAGCCGCATAAGCGCAACAGCGCCAAAGACAGACGTCGTCTCAAGAAACCGTACTTCGTCGAATACTCATCAACATCGTCTTCGGACCTAACAAGCGGCGCGCTTACGGTACAGAGCCAGTTGGCTGATGCCCAGCTTTTGCCGATTCAATCCAGCAGTTGCCTGTTTCAGAGGGAACTTAGTTAAGTAATCGGCTCAAATGCTCGGTGAATTTCTGCTTAGGACCTACATCACGGCTATGGACTTTATATTCGATATAGTTCTTAATTAGTTCCATCTAATTATAACGATTATTCCATGACACCCCTGGTCCAACCCTTCTTCGATACCGCCACAAACAGCTATAGCTACGTCGTCGCCGACTCAGACAGCGGATCAGCCGCAGTGATCGATTCAGTGCTGAACTTCGATGCAGCCAGCGGCCGAGCCAGCAGCAACGGTGCCGATGCGATTCTCGCCCACCTACAGGCGCAGAATCTGCAAGCCAAGTGGATTCTCGACACCCACATTCACGCTGACCACCTGTCCGCGGCTCGCTATCTGCAGCAGATGACGGGTGCCCCTATGGCGATTGGATCCCAGGTGCAGCAAGTTCAGGCGCATTTCAGCCGCGCGTTCAATTTTGAAACAAGCTTTGCTAACGACGGCTCCCAATTCGATCGTTTACTTGAAGACGGCGACGAGCTGGAGCTGGGTCAGTTGCGCATTCGCGCAATGCATACCCCTGGTCATACACCGGCTTGCACAACCTACTGCTGCGGTGATGCCGCGTTTGTGGGTGATACTTTGTTCATGCCGGACTACGGTACTGCCCGCACAGATTTTCCCGGCGGTGACGCACAGCTTCTATACCGCTCCATACAAAACATCCTCGCACTTCCTGCACAGACCCGGCTGTTCATGTGCCATGACTACGACACCCCTACACGCACCGAAAAAGTCCATGAAACCAGTGTCGCTGAACAACGGGCACACAACATCCATATCGCCAGCGGTACCACTGAAGCAGATTTTGTTGAAATGAGACGCTGTAGAGATCGCCAGCTTGCTGCGCCGAAACTGTTATACCCGTCTGTGCAATTCAACATTCGCGGCGCGGACTACCCTCCTCCGGAAGACAACGGTCAGCGTTACTTCAAAATTCCCGTTGCGCAGGTACAGGTATAGGCCATGGCTGCATTGGTTTTAGCATGGCCTGGAGCCCTGGCCATTGGATTGAGTCTGGGATTGCTCGGCTCGGGCGGCTCTATCGTTACCGTCCCCGTTCTGGTTTATCTGGTAGGGCAAGACGAGAAGGTGGCGATCGCCAGCTCTCTAGCCATCGTCGGTGCAATCGCGTTGGCCGCCAGCGTCAACAATTTGCGGCAGGGACTCATCCATTGGCGCAGCGTCTGGTTGTTTGGCGTACCTGGAATGCTCGGTACCTATGCTGGCGCTTGGAGCTCTAGCTACGTCAGCGGCACAATGCAACTCGCCGTGTTCGCCGTGGTCATGATCATCGCCGCGGCCTTTATGCTGCGCCCGGCACCGGTACAATCCCACGCCGAGCCAGCGCGCAGCGGCGCCATGATTGGCTTGGATGGGCTATTAGTT
>JBPCXR010000147.1:0-3690 GCA_051027215.1 Pseudomonadales bacterium | reverse complement strand
AGAAAAAAGGGGGGGGGGGTCGAGAGGGGGGTGGGGGGGGAAAAGATACACGCAAAAACACCCCCCTCCCCCCCCCCCCCCCCCCCCGACCCCAGTAATCCAGGAGCATCCTTCATGGCAAATGACACCATCTGCGTCGTCGGCGTCAGCGGCTTTGTTGGCAGCCACGTCGCCGCTGAATTGTTATCTCGAGGCTACGGTGTGAACGGCACGCTTAGAGATACGAGCGCAGGCAACACTCGCTGGCTGCTAGAACAGCTAGCCCCGTTAGCCACCGCGGGGGCTGAACTAACTCTGCACTCGGCGGAACTGAGCGATAAGCAATCGCTGTTGCGTGCCATGCAGGGCTGCACCGGGGTAATCATGTGTGCCGGTGTCGAGCGCCAGGAGCCCAGCACGATCGATTTAATGGTTGGCGCTGCCAACAACATCTTAGACAGCGCGCTGGAGCTCGGCATCAGCCGAGCAGTTTTCACCTCCAGCACCGGCTCCACTAATCCACCGAGAGGAGAACCAGAGCTGAAAAACGAAGTGGACCATTGGTCTGACCCTGAAAAGCAGCGTGCTGCTGGCAAGTTCTCGCCGGCGGCAAAAACGTTGATGGACCAGACGGCGTTGGCAAGGATGGATGCCGCTAACGGCAAACTTCGCGTCAGCGTGATCAATCCGTCGATGATCGTCGGCCCTGCCTTCCAGCCAGCGCCGGTGAACAGCCTGAAAGCATTCCAGGCAATCATTGAGGGTCGACGCTTTGCCGAGGGCGTACCCAACGGCTCCATGTCCATCATCGACGCTCGGGACCTGGCGAAGCTGCACGTCAATGCGTTAGAAAACGATAACGCTCACGGGCGCTACTTTGGCGTTAAGCAGAGTTGGCACTGGCGCGACATTCTGGCAGCCTTAAAGAAAGCGTACCCGAGCTATGAAATGCCACCGGTTGCGCAGGATGAAGCGCCCGTGCGCCCTACCCAGTTCGACCTAGCGCGACAGGCGACGCTGGGCTGTGAATTACGTGACCTAGACGAGATGATGAGTGGTGTAGTTGCGGAGCTGCAACGCCGAAACATGGCGTAGCCTAGCTTCTGGGGTCGGAGTAAAGTGCCGGTACGCGTTTGCAACACAAGAGGCCAGCTTCATGATCAATCTCGATGATGCCAGCAACGCCAACGAGCACTTGGCGCTAGAGGTCTTTAAAGCGATGGATGACGGCGCGCTGCCACAGCGGATGTCATTGCTGTGCACCGAGGACATGGTCTGGACCAATAGCGGCCTACCGACGCTGCATGGCCAAGCTGAGATTTTCGCGCTCATGGAGCAAGGAGGCTTTCGCCAGCACATCCCGATTCTCGATGAGATGACGCATTTCAGCGCCGACCTCATTCACATTGCCAGTCGCGACAACGTGGTGTTCACCGAACGTATCGACCACCATTGGGCCGCTGACGGAAGGGACCTCATGACGCCCCACATCGTTGGGGTAATCGAAATACGCGACGGCAAAGTCTGCGCGCTTCGAGACTTCTACGACGTTGCCTGTTACGAACAAAAACCAGTAGCCGTGGACCCAAACTACACCCTGGAAGCGCATCGCCAGCGCGTTGCTGCGCGCTAGTCAACTTACCCAATAACCGCTCAACCGCGTATGCCTATAGCGCTGCCTTGCTCGAAGTTTCCTCGGCACGAGCCAGATGCATGGCCGCCACATAGCCAAAAGTCATACCCGGCCCAATCGTACCGCCAGCACCGGGGTAGAACCCGCCGAGCGCAGATGCGGCGCAGTTGCCTACAGCATACAAGCCGTCGATCGGTTGTCCACTGGCATCAAGCGCCTGAGCGTGCTCATTGGTGAGCACACCGCCGTGGGCACCAAGATCTCCAGGGTAGATTTTTATGGCGTAAAACGGCGCTCGTTCGATGGGCGCAAGGCAGGGATTTGGCGCAACGGATGAATCTCCACCATAGCGATCAAAAGCGAATTCTCCGCGTCCATGATCAGCGTCCCGGCCATCTCGCGCCATCACATTGAAATGCCGAATCGACTCCGCTAAACCGTTAGCATCGATTGCCAGCGCGCCAGCCAACTCCTCAACGCTTGCTGCGCGGGTGAGAAACCCATCGTCTATCGCACTCTGCGGTGTAACGCCTGGCAGCAGGTGACCAATGGGATAGAGATCGCGGTAGGTTTGATCGAAGACCATGAAAGCGGGTATTGCGCACCCGCTGGCTGCATCAGCGTCAAACATCGCACGCACGAAATCACCGTAGGGCCGTGCCTCGTTGGTAAACCGTTGGCCGTTACCGTCAACAATGATCTGGCCCGGCTTACCCCGCTCGAAAATCACGATTTGTGGACCCACCCCCGGGATCAAGCAGGTCGGCGCCCACCAGGCATCGTCCATTTGCCCAAGGCCAGCGCCTGCTTCTAGCGCAGCAAGCTGCCCATCACCAGTGTTGGAGCCCGCGCCTGATGAGTGATCCGCAACGCCAGCGCTAGGCAAGTGCTCGGCGCGCAATTCTGCATTGTGATCGAAACCGCCAGAAGCAAGGATCACCCCGCGGCGCGCCAACACAGTGCGCTCGCCTTCCTCTCCTGCAACAACAACGCCTTGCACCCGATCCTCTTCAATGAGCAGCGATCGAAGCGCCGTAGCCAGGTGCAGCTCGATGCCCTCCTGCCGGGCCCCATGGGCTAACCAACCAATGAGCGCCGCCCCCATGGACAGATGATTGGCGCCAGTGAGCTTGCCCCAAAGACTTCGCGGAATAGCGCGCCAGGCTTTGAGACTGTCGGCAAAATTCGTCTTGTAGCTCGCCAGCTGACGCAGCTCGCTCATGGTGCCAACGATGGGCACATTGCGCGCGCGATAGCGCAGCTTGGACTGCCAATCGCCGAGTTTTGCACCGGAGAAAACTAGGGGCTCCACGGATCGTCCGCCGCCGTGCTGCGCCGAGTCACCACCCGGTGTTTCGGCGTGATAGTCAGGGAAACCGACCATGCGACCAACCTTTAAATAGCCACGCTCTGTCATGAGCGCCAACATACGTGGTGCATGCGCAACGAACTCTGCCAGTTTCGCTTCGTTCGAGCGGTTGCCAACATGTTGCTTTAAGTAACTCAACGTCGCCTGAGCCGAATCCCCGCCAGTGGACGCCATTAAGTGATTGCCGGGTACCCAGGCCACTCCGCCAGAAAGCGCAGTTGTGCCGCCGAACACTTCAGCCTTTTCGAAGATGTGAACATCTAGGCCTTGGGTTCGCGCAGTGAGCGCCGCTGCGAAACCGGTTGCGCCGGATCCGATCACAACGACGTCGGTTTCTAGAGTGTTCAAGCCTGCACGAACTCGAACGCGTTGCCTTCCGGATCACGCAAGAAAGCAAGCTTCACGCCTTCGCTACTACCTGCTAGCGCACGATCCGAGACTAAACTCGCACCGTTTGCTTCGGCCCCAGCGACCGCGCTCGCAATGTCGTCGCAATAAAGCGTGAAATAGGCAATACCGGTGCGATCTGCCATATAGGCAGGCTCTTGTGACCGTGTCGGAGCTTGGGGTGGACGCACGAGCTTGACGATCTCTCCTCCAGGAAAGCGCAGCCACACATTTATGTAGCCTTCAGCCGCCACGCCAATGGGCGCGCTCAAAGCCGCAGGGATGTCAGCTCGACGCAATTCCTCGCAGCCAAACACCGTTG
>JBPCXR010000146.1:0-10882 GCA_051027215.1 Pseudomonadales bacterium | reverse complement strand
CGATCAGCGAAGGCGCAAGTACACGACCGTATTTTTCAAGATGCGGCATAATGTTACGCCAAATATAGGGCGCTTCGGGGTTACCGTGAACAAAGACGATAGGGTCGCCTTTTCCGGCTTCCATGTAGTGGATTTTCTGACCCTTTACGTTGACAAACTTCGACTGATAGTGCGGTTGAAAGGCAATATATGGTCAACCGCTGGCTGGGTAGATGACGGCTATGATGGGGTGCTTATATTCAATCCAGAAGGTGCACGCGTAGTCAGATCCACCTGCCGGAACTCTGTGCCAAACTGTGTTTTGGCGACCCTAAACGCAATCGCTTGTTCATGACTGCCAGCCAATCAATTTATGCGGTGTATACCCATACCAGGGGGCGCATCTTTGCTGAGCGCAGCGCAGTTGGCAGTGTGTTACTCGCTGCCAAGCAATTTGCCCCAGTGGGTGCGCTGCTGCATCTCGGTGCGAACGTCTTCGGGTACAAGCATGTCATCGCCCTTCAGACGCCAGCCGCCACCCAGGGCTTTGTAGGCGGCGATCAGGCTGAGCGCCACCTTGCCTCGAGCCTGTGTCAGCTGGTCTTGTTCGAACAATTGAAATCGCTGGGTGTCCAATACGGTGGTGTAGCTGGTCAAACCGTCCCGGTATTGGGTTAAGGCCAATTCCACTGCACGTTCGCTGGCGGACGCGGCGTCAGCCTTAAATACAACCTCCTGCTGAGCCGAGAGAAAACGTGATAGAGCGCTCTCCACTTCCCTGGCGGCGCCTAGAACGGTTAGCTGATAGGCGGTGACCAGCTGCTGGAAGCGCGCGTCCTCGATGCGTACGTTGTTGCGCAGGCGCCCATAGTTCAAGAAATTCCACATCGCGCCGAAACCACCGATAACGCTCACACTGTCACTGTCAAAAAGGTCCGAGGTGCTGTCGGCCACATAGCCAATGGACCCGGCTAGCGAGAACGCCGGAAACATGTCGGCACGCGCGACGCCAATCAGCGCGCTCTGGCTGGCCGCCAACATTTCGGCGCGGCGTACATCCGGGCGACGGCGCAGCAGGTCGGCAGGCACGCCAATATCGAGTTGGGCCGGTCCAAGCGGAACGGTACCCCGTGCACCGAGCAGGCTATCGAGCCGTTCCGGTGGTCTGCCTAGCAGCACACTCATCGCATGTTTGGTCTGCTCAATCGCCGATTGCATTACCGGGATGGTTGCCTCGGTGCTGCGCAACAGAGCGCGTGACTGCTGGATGTCCAACTCCGTGGTCAGACCGTTCTTGAACCTTACTTCAGCGATCTCCAGGCTGCGTGCTTGCACGGCCACATTACGTTCTGCGAAGTTCAATCGTTCTTCCAGGGTACGCAGCAGCACATAGGCGGAGCCCACTTCACCGGCCAGAGTGATGAGCACATCGTCGAAATCACGTTCCGCGCCCGCCAGATTGGCGTCCGCGGCCTCGACCCCGCGACGGAACTTGCCCCAGAAATCCAGTTCCCAGGCGGCATCTATACCGATGCCGTAGTTTTCGAAGCTGGTGTCAAAACCCTCACGAACCGGGTCTGGCAGAACGCTCACGGGTTCCGCATTTTCACTGAGTTCTATGGCAGTGACCCCGGCGCTGAGCTGCTGTAGCTGCGGGTATTGGTAACCACGCACACGACCTAGCACCGCGCGTGCCTCGAACACGCGCAAACCAGCCAGCTGCAGACGCAGATTATGGGCGCGCGCTTCGTTGATTAGGGTGGTCAGAGTCGGGTCGTTGAAGGTTGCCCACCACTCACCATGATCGACAGATGTTGCTGACAGACGGTCATCGTCAATTGACCACTGATCCGCGACCGGCGCATGGGGCGCGTTGAAGTCGGGGCCGACCATGGTACACGCAGGCAATGTGAGTAGAAGGACAAAAAGGCGGATAGTTCTTGATCTCAAGTTCATGGCGTTTCCCCATTACCTCGCTGATGCTCTGGCGCGTCCGATGTGACACGGGCAAGCCGGGTCCCCACTAAACCCGCTACTAAAACAGCAATATAAAATTGACCGACACCGGCTTGCGTATACGCCAGAGTTCGAACCGCGCCGCTGACCGGGACGATGTCGCCATACCCCAGCGTGGTCAACGTCACGAAGCTGATGTAAACAAACTCGAGCAGCTCTGGCTCTGGCGCGACCAAATCACGAAACGAGCCCGGGTCCAGTTGTTCCAGCAGGTAGTAGAGGATCGCCCAGAACACCGCGATGTTGATGTAGACACATACCGCGCCGACTAACTCGTTGCCACCAATCAAGCCGCGTTGCATGACATCGCGGATGGCGTACACCCCGGAAAACGACACAAACGCCACGGTCGTCAAAGCCATCAAAACCAGCAGAAGTTTGTGGTCCAAAAACAGAACAGCGCCCGCGGACGCTGTGCCCAAACCCGCAAGGGTCACAGCAGCAATAGACCGCATACCTTGTCCCCGAAGCGAAACAGCCCCAGCAATTAGCAGAATAATGGTAGCGAGCGCACCGATAACCCGATCATCAAACAGGTCGTAGTCCTGCGCGATTGGCGCGATCACCACAAAACCCAGCAGCCCAATCAACTGTGGGTAGAAATAGTTTCGGCGGACCATGCGATTTCTCCTTTATGGCATTCAGCCACAACTTAGCAACGCTTGACGAGCTACGAGGCAGCGTAACCGGGAAGTGAATCCTGTTCTGACTGATCGTACAGTCCAATTCTCAAGTCGGTTTGGGCGCTTCCACCTTGAAATACAGTGAGTAAAAAACCGGAATCATGATCATCGTAAGGACCGTGCCGAACGAAAGACCAGCCATGATCACAACCGCCAACCCTATCCAAAATACATCCTGCAACAGCGGGATGACGCCGAGCACGGTGGTCGCAGCCGCGAGCATTACTGGGCGCAACCTGGATAGAGCAGCATCGACTATCGCATCGTATTCAGATTTGCCGGCGTCGACGCCAATACCGATCTCGTCGACCAGGACAATGCCGTTCTTGATCATCATGCCGACGAGGCTCATGGCGCCCAGCAACGCGACAAAACCGAACGAAGCGCCAGTGGCGAGCAGCCCGACCACGATGCCTACCGCAGCAAAAGGAATGTTGGTTAATATCACGAGCGGCTTACGAAAACCGTTGTAGAGCAGCACCAGGGTAAACAACAGAATCACTGCGGTGGGGATCATGCCGGGCAACAGCGAAGCGCGCGCCGAGTCGGTGCTGTCATATTCCCCATCCCACACGAGCTCGTAGTCCGGCGGTAACTCGATCGCGTTGAAATCATCTATCACGCTGGCGTAGACGGTCGGAAACGTGACCCCCGGTGCGGGATGTGCCTGCACGGTAAGCGCCCGACGCCGATTCCAGCGTTGCACGACCGGATCTTCCCACTCCACCGCCAACCCGTCGACAACACTGGCGATTGGGACGGTGCGGGTTGACAACATTCCTTGTACTTGCAGGACATCCATCTCGTTGACCGCACGGCGCTCCTCCTCATCGAGCCGCACGACGATTGGCAGAAGCTTGTCGCTCTCCCGGAACTGACCCACGGGGATGCCGTCATATGCCCGCTTGGTGGTGATCGCCAGATCCTGCCGTGTCACCACGGACCATAGCCCCCGCTCCTGACTGTAGTCTGGCACTACTTTTTGCGTGCGGTTGAACCAATCCGTGCGCTGTACCGCGATTAACGGATTTCCTTCAAGAATTGCCAAACCCTGGTCACCCAGTTCGCGAAGTATGGCCGGGTCAGCCACCGCCGGACCGCTGAAGCGCGCTTCGAGCTTCCACTTGTCGTCGGGACCGACGCTGTACTTGCGGATCGGCACCGTGGCATCCGGGTAGTTATCCTTAAACCAGGGATTCAGCTCGGCGGTGATGGCGTCGATGTCCCGGGAATCATGTACCGTGACGACAATTTCACCAAAGTTCGGAAATGCGCCTTCCGGGTCCACCGGCAGATAGAAGCGCGGTGGGCCCTGACCGATAAAGGTGCTTACCGCTTTGATGCGATCGTCCGTCATGAGTTTGCGCTCAACTGCCTCGAGATCTGTGGCAACCTGTTGCAGCCGTGTACCTTCCGGTGCGAAGTAGTCCACCATGAACTGATCGCGCGAGGAGGACGGAAAGAACAGTTGTGTGACGAACTGAAAACTGTAGACCGATACCACCAGTAGAGCCATGAGTCCGCCCAGTGTGATAAATCGCTGGCGAATGGCGCCGGTCAGTAATCGACGGAAGCCGACATAGAACTTGCCGCCGTACTCATCACCGCTGGCGTTGGGGTCCGGATCCGGTAGCAAGGCCATGCACTGCAGTGGGGTGATGGTCATCGCCACCAGCCAGCTCATGAGCAGGGTGATGGCGACCACCGTGAACAAGGTTCGGCAATACTCCCCCGCATCGGCGGTGGAGGCGAATATCGGGTAGAACGCCATGACGGCTATGATGGTCGCCCCTAACAAAGACCAGGACGGCTGGGCAGCGGACTCAACCGCCGCCTGTCTACGGTCCATGCCTTTCTGTAACCTGACCACCGTACCATCGGACACCACTATGGCATTGTCGACCATCATCCCCAGCGCGATGATCATCGCGCCTAAAGACATGCGCTGCAGGTCGACACCAAGAGTAGCCATGATGATAAAGCTGCCCAGCACGGTGAGCACCAGCGCGGTCCCGATGATGAGTCCCATGCGCCAACCCATGGCCAAGGTCAGCACTACCAGCACGATCAACACCGCTTCGCCGAAGTTAACCAGGAAGCCTTTGACCGAGTCATCGACGATGTCGGATTGCCACGCCACTTTGTGCAGCTCGACACCAACCGGTAGTTCCTGGATGATTTCATCCAAACGCGCGTCGACATTCTGCCCAACGGTGACCACGTTGGCGCCCTTGACGTTGGTCAGAGAGATGCCCAGCGCCGGTATGCCGTTATGGCGCATGAGCCAGCGCGGCGGGTCCTGGTAGCCGCGGCTGATGCTGGCAACCTCACCGATCCTGACCAGATCAGTTGAACGTTCGGCACGCGCGGGACCAAGCGAGGCCAGCGCATCCGCCAGCGACGAACGCACGGTCAAATCCGCAATATCGTCCGGCGAGCGAAAAGTGCCGGTCGGCTCGATACGCAGCCGCCGATCCTGCACGTCGACGCTGCCTGCGTCGATCACCATATTCTGGGATCCAAGGGTAGAGGCCAAGGCGGCGGGGGTTACCCCCAGTGTGGCGGTGCGGGATTGTGAGGCGTTGACGTAGATGACTTGCTGCTGGATACCCCAGGTGTTCACACGGGCGATGCCTTCCACCACGCTCAATTCTTTTTTGATTGCGTCCACATAGCTTTCGAGTTGCCGTGTGGTGTAACCGTCGCCGGTGACTGCTAACACAAAACCAAACACGTCGCCGAAGTCGTCCATGATCTCGGAGTCCATCGCTGCCGGTGGCAACGAAGATGAAACGTCGCGGACCTTGCGGCGAAGCTCGTCCCAGACCTGCGGCAGTCGGTCCGACCAGTACTCTTGCTTGATATCAACCGTGATGGTCGACACGCCGGCTCTGGACAGCGACGAGACGTTGTCGAGTTGGTGCATCTCCTGCAAAGCCAGCTCGATTCTGTCGGTCACCTCCAGCTCTACTTCCTCCGGACTTGCGCCCGGGTAAGGTGTGACGATGACAGCAGTTTTTACAGTGAATTCCGGGTCCTCGAGCTGACCGAGCTCGAAAAAGCTGAATATCCCGCCGACGAACAGCAAGACTGCAAAGAAATAGGTAACCGCACGATTGTCAATGGCCGCCGTCGTGAGGCTCACCTCGCTTACTCCTTAACCTGGGCATTGGCGATACGCACCGACTGCCCTTGCCGTAGTGTATTGACACCGGCAACAGCGACCCACTCGCCCGCCTGCAGGCCGCCGAGAACCTCCACGCCGCTGTTGGACAACTGGCCCACGGTCACCTCTCGCCGATCTGCCTCACCTGCCTCGCGATTGATGACCCAGACATATGTGTTGCCCGACGCATCCGCTGAAAACGTTGCAGCAAGTGGTATGGTCAGGCTGCCGTCATCGCCGCCCGGCGAGCTGGTGCTGCCGGTGGCGGTACCCGCCATGCCGGCGAGAACGGTCACCTCTTCCGGTTGGTCCATAATCAGGGTAACGGGATACGTCCGGGTGGCAACGGACGCTTCAGTGCCGATCTCCTTGATCTGCGCTTTCAACGTGGTTTCAGGGAATGCGTCAAACACCACCATAACCTCTTCGATCAGAGACGCCTGGGGGATCAGGTTCTCTGGAATACTGACGATCATCTCGATGCGGTCCATGTTGACCATGCGCACAATGGCCTGCTTGTTACGCACGTCTTCAAAATTCTCGACGTATGTGGCAACCACCGTGGCGTCGAACGGCGCCCGCAAGGCGGTATCATCGAGCGCGTCCTGGGCTGCTGCAAGCGTCGCCTCGAGGGACTTGACATTGCCTCGCGCGGTATCAAAGTCGGCCTTTGCCCGGTCGATTGCGGTTTGGCTGGTGGCGCCGGGATCATCTTCGTAGACGCGCTGCAAACGCTGGTAGTCGTTGCGCGCCCGGGTCAGGGCGCCGCTGGCACGGTCTAACTGACCTTCCGCCCGAGTCACAGCGATCTCAAAATCGCGCGGGTCGATCTGCGCAACAACGCTGTCCTGGACAACACTGTCGCCAACATCAACGGGAAATTCGACTAAAGGGCCGGCCACCCGAAAGGCGAGATCCACTTCTCTGGTGGCCCTGGCCTGACCCGGAAAAGAGCGGCCATCGAGATGGCCAATGTCCGCAACTTGAACCGCGAGCACGGACCTGGTTACAGGGGCCTCGGGCTCAAGTTCTGGGGAGCAACCCCAGACCAACAACACAGGTAGCATCGCCATAGAAAACCGTCGCATGGATCCCTCCCCCGCACAACACTTCTGTCTTATTTCCTACCGCACCAGGCCAGCATCCACGGCATACCCGCCGGGCGATATCCGTGTTGGGACATCCGCACCGGGCGCGATTCGTGTCCCAAAGCACGGTATATGCGGTCCTCGAGCGGCATGGGCTCGTTAAACGGCGTAAGAGAAAACGTTATCGCGCCCAAGACACTGAGCTCTCGCATGCTCGGCGAGCCAACGTGCTGTGGTGTGCCGACTATAAGGGTGAGTACCTGCTCGGTAACAAACGCTACTGCTACCCGCTGACCATCACTGACTATAAGATCCGCTATCTACTCGTCTGCGATGCGCTCGACTCAACCAAGGGGCGCTACGCCATTACCGTGTTTGAGCGCACCTTCCAGGAGTTTGTGCTAGCCGATGCAATCCGCATGAACAACAGCACACCGTTCGCCTCCAGGACTGCTCGGTTCGGACTCTCCAAGCTCCCGGTCTTCTGGCTACGGTTAGGTATCAACATCGAGCGCACCCATCAGGCACTCAACATGAAGTATCCGGGCGAGCTGTATACACCTTCACCGCGGGTCTACCAGTCGCCTGACGAACCCGAGTACCCGTTCCACGACCGAACTGTGCGCGTGACCAACTGCCAAGCGTAAAATCAGCCTGAGCCACGCCTGGGCAATCAAATCGTGGGAATCAGAGAGGTGAGTGAGAAAATCTGGCTGGTGGGCTTTATGGAGTATCTTGGCTTTTTTGACCAGGATCAGGACCGGATCGAACAGGCTAAGAATCCGTTTACACCGAAAGTGTTACCTATGTCTTCGGTATAGAACGTAAACAAGAGTAGAAATCGTTGGGGCCATTGCGTTAGGGCGCAAACGTTATGCTGTAACCTCTGATGTGCTTTCGAATCGCCTCTCCATGATCGCATGCTCGACGTACGCCAGCGAAGGGAAGGTTTCGACGTGTTTGTGCGCGTTACCTGGTCGGTGAACAGAAGACCGTGCTAGGCAAATATACCGATTGGGCTGTGTCCCAAAACGGATGTCGTGCTCCCTTTAACTTAGCGAGTATGGTTAAGGGACGATGTGCTGACCTTTACGCGAGACAGCTTCGGGGATAAGCGTGAATACTGCAGTTCTAGAGACAACGCAGCCGGATGAATTAAGCGAGCGGTTCACCGGGGATTTTCTACCGGAGATCGAGGTTGATACTCTCAGGCCGGGTCGATTTCGCGCCCGAGTAAATGTTCCCGTCGACGCATACGAGTCGCCTGTCTCCATGATGATCACGAGCATGCGCAACGTCCATTTAAATAGACACCCTGCCGGTTATACCTATGTCAATGTACCCCTGCGAGGCGCATTCGAATCCGACCAGGGACAATTCGTCGCTGATGTCATTCCACGATCGGCGGATGTCACCAATAGAGACCGTTCGTTGAATCTTCGCAGCCAAGCAACCAGTACGCTGGTGATTCGCCTCGATGACCGATTGCTGCTCAAAGCCGGTCAGGAGTTAACGGGCGGGGGCCACCAGCCAAACTTGAATTTCGACGGTACCCTGAACTTGCGCGGTTCAGCTGGTCGAGCATTCCTCCTCAGGTCCAATACCTGGTGGAGCGCCATACATAGCGATACCCAAGACAGCACGACGCAAGAAATCGAATTGGCCAGCGATTTCCTGCTCGCCACGGAATTGGCAGGAGTGTCCGCACTGGGAGAGTCCGATAACTTGCCCAACCCGGGGGCACTTCAGAAAGCGGAAGACTGGATATTCAATCGACTCGCGGAGCCAATCACTCGGTCAGAGCTCTGCGAGGCCTCGGGTTTACATGTGCGCACGCTCACCCGAGGCTTCCAAACACGTCACGGGGTGAGCCCCATGCAGTTCGTTCGCGACCTGCGTCTGGATGCCATTCGCAGCGTCTTGCTGTGTAGTAATGCTAAGGAGGCCACGGTAACTGCGGTCGCCGAGGATTTCGGCATGTCGCATCTTGGCCGGTTTGCCCAAGATTATCAGTTACGATTCCACGAAAAACCCGTCGATACGCTCAAGAGATAGCACCTGTTGCAGGCATCGATCCCTGCGCAGTTACTGACTCCCGCCTAGCCGTAATAGAGTCCGCGCTGCGTAGGACTAAACAACCATCACCCCGCGAGTCGGTGAGCACCTTATCGTCTTACTGACACATTAGCTGGCTGACTAGTGTCCCATGGAGGATATTGGTCCCATATCCTCGGTGGAATTAATAGCCTTGTCTATTTACAGCGCGGGGCTTTGTGAACGTGGTCGAACCTGAATCAGGGCGCTCGTCGCTTGCAGACGTTTTCACGATTGCCGATGACCTGAGCCGCATGACTGCGCGTATTACTCGCAACGGTCGTGAAGCAAACCGCCGTGTGCCGGGCATGTAACGTTACAACAACGGGTAACGTCACCCCAGCTAACTTCTAATGGCGCATAGCGACGCGATACTCACACTTCAGGCAGCGCTCCGTGTCGCCGCGCCAAAACCGGCGACGGGAAGAAGGTCAAAAAATCGCCGCCAAGACTGCGTGAAATAGCAGCTGACACCGACACAGAGTTTGCGAGGAAGCAGTGGTTACAAATAGATGGCAACGCCCAGGGACCCTACACACGTGCTGGCGCGCTTTCCAAAGCTTCGCCAGCGCATTCTCGAGCGGCTCGAAAACTAGCCGCTTCTGTGGGTGTCCTAAAGCGGATACTGAGACAACGCGGGAACTGCTATTAATGTCAATCAGAGCACACGTTGCTTGAAGATGTGGACTAACAGGAGAGGTCACGGGACATGGATACTTTCATACCGAAGGCTCGTTTATTGAGAACCATTGTGGGCACAGCAGTTTGCGCGCTGGCGATGATCGCCACTACGAACGTCGCGAGCGCCGCGGAAGCATCGTCTGGTGAAGTCAAGACCGGCAACAAACCAAGCACCTTCAATTATCGGATTAATCCGTACATCAGACACAACAGCCTTGAAAACGGTACGGAAGTCACGGACTACTCGGTGTTCGCGATGGCGCCAGTCAAATGGTTCGGCAAGGCCCCCGGCGCTTTCGTCTATGAAGGTCCGATCTCGAGGGACCAGGACTTCACGGATATCGGGGGCGTTGAGTCGACCGGAATGGCCGATCCCGTCATTCGCGGACCCTTCATACTCAAACCATTTCAGCTTGGTAAGTACAACTGGATTCCGGTGATAATTCCGGAATTCACGCTACCTATCGGTAGCGAGGAACTAACGGGAGACACGTTGGTCTTTTCGCCTGGTGGAGGATTTGTCATCAGTTCAAATCCTCGATGGTTCGCGGCATTGGTCCAGTTTTACGACACCGATATAAGTAAGAGTTCCGGCAGACCGGACGTCGATCGGCTTCGCCTGCGATATTTCCTGCAATACATGATCAGCCCCAAGCACCGCTTCTACATGATGGCCGAGTTCCAGGGTGTCTTCGACTTCGAGACCGACGAGGAAAATTTCTGGTTTGCACCTGAGTTCGGCAAGGTGATCACTCCTCCCAAAGGCGACAAGGCAGGCTTCGTCGTCTACGCCAAGCCGGGGTATGGCATCAACAACCAAAGCAACTCATTCGAACGCGAATGGTCACTCGAAGTTGGCGTGCGCTGGATGTGGAACAGCTTCCCGCTGTAGTTGAATAGAACCTTGTGAATTATTGCGTGGCATATTTTGTGAGCGGATATTCTTATTGGGAGAATTGTAATGCAACGACATATCTATCCCTTCATCGTCGGATCTGTGGCGACCTTAGGACTGATAGTACTCCTCGGCGCCGGTGGCAAGGTCGACTCTCCAACGGGTACGGCATCGGATAGATACGCATATTATCCGGGCACCGAAGAGCTGCCCGCCGATGAGATGCGGATCACTGCCTGCGGCACGGGCATGCCGGCCGCACGCCACGGCCAGGCCGCCA
>JBPCXR010000145.1:0-2887 GCA_051027215.1 Pseudomonadales bacterium | reverse complement strand
CTTCTACACCATAGTCCCAAGCCGCAAAGGGGTGACGCCCAAAGTCAGGGTGTTCCTCGACTATCTCAGTGAGTCCTGTAAACAGTATTAAAATCGGCGCCCTGCGGAAACGCATCCGCGGAAACGTTTTTTGAATGAGAATCATTCGCGTTTGAACTGGGCATCGCAATGGCTTCTGGGTATGCGTTGCATTTTGACGCTATTGCGATAGTGTGCGGGACACCGAGCCATTAGGTTTTCGCGATTCATGGTCGAACCCCCAGCTACCAATCATAGTCTTGAGCACCCGCTGGTCCTTCCCTGCGGCGCGGTTTTGAAGCATCGACTCGCCAAGTCTGCAATGTCGGACTCGCTTGCGGACGGTCGGGGCGACCCGACTACGGCGCAGATCCAACTCTACGAAAGATGGGCTCGGGGTGGAATCGCGCTATCGATCATCGGTGAGGTGCAAGGGGACCCACGCTTTCCGGAGAAACCAGGAAACCTGGTGCTTCAAGAAAGTACGAATCACCAAGCGCTGCAATCACTGGCCGGCAGAGGTTCGATGGAAGGCGCTCACCTGTGGGCGCAGCTCGGTCACGCGGGCGCCCTTTCGCACCAACCAATCAGCCGGCCGAAGGGGCCATCGGCTCTCGATATTGGCGAAGTCCAGTGCGAGGGCATGTCGATGGACGAGGTACAGGAGTTGGCAAACCTGTTTGCGAAGACCGCAGCATGCGCAATGGCAGCAGGGTTTGGCGGCGTTCAGGTCCATGCCGCTCACGGCTTTTTGCTCAGTCAGTTCCTCTCGCCATTGTTCAATCGCCGGACCGATGCCTACGGTGGCTCGATCGAATCTCGATGTCGCGTAGTCATTGAGATTCTAGATAAGATGCGAAGCGCCGTCGGGCCGGCGTTTCCTATCGGCATCAAGATAAACGCGACGGACCAACTGGAAGGTGGACTCACGCAGGATGACGCTCTGGAGGTGGTGCGGTTTCTCGATGCTACCTCGGTCGATTTGATTGACATTAGTGCGGGCACCTATTTTCCAGGAGCGAAGGCGACCTCTGACGGCTCGGGCACAGGGCCATACTTTCTCGATTTCGCCCGGCGCGCACGAGCGACGACGAATACGCCACTAATGCTCACAGGCGGCTTCAAGACTCGGGAGCAAGCGGCGGATGCGGTGGCAAGTGGTGCTATCGACGTCGTGGGTTTGGCGCGCGCCATGGTGCTCGATCCCCGGCTGCCCAAAACTTGGTTAACCGACGGAGGCCACGATCCCGATTTCCCGAAGTTCGAGTCTGCACCACCGGGCGGGATCACGGCCTGGTACACCATGCGACTGACAGCATTGGCGGAAGGCCGGGAGGATGTGTTTACTCTGGATCCTGCGTCCGCCATCCGTGTTTACGAGGACCGTGATGCGCAGCGTTGCGAGATGTGGCGTCAGAAGTTCGGGCAAACCTCTGTCAGCCGATGAAGGCGCTCCATGTTCTGTTTTATTGATGATCAAATCACCGTCACTGAAAACCCACCGTCTACGGGAATAGCAGTCCCGGTAATGAAGTCCGATGCCGAGCTCGCCAGAAAAACGGCAATGCCGCCGAAGTCGTCGATGTGGCCCCAGCGCTTGGCGGGTGTGCGCTCGGTGATCTTTTCTTCCAAGCCAGGGATTTCGCGGCGGGCGCCGATGGTGAGCGGTGTGTCGATCCAGCCTGGTAGAAAGCAATTCACTTGGATGCCGTCTTCGGCCCATGCAGTGGCCAGGGATTTGGTGAGCTGCACCATGGCTCCTTTGGAGGCGGCGTAAGCACTGCCCCAGGGAGAGCCGAACAAGGACAGCATGGATCCGTTGTTCAATATTTTTCCACTACCGGCACGTTTCATGGCCGGGTAGACCGCTTGGCTACAACGGAAGGCGCTGTCGATGTTGGTGTCCAGTACGTGGCGCCAGTCTTCGTAGCTTAGATCTTCAGGACGCTTGCGAACGGATGTGCCTGCATTATTCACCAATATGTCGATGCGGCCGAAGTCTGCCTCTACTTGGGCCATCAGGTTTTCGATAGCCGCTGCGTCTTTTACGTCGCACTCCACTGCCATTGCAGGTCGGTTTTCTTTTTGAAAGGCCTCCACTACTTCTTGAGAGCGGCTCTTATTTCTCGCGGCGATGGCTATACTTGCCCCGGCCTTGGACAGACCGCGGGCCATGCCTAAACCGATGCCGCTATTGCCACCGGTGACGATGGCTACTTTGCCTGTGAGGTCGAATGGATTCATAGGTGCGCTCCGAGTCTCTCGTTTGGTCAATTAAACGGCAGATCTTGCCATAACTAACCAATGGGCGTTCGTCTCCTTTTGAGAGTCATTTTTCCGGCGCATTTCTTGAGTTGATCCAAAGTGTGCCGCCCATCCAATCCTCTGTCTTGTCGGGCTCAGCGTCGATTCGCACCGACCGCTGCTTTTCAACATCAAAGCCTCGCGTCATCCAAAATAACCAGTAACGCTCTCGATCGCGCGGCCACATTGCATGTACCGCCGCATAGTCCGGCTTGCAAACTTCAATCACCACCGCCAGCGCTTGTCGTAGCTTCTCCGACTCCACGAAGACGTCGCCCGACATTGACGAAGCGATCAAACACTGATTCGGAAACGGGCGTGGGTCTACAATGGCACCCTTTGTGAACAAGCTCGGATCGTTGACACAACCGTCGTCCAAAGTCAGGTTGGCTTCTTGGGTGACTCCCGCCACTGGCATATATACCATGTAACCTGCGCCCTCGCCCGGCATGCTTGTGCGCTCATTTTCCAAGATACCAGCCCAAGCGCCGCAGTCGATTTCCTCAATCGCGGTTGGTGGCTTGTATGTCTTCTTATCAAACCAAACCACTAGATTCCTGAACGC
>JBPCXR010000144.1:0-5287 GCA_051027215.1 Pseudomonadales bacterium | reverse complement strand
GAAAAGAGCCGGTCATCGCTCAGTTTCTAATGGCGGCTTTCGAGCTTTTCTCCTAACTGCTTTAAGTTGCTCCATAGCCGACCTCCATCTCACCGCCTGTTTCGCGTGCTTTCGGCCACAAGCGGGCTTGGTGGACTTAGTCCAATTCTGCCTATACCGGGTCAAAAAACCCGTACACATCCCGGCTGGTGTCCGTTGATTCGATGATTGATTCAATCCAAGACTGAAATTCCGGCGGATATGCGCCTTTACCAAATTGCCACCAGTCTCGGATGCCTTCGTACGCAAAAAACCGGGATTGTAACCAGTAGGTCCAATTTTGCATTGTTTCGTCGCCTAATAGTTCAACATTAGAGCTACTGAACGAGTCCTCGGCGTAATTGAAGTAGTTCGCCATTAGATTGTCGAAACGGACCTTCTCGTATGGTGACAAGGTCGAGAAGCTCAGAAATCCTTTTTCGATCAGTTCCGCGTTTTCCAGCGAAAACATGTCATTAAGGTAGTTGCCCATACCTTGCATTATCGCTCGGAAAGTATCGGCACGGTTTAGGTCGTTTCCAGTCTTTACCTGTTTTGCCAAGTACAAGACTGAGGCTAGAACGGCAATCACTCCGATGGTTTCAGCGCCTGCACTAATGGCATCCCAATTCATCTCTATCTCCTACCTACTCGACCTCGATAGTAAGGATCGCCGGGAGCTTCGTCTCCAACGGGTCGATAGCGGCGGTAGATGCCGGACGCCTTAGAACGTCTGCTTTAGAGCATATCCGACACTGTCCGTAAGGTCGGATACCGACTATTACAACTAGCAATCCAATGGTGCCACGTGCTTCAGCCTGTTGGTCGTTCCGCATTCGCAAACAACTCGTTCAGTCGCGAATCGGGCGTCTGCAGCAATTCCTCCACCCACTGGTGAAAGCGATGGCCACCACCTTCGTTGCGACCAAACAGCACATGATCCCGACCCCCAGCCTTCAGCGCGGCTTGCTGGCGAAAGCCCGTCGCATAGTCTTCTGATTCCACCACGTGCTCCAGCAAATCAAACTGTGCTCGAGCCTCAGCTGCTTGGGCTTCGTCCGGTGCTTGCTCCATCAGGTAATACTGCGTGGTATAGGACTCGCCCGGCTCCGATCCCGGAAACAGCTGCGACAACATAATGCTTCTACCGCCGCCTCGAAACGAAGCAATGGACACGTGCGGAAAGATTGTCCACACCCCAACCATCAATTGCTCCGACGGCCATTTGTCCTCCGGCAGCGAC
The DNA here is from genome assembly GCA_051027215.1 of Pseudomonadales bacterium. Lineage (GTDB taxonomy): Bacteria > Pseudomonadota > Gammaproteobacteria > Pseudomonadales > Azotimanducaceae > CALHVX01. Next base: position 4,026 of record JBPCXR010000144.1, on the reverse strand, counting down.
TGCAGGTCTTCATGTCTGGCGGGAGAAATGACTCGCTGATGCGGCCCCCAAGCGTAGTACTGGGCTTTGTTGGAGACGCCTTTACCGATCGAATCTTTGTGCAGCACCGGCAAGTGGTAAAGATCCATGTAGCCGTCGTAGGCAATCTTCCAGTTCGGCCCACGCAGGGTGCGTTTGTCGAAGAGATACCAGTTCTGCAACGCATAGTTGGCCAGCATGTCATCGTAGCCACACAGAAACGCCTCCAGATCTAAGGTCGACTCAGGATTGAGTACACACCAGATCAGCCCCGCACGCTCTAACACCGGTAACGGCGTTAAGCCATAATGACTACGATCGAACTCGCCGAACTCTTCGGCCGACGCCACGCCTACCAATGCGCCTTCTTGACTGAAGGTCCAGCCGTGGTAAGGGCAAACGAACTTAAAACGGTTGCCGGTACCGTCGACGGCCACCGCCGTTCCGCGATGGCTGCAACTGTTAACGAACGCGTGCAGCTCACCGGACTGATCCCGCGTCAACAGCACCGGCAGACCCGCGGCCTGCATGGCTTTGTAGTCACCCGGGTTGGCAAGCTCAGCCGAGGGCGCCAACACCAGGGGCAGGCGTCGAAAGATACCGCCTATTTCCTGCTGAAAACGCGATTCATCGTAGTAGTTCTCGGCGGCAACTTTGAAAACATCCGCGGCCAGGTCCAGCCCACCGGACTGGTACAGCTCGATGTTATGCCGCGCCATTTCAATCAGTTGTTGTCTGGACATACTCACCTCACGCCAGTAGAACAGCTTATCTTCTGCCCAACGCGGCTTTCACGCAAACGCTCTTAGATATGCGGGTCTGGCCTGCAGGACCTGCCAGTAGGGCAGTAACGGCTCCGGAATTCGGTCCGGAATCAGCAGCTGGGCGAGCATGAGGCTGTAGCCCATCATCACATCCGCCGCCGAAAACGACTCGCCCAGCAGATAGGACTGGCCCTGGGTCGCTTGGGCCACGGCTTGTAAACACACCGTGGCTCGGTTCTGCATCTCCAGCACTACCGCTGGGATACGGGCTTCACCAGGGAACTCGCGGCCATGATTGACGATCTCGCCAAGGGGTCGCGCCAGGGTGGACTCGGCGAACCAGGACCACTGCAAGTAGATCGCGTGTTCCGCTGTTCCCACAGCCGGCTGCAGCCGGCCTTCCCCATAGCGATCCAAAACGTATTGGACCATGGCACCGGACTCAAACATGGTTAGCGCGCCATCGGTGAGCACCGGGACCTTGCCCGCTGGGTGCATGGCCCGCCATTCGGGTGACGCGCGGTATTCTGCAGAGAAGTCCACCGGAATCACCTCGTAAGGGAGTTCCAGCTCCTCGCATAGCCAGATAACGCGTAGGGAGCGGGTGTTCGGTGCATGGTAGATCTTCAACATGGTCTGCGAATCTCCAAATTTAGTTAGTGTAGCGCCCAGCGCCCTGGATTCGCATTCGGTAGACTGCGCTCCCCATGAGAATCGTCAGCTGGAATGTCAACGGGCTGCGCGCCTGCACCCGCAAAGGTTTCGGTCATTTCCTCGGCCGTTCTCGAGCGAACATTCTAGCGTTACAGGAAGTGCGCGCGTTTCCGGAACAGCTCGAGGATCGAATTCGCCAACCTCGGAACTGGCATACCGCCTTCTTTCCGGCAGAGCGACCCGGTTACAGCGGGGTCGCGATCTATAGCCGTCAGGCGCCGGACAGAGTAGAACACAGCCTGGGTGACGCAGTGTTCGATAGCGAAGGCCGCTACATGGCGGCGCACTTCGGACGAACCGCGGTGGTAAGCGCCTACTTTCCGAAAGGTAGCGGTAAGAACAGAGACAACAGCCGGGTGCCGTACAAGTTGGCCTTCAGTGAAGCCGTGTTTGAGCGAGTGCAGCGAATGAAACGCCGGGGGCCGGTTTACGTTACCGGCGACTACAACACTGCGCACACGGCATTGGACCTTGCTCGTCCCAAGACCAACACCAAGTCCAGCGGCTTTTTACCTGAAGAACGGGCTGAGTTCGGCCGCTGGTTAGAGGCAGGCTGGGTCGACACCTTCCGCGCGTTGCATCCAGACCAGCCAGGGCACTACAGTTGGTGGCGACAGTTCGGTGGTGCTCGAGAGAACAACGTCGGTTGGCGCATCGACTACATCTTGGCTTCGGCATCAGCCTTCAAACAGGTCGAGCGAGCCTTTATCTGGCCACAGACTCAGGGCAGCGACCACTGCCCTGTCGGCGTCGATCTGCACCGCTGACATGCACCGGATCGCGCCTCGACGGAACACCCCTCCGAGCGCCAACACGTGAGCCAACCTGGGCCCGCCGGCAACAAGTACCGTCGCGATATCGATGGTCTGCGCGCAGTTGCCGTGATTCCCGTTGTGCTCTACCACGCCGGCATGCCGCAGTTCTCTGGTGGCTATGTTGGGGTCGACGTGTTCTTCGTCATCTCCGGGTTTCTGATCACATCGCTCATCCTTCCAGAAATTGCGCAAGCGCGGTTCAGCTTCAAAGATTTCTACGCCCGACGCATCCGTCGTTTGTTTCCCGCGCTGTTCGCCGTTGCACTGCTATGTTGTATTCCCGCATATCTATTGCTGATGCCCGTTGAGCTGGAGGATTTCGGCCAAAGCCTGGCGACCACGACGGTCTTCAGCTCGAATTTTCTGTTCTTCAGCGAAGCCGGCTACTTTGAAGGGCCAGCCGAGCAAAAGCCGTTGCTGCATACCTGGTCACTGGCCATCGAAGAACAGTACTACCTGCTGTTTCCAGCACTACTAGTACTCATTCGGAAGCGGCTAGCCGCGCGCTTTCAGCTCTGCACGCTAATGCTGTTCATCGCTTCCCTTGGCCTGAGCATCTACAGCGTTGTCTACCATCCAACTGCGGCTTTTTACCTGCTGCCCAGTCGCACCTGGGAGCTGTTGCTAGGCTCGCTGCTGGCGATGGGCATGGTACAAGCTAGTGAAAACCGCTGGGTTACCGAACTGGGCGCAGGCCTGGGGCTTGTGCTCATCATCATCGCGGTGTTCGCTTTCGAGCCGACCACGCCCTTCCCTGGTCTCGCAGCGCTACTGCCTTGCCTCGGCACCGCTTTGTTGATTTACAGCGGCCAGCGCCGACATACCCTAGTTGGCAGACTGTTGAGTCTCGGCCCTGTGGTGTTCGTCGGTCTCATCTCCTACTCACTGTACCTGTGGCATTGGCCCGTGCTGGTCTTTGCCAAGCACTATGCTATTCGAGAGCTGCAGACGTCGGAGGCCTTGTTGCTGGTGTTGCTGGCCTTCGCGCTAGCCATCGCTTCCTGGCGCTATGTCGAGCAACCTTTTCGCGGCAAGCAAGGCTGGCTCACGCGCGGGCAGCTGTTCAAGACCACTGCGGGGGTAATGCTGTTGGCCATCGCTGCGGGGTTAGTGTTCGATGAGTCTGAGGGTCTGCCAGCTCGTCTATCCTCCGACGTCCAACAAATCGCAAAGTTCGCCGATGATAAGCCGCCGGAGCGCAAGCGCTGCGAAGGCATCCCGTCGGAGGCGCTAACCTATGAGCGATTGTGCCGGGTAGCAGACAACGACGTCTTACCTAGCTTCATCGTTTGGGGGGATTCTCACGCCTCAATGCTAATGCGCGCCGTGCGAGCAGCAGCCGCAGAGCACGGTTTGAACGGTCTAAGTGCCACCACCAACGGCTGCCCGCCTATGCTCAACATCGCGAACAAACAGCGTGATCCTAAAGGCGAATGCATGGCCTACAACGAAGGCGTGCTGAACCTACTACGCGGTCATCCAGAAATCGACACCATTATTCTTATCGCGCGTTGGACCCTTTATGCGGAAGCCACGCCGTATCGGCAGGAATCCGGCGAGCCGCTGCTATTGCACAATCGACAACGAGTAGCGAGTAATGTCGTAGAGAACAAAGAGATCTTTCGCGAGGCGCTGGAGCGAACGTTGGCAACCCTCGCGTCAACGAAACGTCGATTGCTGGTGCTTGGCCCTGTGCCGGAGATTGGGCACCTTGT
>JBPCXR010000143.1:0-5508 GCA_051027215.1 Pseudomonadales bacterium | reverse complement strand
TGCGACAAGCTCGAGAACTCCTGAGTGATCTGGAATTGGCCAGCGACACATTAGATGGGGCATTCGCGCTGCCGACCGTGGGAGTGTTTAGTGGACATCGAATTGATGCTGCAGATCGCAGCCAAGCGCGATTTCCCGCGTCCGCAGAAGCACAGGTTCGCAAAGAAATTGAAGCCGCCCTGGCTGCAGCTAATGTCGGCATCGGCTATGGCGCTGCGGCAAACGGTGCTGATCTGATCTTCATGGAGGTGCTGTTGGCCATGGGCGGCGATGTGCATTTGGTCCTGCCGATGGAGACGGATGTATTTCGCCAGTTCAGTGTTGCCGACGAGCAAGAACCGCAGTGGTTACAGCGCTACGATCGGGTGGTTGAGCAGGCAACAAGCGTGACGATTGTCAGTGAGCAGGTGGATTTGCACGACGCCTCGGTACTGGATTACGGCAATCGAGTCGCCCTTGGCCTAGCAGCGCTAAAGGGCTCAGAAATTGGTGCAGATTTGATCGGTATCGCGCTCTGGGACGGCCGAGCGGGTATGCCAGGTGGAACAGCCGATTGTGTGCAGCTGTGGCGCCAGCAGGGCGTACGCACGCGGATTTTGACCGTGGACTCGAGGCCACCATTGCCAAGTACCGAGGCGGTCCAGGCTAGCGGCAGCGAAGCCTCGTCGAAACGGGTGCTTATGAGCATGCTATTTGCGGACATCGTTGGGTATAGCCGCTTGTCTGAGCAGGACATTGAACGCTTTTACAGCGACGTGCTGCCGGCGGTCGCCGCCCTCAGCGATAGGCAAAAGCACAGGCCGGTCGTGACGCAGTCGTTTGGCGATGCGTTCTACTTTGTTTTCGAGTCTGCTCAACAAACGGCAGATTTCGGGCTGGCGCTCAACGCGCTGTTTAGAAAGCAACTCGGCGCCTTTGACGATCTGGACCTGCGGATTCGAATCGCCTTGCATAGCGGTCCGTTATTGCGCTGTTTCGATCCGCTGCGCGACGCGGTGAACTACACTGGGCGTCATACCAGCCGGGCCGCCAGGGTCGAACCGGTGGCGCCAGAGAACCAAATCCTCGCGACTCAACAGTTTGCTGCAATGCTGGCGCTGGAAGCCCGAGATCACTACGACCTGGCCTACGCCGGCGAGCGCGTGCTGCCCAAGGGCTATGGCATTGAGCGATTGTTTGTCCTATCTACGACCGCCAGCTCGTTGCTGTGAACTAGTTCACCGTGTATTCAGTCAGAGACTGCAACAGTATCGGGCTACACCCTTTGCAGAACCACACCCATGGGCGACACTGTTGCCATGACTCTAGAAGAACAAGCTGCGGCCTTGTTGCTGCGCTCTCCAAACCTCTCTGTCACTGAGGTCATGGAGCTGCTTGATCTAGGCGATCAAGAGTTCAAAGAAATTGTGCAGCGCAATCCTGCGGTGGCTAAGCTGCTGGAAACGCGCAGGCTGGGTAAGTTACCACCCTCGAACGTACGACAAAGTACGCTGCGACAGTGTCTGACCTGCGAAGAGGACTTCCTTCCCTACGCCGGGTCTCGATATTGCTCAGACATCTGTGCCCGTCTGGCTCTGGTTAAATCTCGCAGCCGGGTAAAAAACCAATCCCCAGGTCGTTAATCGCCCACGCCGGTTTCAGCTTTCAAAGCTACTGATCATTTGCGCCTTCGCGCTAGCATTAAGTTCACATTGAATACGGGTGGATGCTATGTGGATTGCGATATTGGCGGTGGCGCTCGGGCCATCCTTACAACAACCGGACGGCTGCGCCTGTTTATGCATGGACGGTCAAGCAACCACTTTGTGCCAATCCGTCGAACAGGCCCAGCTGGGCGCTAAGCTCTGCTCGCTTGCACAGCATTGCCCCCAAGAAGGGCCTGTTCTAGATATCGCCGCAACGCCGCTCACACCCCCTACTGCGGAAGCACTCAACTGCCGTGCGGTGCGCATTTGGAACCCAGAGCACGAGAATTTTCGCACGGTGAATGTCTGCGATGTCTGGCCAGCGAAGCCTTAGCCGCACATTCTAGCCCCAGGGCTGGCCGCCTCACGTTCGATCAGGCACAGTGTCGCGCGTGTTACCCAAAGAGCTTTCCATTGTCATTCCGGTGCTCAACGATGGCCCCGCACTCCACCAGCTGTTAGAGATGCTGCGGCCTTTGGGTTGTGAGCTGATCGTCGCTGATGGTGGTAGCACCGACATTGCTGTACTGCCGGAGGAAGTGCGTTGGTTGCGTTGTGCGGAAGTCGGTCGTGGACAACAGTTGGCGAGCGGAGTTGCTTGCGCAACTGGCGATTGGCTTTGGTTGCTACACGCAGACTCTGTGCTCAGCCCAAACCTACTGGAACAGCTCTTAGCGCTCGATGAACCTGGTTGGGGGTGTTTCGACGTGCAGCTCGATAGCTCCTCGAAGCTGCTAGCCTGGGTTGCTAGATTCATGAATTGGCGCTCATCGATCACCGCTATCTGTACTGGCGATCAGGGCATCTTTGTGCATCGATCACTACTCGAGCAGGTTGGTGGTATACCCGCGCAGCCGCTCATGGAAGACATTGAGCTGTGTCGTCGTTTGAAGCGTTTGCAGCGACCCATACGGCGCCCAGGCCCACTGCTAACTTCTGCTCGGCGTTGGCAACAGGCTGGTGCCTGGCGCACCATCTGGCTCATGTGGTCCCTGCGAATGCGTTACTGGTTGGGGGCGACGCCACAGGCGCTGGCGGCGCGGTACTATGGGCGTTCAAAGTAGTGCCGGGCAACCAGGCGTGACACAGCCGCAGCGTTTGTGTCTATTCGTGCGCAGTCCGCGACTTGGCCAAGTAAAGACTCGACTGGCGTCGAGTATGGGTGAGGCCGGAGCGTTACAGGCCTACCAATACTTGGTTGCTCATACGCTTCGGCGGCTGCAGCCAATGTCAGCAGTTCAGCGCGAGCTCTGTGTCGCTGGCGACTGCAGCGATGCAACAGTGCAACGCTGGTCGGCATTGTGGCGTGCACAAATACGGCCTCAGCAGGGCAAAGATCTGGGTGAAAGAATGCATCAGGCGATCTATGCCCCGTTTGCGGCGGTCGGTTCGCAGCAGCACAGCGCCATAATTGTCGGTTCGGACTGTCCGAGCATAGACACCGCACTGGTGACCCTGGCACTGACTCGGCTTGCCGATGACGCGGATGTGGTGGTTGCACCGGCCGAAGACGGTGGCTATGGACTGATTGGTCTGCGTTGGCGGCAGCCGCGAGCGTTCGCCGCTTCTCCTTTTGCCCATGTAGATTGGGGTACAGCACGAGTGTTCGACCAGACGCAAGAGCGTTGCACGAGCTTAGGTCTGCGATTGTCGGTTTTACCAACCGTTTGGGATGTGGATGAAGCGGACGATTGGCTCCGCTTCAAGGCCGAGTTCGGTCTGCCTGATCTGCCGTGACTCGCCTATTTGCGGTGCTGTTTCGCCAACGATTCGACGTACTGCTCTAATCGACGACGATCAGTGACATGCATCTCGGTTAATTCGAAGCCGCAGTTTAGTACGGAGTTTCTTCGGTCAAGCAGCGCATGACGCACGGTGGCCTGGCTGTGCAGATCAAGTTGATTGCGAATGTGCAAAATGCAGTTATCGAGGAGTTCATCAGTGCTGAAATCGGTGCTCTGCTGGCCTAAAAACTGCGCCCGCACGCCACCTGCTGATAGATCAAGAATGTCTCCAAGCAGTTCTATGTCGCCATGGATGATTCTTATGCGCGCGCCTTGGGCCTTGACCCGCAGGGGTAGTTCTACCCGCGCCGACTTGCGCCGTTGTTGGTACAAAACACTTTCAGGCAGCTCGATCCAAAAGTAGGGCACACCGCGCTCAGAATCGGTCTTGGAACAGCGAACGCGTTCTACATACATGTAAATGCCCTGGCCCCTGCCAGCCAGCGAAAACGGCGTGCTATTGCGCAAGTGAGCAAGGCCATTGCGAGGAATGATGTCTTCAAGCAGTACGTTACCGTCGGTGACATCAAGCACCGTTGCGGTAAAAGGTTCGCTGACCCCTTCGAAGCGTAGCTGTAGTTTGGTGCGCTGGTCGCGAAACTGTCGAAATGCTTGTTCGATGGTAGAGCGGTCGTTGATGTAGCGACTGCTGCTGTCCTGCTTTTGCTGCCTTGCCGCGAACGCCATTGGTGGCTTTCCTTACGCTTGTGCGAACGAAGTGCCTCCGGGTGTCCCCTGGGTTTCGCCACGTTCGCTGTAGATCAATTCATCGGCAACACCGCTGGTAAGCTGGATTAATGCCTGCACAGATTGTTGTGACCGTTGGATGATCTTACCGTTAACCGCGTTGTACTCCTTGGCATTCGTGGCCTGTTGCAGCAGGAGGCTGTGACGCTGTTCAAGTTCTGGGAATTGGTCGGGGGGTAACGCGTTGATGCGCTGAGACAGTGGAACTGGTCCGAGCTCAGTAGTTTGGCTATGGATAGTTGCCAACGAAGACTGTTTCGCAGCAACCGCGCTGGCCAGTGCTGTGAGGTCGTTGGCGCGCAGTGCGGCCCGTTCGCTGATGAGCGCGCTGTGCAGCTCGGCGAACTGGGCGATCAGTTGCTCGAGGCTACTACGGAGTCTATCAAGTTCTGTAGTTACATTATCCAAACTATTGATCTATAAGAATTTCTAAATCTATAAATCGTTGAGCTAAACGCTCTGGATCGACATGGTAGGTGCCTTCAGCAATGGCCTGTCGAATCCGCTCGACCCGCGCTTCATCAATACTGGAAGGTCCCGCGGCGCGCTCAGTATCGAGCAGTGCCTGTACGCCGTCGCTAAACTGAGGTTCTTCTGCCGCCGGGGCTGAATCGGGCGCAGAATGTGGCCTCGCTGTTTTCGCCGGCAGATCTGCGGCTCGTTCGCCAACGATCCCACGTGTGACCTGAGTGTCGGGCTTGTCAATGTTCATGCTGATATTACCGTCTATTCCGCGGCGATTGCGGGGTTCTTGGCCGGGCTATCGACCGACCCCACCAGAACTTTAGCGTTTATTTCAGTTTTTTCCCGAATTTGCGGCGGGGTTGTGGAGACTCGGCCCGGGCCCAGTATCCAACCCGCGAGCTTGCGACCAGAGCGAATATTCTGCACCTGGATCTGTTGACCGTTACTGCCAGAGCCCAGGGCTTTGCCGCTCGTCTGAATCAGCACCTGGCCGCGTTGGGCTGCAATGGTCAATGTCTCGCCGCGCGTGACGGTGATTGCTGGAGCAAGTTGGGAGCGATAAAGCACTGCGCCAGCAGTCACCGCGCGTTTTAGCGCCATGCCTTCAGCCTCTTGCGCATCAAACAAGGCATGCTGGCGCAGGGTCGCTAGCGATTGCTGACGTGGGCACAGGTCTTGCGCTACGAGGGTCTGATTGCGAGGCAGACTGTGGCATGCGGTCAGCACCTCTCGCCAAACACCAAACCGGACATTGATGTAGGCAGTCCACGCCACGGGTTGGCTACAGCGCAGCTGAATTGGAACAGAGCCAACTAACCGTTCTGTTC
>JBPCXR010000142.1:0-15443 GCA_051027215.1 Pseudomonadales bacterium | reverse complement strand
AGCTCGACATGCCGCTCGTGCTGTCACCTGGGATCATGTTGTTGGGCTTCTCGTTCTCAGTCTTTATCGGGATCGCCTTCGGCCTAATTCCAGCGCGCAAGGCAGCGGGATTGAATCCCATCGATGCTCTACGTACAGAGTGAAAGGTGCAGCTTAGGTAGCTACCGTGAAAATTGCTCTCAAGAACGGACTGTTCCACCGATGTCGATGGCTCCACATAGGTATTGCCATGCGCCACTTCGAGATACCGCCGGGGTACCGATACCCAGTTCGCTGGTTCCGCTAGAAATCCAACTACTTAGAAACGCTGAGAATTGGCGAATGTAAGGACATGTAATCACACAATCTCTTACGGGAAAAATGCGGTATTGTCTATGGGGGGCAATAAACTCCTTGTGTACTGCGTCGAACAGTGCGGCTGTTGGGGGCGTGGTAAATAGGAAGTAATAACAAAGGGGGCAATCATGCCTTTACGAACTAAACATTTTGGCAGCGCGCTGCTCGCAGGGTTGCTGTTAACCGGTGGCGCACACGCCGCACCGGTGTATCTCAATATCGATAACATTGACGTCATGGTGGGTGCCGGAACTTCTCCTGGCTCATTCAACAACACCTTCAACGGCGGCCAGACCATCGACAAAGTGATCGATGCGCCCAGCGCCATCGCAGAGGAGTTTCACAACCAAAGCACACACATTTGGTTTACGGCGGACGAGTTGGGCGGCGGGCTCGAACTGGAGTTCGACTTCGGCACCGAGTACGACATCACCACGTTGCATTTCTGGAACTACACGGCTGAAGGCTTCGACGTTGACAACCTGTCGTTCACTTTCTTCAACGATGCCCGGGTGGAGGTCGGCAGCCTCGATGTGATACCAGACCTGGGGAGTAGCCCGGGAATCCTTGCGCAGGACTACCTCTTGGCCGCGCCGCTGAACGTGCAGTACGTCACCGTCTTCCTGAGCGGCGACAATCGCCAGGTGGATTTCCAGAACATCGGTTTTACCGCAGAGTTGTCGACAGCTGAGCCGCCCGACCCCACCGACCCGCCTACCACGACCGTGCCGGAACCCGGCAGCCTTGGGTTGTTGATGATGGCTGGCCTGCTGGCCTCTTGTCGCCGGTTCCGTACCGGCTGAGAGCCACATGGATGGAGTTGGCGGAGTTGGCCTTGTGCAGGGTTGCCGAGTAGTGACCCTCGCTCCGGTGCAATCTGGACTCGTTCGCTACCGGCCAACTCGGTACCGGGTACCGCCAGCTGATTACCCTTCGACCGAAGTGTAACGGCTACCGGTGATACCCACCGGGGCACTCTCACCGCTTTCACGCGCCGCACCCACTATCTCGCGCAGCGTGAACGCCGCATTCAATTCATCCCGGGTTGAATTTGGACCGAGTTCTCCAACGCGCAAGTATTCGCCTGCATCGGCCGCCAATCGAAATCCCACCGTCGCCCCTGTAGCCTCTCCGGGCAACCCTTTGGCACCGAAACCATGGCCCTCATTGGTCTGAGTTCCGGTAGTCGCTTGGTAACCCATGCGATGGAGCAGCTTAGGACTTGCCCGGCGCAGCACTTCTGGGCGTGCCGACAACATCCAATTTTCCTGCTGGCGCATCCACGGCTTCTGCATGCCATTTAGCATCACGATGCGCGGTTGGTCCGTATGGTTTATGCCGGTGCCGTGCAGTAACCGACCATCTGTGATCACCGTTGTCCCTGCTTTTGCATCCACATTGATCGCCGGCGGTAACTTGCCAACGGGTTTGTTCTCCCGAACGGCTTCCGAAAGCGTGACATGACTGCCAGGGATAATGAGCGTACCGCCGTTGGTTTCGTCTACGTCACTGATTGCCGTAAGCACGTTGACCGCCATTGGGTTGCGCGAGTCGAGTGCATTGCCTTGATCCTGATGCAACGCCTGTGGCACACCTCCCTTTAGAGAAATCGCGGCAATTAGCGATGTGCAAATCCAGCCAGGACCTAATGCTTCGTTCACCAGCTGTTCTATCAGCGGTCCTCCCTGCGCTGCTGACGGGTGTTGCTCGATCAACAATTCAAAGCAACGGCCTTTGTTAACGCAGCAGTTGATGTTCTGTCCACTAGGGGTCTTCTGTGCGATACCTGCAAGCCGCTCGCCCTCCGCCTGCTCTAGCACCCGCTCTCGGATGACCGCAACCTGCTGCGGCGACAACGCATCTTCAATTTTGCAATAACCCCACTGCACCAGATCTTTGCGCAACTGTTCGATATTCTTGCTGGGCTCCGGAAGGTCCTGACCCTGCCAATAAGGGTGTTTTGCACCGGTTGTGGTGTCGTAGTATGAGCCTGGCCTAAATTCCCAGTTTCCCCATTCACTGCGACGCTTGGGCGGTACGAAATAGATTTCTGGATTATTCTCCAACACTGACTTCATCGGCTCAGTAGATGAATTTTCCGCGCGATACATGCGCATGCCTGGTGCTGATCTCGCTTTTATGTACTCCGGATCGAATTCGTTGGGAACGCTATCCATAGTCATCTGACTTCCGGCTCGTTGGTCTGCCACGGGATCATAGCGTACCCCGTGGCTCCTGCCACATGGCTTGCCGCTCGATACGCCGCGCCTTTCGTCGAGAAAAAGCGGCGCGTAGGTTGGTGAGCCTGTCGGCAGACAACGGGTAGCGCCAAATTACCAGGACTGCCAGGCCATAGAGGATGGTGGGTATCACCACGATATTCAGCCGCAACGCCAGCAACTCGTCTGGCCCGTTAGTGCCGTTGGGATCGAACCCAAACAACGCGACCGTGGGTAACGCGAGCCCAACAGCAATAGCCTGGAACATCTTCTGACCAAGCGACCACGTGGCCATGTAGGAGCCAGCGACATGGGTGCCAGTTTGCATAGCGGCGACGTCAATTACGTCAGCTTTCATGGAAAGAGAAATAGCGGTGAAGTTGCCCCCAGCGACCCCATACAATGCGAGCACCGCCAACATACCCCATACATCACCCGGTCCTAACAACAGATAGCAGGGGCTTGCCAGGCAATAGATCGAGGCGCCGATCATCCACGTTTGCTTTTTGCCGATGCGATACGAGAGTTGCATCCACAGCCCGAGGGACAACAACTGAGTGAAGTAGTGTCCCAATAGAATTGCCTGAATATTCTCCTCGATTTCGACCACGTAAACCGCCAGTAGCATGAACATGGAGCCTGCCCATGTGGTTCCCATGGAGAGCATGAGAAACCCGATGAACAACACCATGAAGGTACCGTTGGAGAACATCTGTTTGCCGCTTACCAACAGATTGGTCTGGGCTGCGCGGTGCTTGACGGGTTCTGGCACTTTCCACAGTGCAATGAACATAAGCAGCGGTAAAAGTACCAGCGCCATGAAGCCTACGATGGTCAGCCCTTCTTTAGGCAGCGAGCCGTAGCCAAAAAGCTCGCCAGAAACGGTGGGTATGAACAACACGCTGACGTTGCCAAGATACCCAAAGAACTGTCGCCAGCCGGTGATTCGCGTACGCTCATCGTAGTCGTCAGACAGTTCAGCACCCCAAGCAAAGTAAGGGATGTTGATCATCGTCCAGCCAAGCCAGAGCAACATAGACCAGACCAGCAGATGCCAGTTGTCCACCGGCCCGGACGGTGCGAACAGTTGCCACGCGGAGATCATCATGACCAACGTACCACCGGCAAGCCAGGGCTTGCGTTTTCCGAATCGTGTTTGCGTGCGGTCGCTGAGATAGCCGATGAGTGGATCGGTAATGACATCGCTGATGCGAGCAAGCATTAATATTAGCCCGATGTCCGTGAGATCCAAACCAAGGTCACGCGAATAAACCAGGGGGATATACAGCGAGACGGGGATGGCAGCCAGATACACGGCGTAATCTGGTAGACCGAAGTACAGCAGTGTCGATTTCTTAAGTCGTTTGGAACGGACGGCGTCAATCGGCTGGGACTCATTCACGCCAAGGACTCGCAGTTTTTTGATACAACGCCGATTGCGATTGTTCGCTCAAGAACAGATTAGGCGAAAAACCGCCCAAAGCACTGAATAAGAGTACTACCCAATTGGCTGTCGCGCTGGCAGCATTCAAGATGAACCCCGCTCCTGCTCGCTTGCGCATCGAACGCAGTACAACACGGTCGGGTCAATTTCCAGGCGTTTCTGAGGAATCTGTTCATCACAGCGCTGACAGCGCCCGTACTCACCGGCGTCAAGCCGCTCGAGCGCCGCCTGGATTCGGCGTAGCGCCAAAGCACGACGATTCGCGGTTGCCTGGGCCATGGCCTGCGCCCGTATCGCGTCCATGCGCGATAGTCGGCCAACTTTCGTTTGGTCAAGTTCGACCACCGCTGCCGCCTCGTCACTCGTGGCGCTGAGGCGCTGCAGTTCATCTCGCAACCTAAGGAGCTCATCTCGCATCTGTGGGATTCTACCTCCTACGCCGAGAATGACATAAGCTCGCGGATCGGCACTAGTTTTGGCGCCGTCAAATTAGGGCAGAGGATTCCCAGATTTCGGCGCCTCGATCCTCACTGACGAAGGTCCCAGAGTGACGCGAGGACCAAGCAAGGATGCGTTTGCCATGAACATGCATTTTTGATCTCCTTTGCCAGCGCCCAATACCAACAGTTTACCGTCGTGGCAGGACGAGTGGGAAGATAGACCCTGATCCAAGTTAAGCGATAGCGCTATCAGAAGGGTGAGCGCTTGATATTCTCCTGTATGCTTAAAGAGTGTGCATTTGTCGATGACGCGGGAGATGCCTTCATGAATAGCAAGGTTAGGAAAATCGGCATTATCGGTGCCGGCGTCAGCGGGCTAATTGCGGCCAAGACCTTCTTGGAAGAAGGTTTCGACTGCGAGGTATTCGAACGCAAAGGCTCGTTGGGTGGCGTGTGGGAAAATGGCTACCACACCTTGCACTTACAGCTACCGAAAGACTCCTACGAATTTCTCGACTGGCCCATGCCTGCTTCGTATCCGACTTACCCTTCCTGCGATCAAATCGTCTCTTACTTGAACTCGTATGCCAGACACTTTCGTGTGCTGAGGAAAATTCGGTTTTATTGCGATGTCCGAGATCTGCAACAACTCGAAGACAAAGCAGGTTGGCAGCTGCGCTACTACGATCAGCGGGCTAAGGAAGAGTACGAAGCTGAATTCGATCTTGTCGTTGTTTGTAACGGGCTCTATTCGACACCACATTTACCTGAGTTCCCCAACCAGGATGGTTTCAGAGGCCGTATCCTGCATACATCGCAGTTCAGAGAACAGGAACTTGACGACTCCGCGAAGGTAGTCATTGTCGGTTTCGGCAAAAGTGCTCTGGATCGTGCTGAGGATGTTGCTCGGTGCGATGCGGAAGTCACATTGACTTTTCGCAGCGCCCATTGGCCGGTACCACGAAAATTTCTCGGATTGATCGAAAACAAGTTCATGATCAGTCGATTCGTATCAGCGTTTCTGCCTCTGTATCAACAGCCGAGTTCACTGGCGAAACGACTGCATCGCTATGGCGGTTGGTTGATATGGGTATTTTGGCGATGTCTCGAATGGATTGTGCGCACGCAGTTCCGCCTCGGATCTGCGGGAGTCTTGCCTCACAGTAGGCTTGAGCGCGATCTTTTTACCGGAGACTTTGTGGCGTCGCCGGACATTTATCCGCTGATTCACAGTGGCCGAATAAAGACACACCGCGCAACCATCAAACACTTCACCGAAGAAGGGGTCGTTCTGGACAACGGGGTAGTGCTCGATGCCGATACAGTGGTTCTCGGCACTGGCTGGGCTTACGATCGAAGCATGCTGCCCGATGAGTTTGACGACTTAGTCGATGACGACGGCCTGTATCTCTATCGCCACATCCTGCACCCGGATGTTCCCGGATTGGTCTTCGTCGGGCTTACCTCCACGTTCAACAATTCGCTGAGCGCCCACCTCGAGGCACGCTGGCTGGTGGCTATGCTGAAGGACGAGTTGACGCTTCCTGATCCGGAAATCATGCGTGCAGAGATCGCCGAAACGAAAGCATGGAAGCGAAAGATCATGCCAATGCAAGGCAGCAGAGCTTCTCTGCTGCAGCTGCACGCGCTGCACTATCACGATCAATTGCTGCTAGATATGGGTATCGATTGTGAGCGAAAAAGCAATTTCATCGCTGAGCTATTCGGCGCCTACCTTCCTCGAGATTACAAAGAGATACCCAGTATCTACCTCCGGAAAAAGTCTGAACGAAGCAAAGCCACACCCGAAGAGCAGGCAGGTGATGTGATAACACAGGCATTCTCGTTGCCTCCAGATGGCTTGGAGGGCATAAATCTGCGTAGTGAGATTCTAGACGGCATTGACCTGAGCGAGCGCAGCTTACAGGGTGCAGATCTGCGCCATGCCAGTTTGCGTTCCGCCAACCTCAGCAGCGCAGATCTTGCTGCCGCTGACATTAGCGGCGCAGACCTGACCTCGGCAGAATTGTTCAACACCGATTTCACCGGCGCCATCATGAGCCGCGTGGATCTCGAGCGCGCATTTCTGATCGACGCAACACTTTCCCTTGCTCATCTGAACGGGGCTAATCTAACCCGCGCGCATCTGAGCGGTGCAGACCTTACGAGCGCCCGCTTGAACAACGCTCGAATGGTTGGTGCGGATCTCAGCGACGCCAAGCTAATAGACGCTGACCTCAGGGGCGCAAATCTATCGCATTGCGACCTCAGTAACGCTGATCTCACGGGCGCTGACTTGACGGGTGCAACGCTCAATAACGCAACGCTGCTTGCTGCTGATTTCTCCCGAGCAAACGTCACTGGGATTGAGTTTAACCAGCGAGAGACATGCAAAGATATTCGTATCGAAACCGCCAATGGCAACGCCTTGTTCAAACGCTACGCGCAAGACCAGGCATACGTGGAGGAGTACGCGGTCACTCGCCCCATGGCCTATCGGCTCTGGAAGTACTCTTCCAACTGCGGACGATCCCTGTCACTGTGGATATGGTGGTGCGTGTGCATCGCCGTGGTTTTCAGCCTCGTGTTCCACTTTCATCTGGGGGGCAACGAGTCGTTCGCGCTGTCTCAACTGGCCGAAGAGCCAGGATATGATCCCGACAGCTGGGCGCCGATGCTGTATTACAGCGTCGTCACATTCACCACACTCGGCTTCGGCGACATCGTGCCAAGAACTCAAGAAGCTGCATGGTGGATCATGGGTGAAGTTGTCTTGGGGTACTTCATGCTGGGTGGCCTGATTACTATTTTGGCCACGAAGCTCGCGAGGCGTAGCTAGCTATCGAAATTTTTGAATTTCAAAGGAAACCCGATGCAAGCTCCCGAAATATCAGAAGACGAGGCTGAACGTATTGCGACGCTGAATCGTCTGAAAATTCTGGATACCCCAGCGGAAGAACGCTTTGACCGATTTACGCGAATCTGCGCCCGCACGTTCGACATGCCCATCGCCTTGATCAGCCTGGTTGATCGCTATCGTCAGTGGTTCAAATCCTCAGTCGGTTTGGACACTAGTGAAACAGCAAGAGACATCAGCTTCTGTGGGCACGCGATTCTGGGTGACGAAGTATTCGAGGTGCGCAACGCCATGCGTGATGCACGTTTTCGCGACAACCCTTTGGTGAAGAATGATCCCAAGATAAGATTCTATGCCGGTGCGCCACTAGCAGCACCAAACGGACAGAAGCTCGGCACCTTGTGCATCATTGACAAGGTGCCTCGACGACTAAGCGATAAAGACAAGGTTAAGCTGAAACACCTGGCCGATATGGTGGTTAAAGAAATGATCCACTTCGTGGACACCGATACTGGCTTGCCTAATCGCCATGCGTTGCGCGCCGTCGCGGCCAAACACTTTGATGCGACAGGTGCAGATAGGTTTCTCGAACTCTTGATGATCGATGCATGCACGGAGGGGCCGTCAACCGGTACTGAAACCGCGTGGACCCTTAAAGGTGAAGCTTTTGGCGAGATTCTGCGAGAAGAGTTTCCACAGGCGCTACTGATTGCGCACTGGGAGGGAGATCGTTTTTGCGTATTGATGCCAGAACATCTGCCGATTGAAGAATCAAAAGATATCGACACAGCCCGAAATTCAGCCGTTCAGGCAGTAAAGTCCCACGGTTTCGGCGGGGAGGACTCCGTGTTCGTCAAACGGATGCTTTTTAACACGGACACCCACCCCTCCATAGTTGCGGTGCTTGAAGATGTGGATGAGGCGTTTGCAACCCAGCAGCACTGACGAATCCACAAGCTGCCACCGAATAGAATTCAGCTACTGGATGGCTACGCTGGCGATGCGATCTCCCGATGCAGTGCCAAAGTAGACTCGGCCGTTAACGGGTAGCGCGACCGTTACGTAACCCATCGGCTCGCCCTCGTGCTCAAACACCACCTCAGGCTCCATAGTTATCGGGTCTGCCTTCACGACCCGAAATGGCAACAAGCACGGTCCTGCATGACCCTCCTCACAACGACCCTCGATGGGGTCGTTCAGGTGTGAAGCGACCCAGAGACTCCCCTGTGGATCGACGGCGATGTTGTCCGGATTCTTCACGGCAAACTCCGCGTCCACCAATCCACTCTCGCGATCGATTCTGATGGTCTTGTTACCCATATAAATGTTGACGAAGATCTTCGAGTTATCTTCGTTCACTGCGATTCCGTTAGGCATCATTTCCTCGGAGTGCGCCAGTTTGGTGAAGCCAGTCTCCACCTGCCACTCCCACACCCAGCCGGTTTTGACTCCTGAAGTCAGGCGCCGGACGACTTCCTCAAACGGCAGACTTTTATCCCACATATGTGTGGCGACGAACCCACCATCCTTGAGTCCTGCCACATCATTGATGAATGGATCCCCCGTCGGTTTGGCGCAGCCCTTCCAGTGCAGCACCCAGCGGCCTTCGGGCTTCATCAATTCGAAAAACTCCACTTGTTCATTGCCGTGATTAACCACCAGCAACTGATGGCGCCCATCCGCACGAGTCATAAGATCTATTCCGTGAGGACTGAATTTTTCCGCGGCAGGGGCAGCGCAATTGGAATCACCCCACTGCGCCTGCAGTGGATCCCAATGAATCTCGATCGTCTGACGGCTGTTGGTACCAACGTTTAACAGTGACAGGGTATTGGGCGCATCGCTCATGAAAGCGCCCATTTCGCTAACCAGCAGCAGCTTGCCGCCTGGAACAACGACCAGGTCTTCTGGATTGGTGAAGCCGCAGACGGGGCGAATACCGTTGACCTCTGCACAGGCGATCTGCGAAACCCCAGTATCCGCTGGCTTGTCTATGGGTGCAGCAAGCAAGGGTGCGTTCACTGCACGATCCGGGCTAACCGGGTCAGCACAACCGGAGAACCACACGAGAATCAGCAGCAAGCAGACAGGGAGCGGCGCGACTCGTGTAAGGGGCAAAGTAAGCTTTAGCATCAGATCGGACCTTCTGGGGTCGGAGTAAAGTACCGGAGTAAGTTTACTCCGACCCCAATATTCTTCTAGACCGGCTCGTACCTCAGCAGGGTCGTCTCACCATCCAATGCATCAAAATACGGCTTCACAGCCATGCCGATGCGGATATCCGACACTGCGACGTTCACCAATGTGGTGGTCAAGCGCACGCCTTGAGGCAATTCCACCACCGCCAACTTTTGTGGCACCTCATCGGCGAAGTGCGGGGCGGTGGGCTGCTCCGTCACCGTGAAGGTATAGACCTCACCAACGCCATCAACATCGTGCCAGCTGACATCGGCACTTAGGCAGCTTGGGCAGCGACTGCGTGGGTAGTGAATCCAACGGCTACAGGCATTGCATTGCTGGAGTCGCACTTGACGCTCGTTCAATCCATCCCAGAAAGGCTGGGTCACCGGCGTCGGGCTGGGCATCGGTTTGGTAAAGGACTCGCTCATCTTAAGCTCCCTGCAAGATCAGCGCGCTTTGCTCGCTCATGACACCACCGGTCCCAGACACATAGCTCAAGTCGTGTTTGGCCACTTGACGATCTCCGGCGCGGCCCATGAGTTGCCGCGCTGCCTCCACGACTTGGGTCATGCCGCCAGAGCCTCCAGCCTGCCCCATACTGAGTTGGCCACCGTGGGTATTAATCGGCAATCTGCCGTTAATCGTAAGATCGTTGTCGCGCAGATACGCCATACCTTCTCCTTTGCCGCAGAACCCCGCGTCTTCCAGCGTTAGCAGCACCGTAATGGTGTAGCAGTCATAAATTTGCGCCATGTCCATGTCTTCAGCCTGGAATCCAGCCATCGAAAAAGCTTGTGTTGAAGCGGCACCCACGGGCGTATGAACCATGTCTTGGGCGTAGGTTGGCGTTTTAATCGTGAGGTGCTCACCGAAGCCGGTCACGCGTACGGGCCGATGCTTGCAGCTCTTGGCAATGTCTTCGCTCGCCAGGACCAACGCCCCACCACCGGCAACGGGCATCACAATCTCCAACATGCGTAGCGGATCTGCGATCAGCTTGCTGTTGAGCACGTCATCTACGGTGACTGGCTTATTGTAGAAGACCGCATTCGGGTTTTTCGCGCCGTTGCTGCGCTGATCGACCACCAGCTTGGCCATTGCGGCGGCGTCATAGCCAAATTCTGCAGCGTAACGTTGCGCGATCATCGCGTAACCGCAATTTTGTGCCAAGTTGCCGTAGGGGATCTCGAACTCGGCCTGGGGTGAGCCCCAACTCGCGCTAGAGGCTTGAAAATAGCGTGCTTCGTTAACCGGTTGTGGGGTTGGATTGGAAGGGATCGGCAATCCTGGCAAAGCGCAGACCACGACATCGCAGATGCCGAGCTCAATAGCTGCGGCAGCACGCCACACCATACCCACCGCGGTGGCACCACCCAAATCCACACGCTCTGCAAAGTTCACCGGCTTGCCCAAGTACTCCGCGATCGTCGCGGGTACAAACATGCCCGCCTCGCGAATATCGGAGCACACCAACCCATCAATCTGCTCTGGCAACAAACCCGCGTCCGCACACGCCAATGCCGTCAGCTCTGCCCATTGCTCCGTATAGAATTTGCGCTCGCCCACATACTTTCGTTCATGCTGATACTCAGCGAACCCGACAATTGCCGCCTTGCCACGTAGCCCCATAATCTCGCTCCCCGCTGAGTGAATTGCTCGTACGCTGCCTACATCCAGACCATCGTCATCCATTCCGCCGCCAGCGCTGGCTTGTCTTCACCCTCGATCTCGATAACCACGTCGTGGGTAATCTGGTTGCGGCCATCGCCTTTATCTTCAACGCCCTGTACGCTGAAGCGACCGCGAATGCGTTTGCCGCTTTTGACTGGGGCCATAAAGCGCACTTTGTTGTAGCCATAGTTCACGCCCATTTTGGTGCCAGAGACTCCGGGCATGGCCTGATAGGCCATCACAGGCATCATCGACAACGTCAGCAAGCCGTGGGCAATGGTGCCGCCAAAGGGCGTGGCCTTGGCCGCTTCCGGATTCACGTGCAAGAACATATGGTCCTCAGTCAGATCGGCGAATTGATTGATCTTGTCCTGGTCCAGAGCAAACCACTCAGACACGCCGATCTCCTTGCCGGAGTAATCGCGAATTTCATCCAGGCTCATGGTGCGTACGGGTCCTTGCATGGGTAGGTCTCCTTATGAAATTGAAGCCAAAGTGTGCCCTATTGTCGTTGTCAAATGCGAGTCACACGCACCTGCGTACCCGCCTCGGATCTAGGTATGATTGATCTACACCGGAGGCCCTACTATGACTTTTCCCCCCGTTACCCCACACAGCCTGCCGGAGCCCATCGGCGATGACCTGTTCGTAGTCTACGGCAGCGTGCAGTTCAATCCCGTGGTGCGTTTTACCCGCAACATGGCTATCGTCCGCGATGGTAATGCCTTGACGCTCATCAATCCCGTGCGTATGGACGCCGCTGGGCTGGCGGCGCTCGAGGACCTAGGCGAAGTCCAGCATCTGCTGCGGCTAGGCCCCATGCACGGCCTGGATGATCCGTTCTACAAAGATCGCTATCCCGGAGCGGTGTTCTGGGCCTTTCCAGGCGGCACGACCTACACAGAGCCGCCGGTTGAACAGGTCCTTGAAGAAGGCGGCGCCCTGCCCTTCAGCAGCGCTCAATTGTTCGAGTTCCATGGCTTAAGCGAACGCGAGGGTGCGGTTCTGCTGCAGCGCCAGCCTGGGGTGCTGTTGGCTTGCGACGGCATTCAAAGTTATGCCACGCCACCGCACAAACCCCACACCAACCTACTGGCGAGGCTGCTGATGCCTTATATCGGCTTCCCCAATGAAACGCTGATCGGTCCGGCCTGGGTAAAAATGTTGGCGCCAGACAAGACAGCGTTAAAGGCAGAGTTTGAGCGATTGCTGACGCTGGATTTCGATCAGCTGCTGGCCGCCCACGGCACGTTTTTGGCGAGCGGCGCGAAAGCCGAAGTGCAGCAGGCAGTACAGCAGCGATTTGACTGACGCGCCCCCATGACGATCAAAGCCTTGTTCATCGGCATAGTCTGGCCGGAGCCAGACTCGTCAGCTGCTGGGACTCGCACCATCCAATTGCTACAGGCGGGAGTTGCCGCAGGCTGGGACATCTGCTTCGCAGCGACCGCACAGCCTGGAGACTTTAGCGCAGATTTAACCAGCCTCGGCGTTCGCAGCCACGGCATCACGCTCAACGATTCGAGTTTCGATCGCTTCATCGCCGCCGAACAACCCGACCTGGTACTGTTCGATCGATTTATGGCGGAGGAGCAGTTCGCCATGCGCGTCGCTGAACAATGCCCAGACGCGGTACGCATACTAGACACCAGCGATCTGCATTTTTTACGTCGGGCGCGAATGACCGCCTTCGAAAAGAACGCACCGCTTGATCTGCACACGGACGACATGCGCCGCGAAATCGCCGCCATTTTACGCTGTGACTTAAGCCTCGTCGTTTCTGAGTTCGAGACGCAGCTATTGCGTACTCAACTTCAAGTACCCATCACCCAGCTGCACTACTGCCCGTTCATGTTGCCGGCGCCAGAACCAGCCACCGCCCTGCCGTCGTTTGACGAACGACGCGACTTTGTCATGATTGGTAACTTCCTACACAAGCCCAATGTAGATGCGGTGCGCTGGGCTTCGCGGGAGCTGTGGCCACAAATAAAGGCCGTTCTACCCGACGCGCGCTGCGACGTTTTTGGCGCTCATGCTCGCGACGTCGATAGGCAATTGAGTCGACCGGAATTAGATTTATGCGTCCGTGGCCGTGCCTCAGGTGCGCGAGAGTGCTTGGCGCAGTATCGGGTGAACCTTGCGACCCTGCGCTATGGTGCTGGCATTAAGGGCAAGATCGCCGATGGTTTTCTGGCCGGCACGCCATGCATCGCGACTGCTGTTGCTGCAGAGGCAATGGCCGGTGACTTACCCTGGGGCGGGTCCATCGCCGACAGCGCCTCCGAAATCGTCAGCGCGGCAAAAAACCTATATACGAATCCGGCGCATTGGGCAGCTGCTCAGGAGCACGGTTTTGAAATTATTCGGCAACGCTTCGCGGCAACAGCGCATCGCCCTGCACTCATTGATCGCCTGAGCCACATTCTTGCAGACCCCGCCTCACACAGGCGCCAGAACGTCATCGGTTCCGTTGTTATGCAGCAGCAGCTACGCAGCACTTACTACATGAGCAAATGGATCGAAGACAAGCAGGCGCGTCTGCGGAGTAAGGGGTCGGAGTAAAGGGTCCCCTCCGATCGTCACATACGTGCGATGACCGCAGCGGCAAACTCGTCGCACATTGCGTGTTGACGCTCAGAGGGGGCGATAAAATTAATCCCCGTTAACCCTTGCTTTTCCAACTCCTCGAGTTGCGAAACGATCTCCTCAGCGTGACCGGCGATGCAGAAAGCGCGAATGATCTCAGGGGTAAGAAAACGCGCTTCTGCAGGATCGAGATGGCCGTAGTGACTGTGGTGCGCCTCGGTAAACGATCGTGAAGCGTCTGCTTTTGCGCGAAAGGTAACGTACTCGTCCCAGATCGACTGCGCGTACTTGGGTGGTTCGACACCAGCTTCCCGGTAGCGGTCGTACATAAAGTGTATGTTGACCATGATCGAGGAGCCAACCTCTTCCAGCACACGGGGCGAAGCCAGCGTTTCACCCGGGCGCAGCAACATAAGATTGACGAGCGCGTAGGTCTCAAATCCGTTCATCGAGCGGCCGGCTCGATCGGCGCCTACCCTGGCATTCGCCAGGGCGCCAGGAATCGTGCCGCCGCGCGGAATGCCGGTAATGAGGGCATCGCCGTATTCCCCGGCAAGGGCTTGGGCGCGCGGACCAAAACCACCGACCTGGATAGGTATCGGGTCATCGAGATTGATATGGCCTAATTCCAGGCTCTGAAATGCGATGTCTTCGCTCAGGCCGTTCGCCTCATAGTTTACGCTTTGACCTGAGAGCAGCCCGCGTATTACCTGCAAATCCATTTCGAAGGCAGCAATACTCATGGGCCGTTGCCCCATGGCGCGCATACTGGTGTTACCAGTTCCCAGCCCAAGGAAAGTTCGGCCTGGTGCAATGGCATTGATCGTTGCGATCGCGTTCGCAATCGCCGGCGCTACTGACAACGCGGGCACCGCAACACCAGGTCCAACCGCAATGCGATTTGTTCTGTCCGCAACCAGCGCGAGCAACGCCCAAACATTCGAGCGAATCATCGGACTGTCCCACACCCAGCAGAAGTCATATCCCGCGTTTTCCGCTCGCACAGCGAGCTCCACTTCATTTATCTCGCTGACAGTAATCCCAAATTTCATGCTCTGACTCCCCGAGAGCATCCTCGGATGAATGATGGCTGAGTATATGGGTGACGTTAGTAGCAACGCACTGATCGTAGCGGCTGCAAGATCCACGGTTGTGAAGTCAAGTAAATTGGAGGAGACTTCAGCTAGGGGAGGACATTGGCTGACCCGTCTGTTGTAGTCTGACGTTTGCGCGATGCGAGTGGTAGCTCTTCCCCGATCGTTAATCACTGGGGAAAATAAATGAAAAAACTCGCTTCCTGTATTGTCGTACTGCTGGCTCTCGGCGTTAACACTGCCAGCGCCGACGACCATCTCACAACGGGTGTGGTCCAAGCATTCGGATGTTCACTAAATGATGGGCGAACGATGGCTGATGCGCGAGCGGTGCTTGGCGCGTTGGCGCAGAACGCGACTGCGAATGAAAGTCCGGATCCGCGATTTGGACTGTTTGCCTGGCGGCCGCTGCGCGGGGGAACAGACTTCGACTTCGTTTTGGGCGTACTCAACGCCGATGTGAAAACCATGTCAGCGGGCATCGCAGCGTTCGAAGGTTCGCCAGAGGGTCAAGCACTGCGCGATCGTTTTGAGGCCACAGCCGACTGTGTGTCCGGCATCTTCGAATCGAATCAGATCGCCGACGGCACAATCGGTATGACGGGTGGTGATGCG
>JBPCXR010000141.1:0-30007 GCA_051027215.1 Pseudomonadales bacterium | reverse complement strand
GTGTCAAGGTGCGTCCCTGGCCAGAAACGAGTGCCCCCGGTCGCTTTGGTGAGCGCTATTAGCGGCACAGCTAGTGTTACGGCATAAGGCGGCGCCTTCTCGATCCAACTAAGATCAAGTTGGTGATCTTGGGATGCAGCATAGATGTTCGGATGGTCACGATGAACGTGCTGGTCTGCAGCCCCTGGGAGGGAAACTACTGAGCCCAGGCTATTTATGACAAGGTCAGACCCAAGAATCAGCTGCAGCAACGGGAATAAACCAGGCGCAGCGTAAAACTGGGGATCATTGAAAGGACCTTCTAACGACAATGAGATCATCGTTCGTCGTTCGCCTACACGAAGTGCATCTGGGTAGTCCTTGTCTTCGAAGTAACTTCCGTACTTCTGCAGATAGAATTCGCGCAAATTGCGAATTAGGCTGAGGTCAAAGGCATTCCTTATGGATAAGAACCCGTATTTCAAGAACAGGAAGGCGCTCTTTTTTATAATTGGCGATTCGAGGCTCAACTCGCCTTTCGACTCGATGGCAAAGTCGACCTCAGGCCACTCAGCGTACATGGTTTTCAGCGTTCCTACATGGATCTGACGGCAAGGGCTGCCATTTCTAGCTAGATCATCCCAGGAAGTTTCTCGTGGTCAAGCTAGTCTTTTCAGATCGGAGTGCCCCAACACCATCCAAACCGTTCCGAGTAGTAGATGCGCTTCTAGACGCTACTTTAGTGCTAGAAATCAAAGGCTGGCAAGATTCAACAATCGCACTTGCAAAGTGAAACACGATTCTCACGTCCCCTCACTAACCAATTGGCCCATGCGCCACAGGCAAGATCAGCACTTCAGTATCGATCTCATCGACGACCTTGCGCGCAGTATTTCCCAGCATACTTGGCGAATCGGGTCGGGCAACTCGGGCGATCACGACTAGGTCGCTGCCCTGCTCCGCTGCGGTTTCGGCGATGACTTTTTCAGGACTACCCATGGCGGCCGATACCTGCTTGCGTTCCAGCCCGCAGCGATCGGCAAATCTTTGACGATCTGGGTGCATGCCTTCTTCGTAGCAGGTTACGGCATGCAACTCGGCTCCAAGATCACCAGACCACGCTCGCGCGGCACCCAGAATGTTGTCGTTCGCTTGTTCGTACAGATCAGAATCAGGGTCGTGTTTGACCGCCACCAGCATCTTGTCCACCCGGTAAGGACGCCCGGTTTTTACCAGCAATACCGGACACTCGCACTCGCGAATTAGCGTCCAATCCGAGGTTTCCCTGACCATACGCACAAACCGAGAATGCTGGGTCATATTCTTGACTACCAAAGCGCTGCTTTGGCGGGCCGACGCGGCAACAATCGCCTTGCGCCAGTCTTCACTCCATTCGACTTCAGTGTCTACCGCGTAACCTTTATCTCGAGTCTCAGTAACCATTCTTTGTAACCAAGCGTTCACTCGCTCATGGGTAGCCTTTATCGCTTTTTCAGCGTCGTCGCCTGGTACTATGGCGACCGATTCGCTGTTGATACAACAGTAGACGTGCAGGGTCGCATCCACCGAGCGATGGGTCTTGAATTCCTGCACGATTTGCTCGCCCCATTCCAGCGCTGCCTGCTCCATGCAGGTCGGGTCGAGAACTACAAATACCTTGGTAACATCAGCCATAATCCGCGCCACTCTCCATTTTTTGCTGCTTAAGAGTACGCTTTTGGCCGTACGGGGATACTGAGGCTTTCCCTTATACGGAATCAGGAATCAGCAAGTTAGGATACGGAGGTGGGTTAGGTTGCCATTAGTCTGAACGAGCAAACGCTGCGATTTGCTCCGATAGCTGGCTAGCATGGGTGATTGGCAACATGTGCGAAGCTCCGGGCATCTCCTCGTACACTGCCGCCGGGATCGCTTTTGCTAGGTACCGCCCGATCGCAACGGGCGCTAGTTGATCATCTTCACCATGCACGATCAGCGTCGGCTGTTGAATCAGTGCTGGGTCGAAGCCGTCTGCTTCGATTTCCGCAAGAATTTCATTGCGGTAGGTCAATACTGTATCCCAGCGACTGAAGTTTGCCGCCAGATCCCGCTTCCACCAATCCGGCTGTGGCCCGCCACTAAACGCGGTGTCGCTAAGCACTGACTGTAGCGCTCTCGAGACAGGCGGGACGGCGCTGCGCCAGCGCAAGACCGGCATTGAGTACAGCATTTTGATCGCCGCCGACGGTTCAGGTGGAGCATCATCTTCGCTACTGGGACCGCCGGTGCCAACGAGCACCAGGCGCGCAATACGAGAATTACTTGCCGCTTGCATGGCCATCGCACCACCGTAAGACCAACCGACTACGGTTACCTCATCGAGCTCGAGTGCTTGCAGTAACTCACCAAGTTCATCGCTGTTGGCCAAAAGCGAAAAGTTTGTGTTAGCACGCGGATCAGAACGGCCATAGCCCACGCGATCGTAGGCAATGGTTCTTATTCCAGCTCTATTCAGCAGAGGCGTTAGCTCTCGCCAATCGTAAGCACTTCCAGGCAGTCCGTGCACCAGCACTACCGCGGGACCCGTTCCTTGATCTAGCACATTTACGTGGCTACCGGTCGACAATAGTATCGAGTTACCAGCCTCTGGAAGATGTTTTGGGGCTTCAGGAAATACTGTGAACCACAGCGGCGGAATCAAAATCAACACCACGATAACTATCAGAAACCACTTCAAGAATTTGATCATTGCCGTCTCCTACTAAGGTTAGGTGGGTCATGCAACTCCCAGCTCAGCGCGGATTCGTGCCTGTAATTCATACTTGAGAATTTTTGTGGCGCCCATGGGCCACTCATCCACGAATCGTACAAACCGAGGGATCTTGAAGCTCGCGATTTCGTCCTGGCAGAAATCTATTATCTCTCGCTCGGTGGTTGAGGCACCGGGGGTTAACTCAACGAAAGCCACCGGTACCTCCCCATACTTTTCGTCGGCAAGCGGGACAACTTGAGCCAGGTTAACCGCCGGATGGGTTGCGAGGAAACCTTCTACCTCAACGGCCGCTACATTCTCGCCACCGACCTTTAGCATATCCTTTAGACGCCCGCGAAACGTTACTCGTCCTTGGGCATCCACGCTGCCAAGATCACCCGTGCGAAACCATCCCCCCTCATAGAACGAGCGAGCTGTTTTTGCAGTATCATTGAAGTAGCCCGAGAATACGCCTCTTCCTCGAGCGACTATCTCGCCTTGTTCGCCCGGCTGCAGCGTTACGCCGGTGTCAGGATCACGAATTTCTATTTCGTTGCCGGGAAGGGCGCGTCCGGAGCACTCGCTGCGCAGCGCCAGATTATCAGCAGGCTCGCACATCGCCACTGACCCACCGGTTTCTGTCATGCCAAACACCGTTATCTGCCTCGTGTGCGGCATGCGCTCTTGCATCTGGCGCAGCTCCTCTGGTGGGCCGACGTTAATGGCAACCCGAATCGAAGCAAATGTATCCTCCCGGTAATCGGGATGGTTGAGAAGCTGCATCGTAATAGTCGGGAACGCCGGAAATATTGCAGTCGCGCCTTCCCGTTGAATCATCTGTAACGCAGCATCGGGTTCAAAGTGCGTCATCGACAGGAACGTACCTCCCACGTGCAGGATGCCGGTTAACGGCTGGGTGAAGGCTGTATGGAACATTGGCAGCGGTCCCCACATGACGTCCCTAGCCTGCAGGCCAATACGTTCGCTGCCACCTACCACGCCTGCATGCTGTAGCACGATGTGAGTGAGAGGACAGCCCTTTGGCATGGCCGTAGTCCCAGAGGTGTAGATCATCACCGCTATGTCATCGACGCTGATTTGGGCGTGACGCTCGTCCACAGCCCCAATGGGACAAGCAGCGCCCAGTTGAAAAAACGCTTGACGTTCTATGAACCCGGCCGCGGCGGATGCACCCAAGGTTACGACGGCGCTTAGCTGTGGTGCCGACTCACTGGCAGCTTCAGCTTCTAGATCACGATCGATCAGCCCAGGTATCGCTCGCCGCAACAACTCTATGTAGTCAGTATGCTGTTCAACAATGTCATTGGTAACGATGATTTTAACGCCTGAATCCGTCGTAACGTGGGCGATCTCGCGAGCCTTGAATCGAGCGTTATAAAGCACGGCGACTGCGCCAATTAGCGATGCACCAAACAGCAGGTCGACAAAGTCGAGACAGTTCGCCATCAAGATGCCGACCCTATCGCCGGGTTGAATGCCGAGCGCGATGAGCGAACGAGCGACTCGTCGGGCACGAGCTTCAAGTTCCCCATAAGTGGCACGTTCGTTGACTAAGACAATACAGTCTCGCTCGGGATGTTTGGCTGAACCGCGAAGCAGCAATTCGGCCAGCGGGTAGGTCGCAATCTCACTCATGGCAAATCAGCAAAGCCCAATATCGTTAAAGTACGCCACTGTACGGAGCTCCCAGTGGGCTGCGTCTAGCCCACTAATAATTTGAATTCTTCTCTAGTCTACGCAAACGGCCAGCCTGATCAAACAACGTTAGCCGCGTCACAGTTCTAGACATATCCCACTTTTAATGAATGGTTACACGAAGGTGGTTCCCGTAGTTTCGCCTGCTGGTCCAATTGGATCTCCTAGTGACACATTTTTTAGGAGCAAATGATGTCTCGATTTACTTTGCCGCTTACCGGCCTAATATCGATGCACAGGCTCTGCAAACCAGCTTAGTGTTAAACCTCTCGGGAACACTAGATCAACCGGAGACAGGGTTTATCACGGGCTCTATTGTTGCGGACAACGACACGGGCAACATCGCCTGTATTGTCAATACCAACACCGGCACAGCTGCTGCTACGTTGATCAGCTGCACTGATCAGAACCCTGAAGCCGGAGCATCCATGTTCAACCTGAATTTAAAAGGCTAGTGCAAGGTTGGGCCTCCATCGCCCACAGCACTCATACGTAGATTTACGGACTTGGGGAAACCAGCCTACTGTACTGATACTGTATAAGAGTCACCGAACTGAGCGGAGTAATCACAAAAGAATCAATTACATAAGCGCCTCGAGCATTCAATTTTCTTCAACCTGCGCAGCGTACTCTGCGGGAGTGGCTAATCCAGCACACAAAATCAGCTCGGTCGGTGAAAGCGACGGCGATCAGTTTCGGCGCATGCGTGTGTTTGGCTCTAATAGACCACGCAGCAGCACAACAGCAGGAGCACGACCTTGCAACGCTATTCAGTCTTGATCCATTAGTCGCCGAAGAAGAATTCAATCGAGCAAAGGGCGAGCACCAGCATTTGCTTGGACTAGTGCTCGCCGACTCGTATGGTACAACCTCTCCATCGAAGGCCCTCGAGCAACTCCAGCTGCTGGCAACAGCGCAAAGCGATGACGTCGCGATTGGCGGAGATGGCGCCAAGTATGAGACTGCGATCCGCTGTTCGATCTCGGTACGCCAAGGTCAACTAGCCCAAGCCATCTCTCTATGTGGGCAGATCGCCGATACCGTCGAGGACGTAGAAGACGAATTCGTACGAGCTCGCGTTCTGGCCTCACTACACTTCCTAAACATTCGACAGGGGACATTAGAAAAGTCTGTGGAGATGGCACTACGAGTAGAGCAGTTGGCGGCGAAAATCGGAAACCCATATTTGGAGGCGACAGCGTTAAACGCCAGCGCTTTGACTTTTAGCTTTTGCGGATTGCACGCTCAGGCGATTAGCCGCTTTGAGCGGGCGCGTCGCAAACTAAAAAACTATAGAGGGCGACCCCTAGATAAGATGATCTCGTTCAATCTAGGACTTGCGTATCGAGAAAGTGGCGATCACGAAATTGCGTTGCAGTCATTTCGTGAGGGGCTCGAGTGGGCAGAGTCGACTGCGCAATCGCACCGAACTTTCATCGGTCAGGTCGAAGTCGCAAACACCCTGAACCAACTGGAACGTGCGCGCGAGAGCATTAATTTACTTGAACCAGCACTGAATGACACTACCACGGCTCGAGATCCTGACACGCTAATTCATGCCCATCTCGCCATAGGCACCGCAGAGGTAGCGATCGAGAATTACGAGCGCGCAATACAGTACCTTAGGAAAGGCTTAGCTCTAGCCGAAGAATATACGAACCCGAGACGCTACGGGCAACTACGGCTCGTTCTGATTGAAGCACTTAACTCTCTCGGTCGATCGGATCAAGCGTTGGCAGAAGCTAAGGACCTATCCGTCCTGCTACGGGAATCTCAACCGAACGACGAACTAGATGACGCGCTCGACTTATTGGCTCGATTGGAGGCTGATAGCGGGAACTATGAGGAGGCCTTACGGCATCATATCGAAGCAAGGCGCATGTCTGAGCAGGCGCAAGGAGCATCATTCGAACGAAAACTAATACTTCTGGAGGTATCCGACCAAATTGAGCGCGCGAATCGCGAGTCAGTTTTAGCCCAAGCTCAGGCTAAAACCCTTCAAGCACAGGCTGGCAGGAATAGAGTGATCGCCGTCGGGGGTGCAATCTTCCTCTTTGGCGCTCTAGTTCTGTTCGCACTTGATCAGAATCGTCGTCGCAAGAAACGGGAACTAGTAGAGCACCTACACAACTCCGAGCTCTTAGAGCAGTTAGTAGAAAGGCGCACCAGTGCATTAGAAGAACAGATGACTGAGCGGATGAGAGGCGAGGAAGACAGACGAAAGTTAGAGCAGGAGCTTGCCGAGGGCGATAAGCTGCGATCTTTAGGCCAGCTAACTGGTGGGGTGGCCCATGATTTCAACAACCTGCTCACGGTAGTTAGTGGGGCAGCAGATTTACTTGAGCATGATCCGGATATGCCTGTTGCAAAGCGACGGGAGCTCGTACGCGCAATTCTAGAAGCCGCCGAAAGTGGAAGCGAGATTAACATCGGACTTCTCGCCTATGCGCGACAGCAACGGCTCAACCCGGAATTGATCGACCTCGAAGAGTTTTTCGAGAAGTCAAGAAGTCTGTTTCAGAGAACTCTCGGAGAAGGCATGGTCCTCGAGGTAAGCGCAGCCTCATTAACTATCGAAGTCGACGGCGGACAGCTGGCGACAGCCATCATCAACCTTCTCACGAATGCCCGCGAAGCTTCGGACTCTCGGGGTAAGGTTCTTATTACTGTCGCACAAAATACCGAAGGTGCTCCAGACAATGCGGCAATCACAGTGCGTGACTGGGGATGCGGCATGACCGATTCCGAAACCACAAAGGCCATAGAGCCGTTTTATTCCACCAAAGATGCAACCATTGTTTCCGGCCTCGGATTGAGTCGCGTATACGGATTTGTGCAGCAATCTGGCGGACACCTCGAAATAAAGAGCGAACCGACTACGGGCACAACTGTCACACTAACCTTTCCGATTACAAGCAAGCTAGAACAGAACGAGAAGTCGTCGAATAGTACTAGAACACAGCACCTTCGTATCTTGCTCGTGGACGACAACGGCGAAGTCGGCAACATGGTCGAAAAGATGCTGGAAAGTCTCGGGCACTTTGTAATAACCGCAAAGGATGGCGAGCAGGCTCTAAGATTACTCGAACAAGACAAACCCGACCTGCTCATTACGGATGTACTCATGCCAGGCGAACTTGGAGGTAAGGAGCTCGCACAAGAGGTTCGCAGTCGAGAGCCTCAGATACCGATTCTCATGATATCTGGTTTCGCCGAAGCCGCAGATCTCGACTTTCCACTACTTGCTAAACCTTTCCGTCTGGAAGACCTAGACGCGGCTCTACTACGATTGTTTACACCTGCGTCGTAATGCCCGCCCGAAGAAACCTATCCCGTAAGCTTTCGCCAGATGTTTTTGGGCCTCGTAGGTTGATGATGGTAATCTACTTCGGCGGCTTAATGGTGCGTGGTCGATATCGACATGATTGACCAAGAACTAGAATCGTTGGACGACCAAATCGCCTTTCTTTGGGCGGTTTTAGACACTCTACACGCCCACATTGCCATTATTGACTCTCAAGGCAAAATTCTCGCCGTTAACGAGGGTTGGCGTTCATTCGGCATGGCCAACGGATTGGCAAACGAGTCCTTCTGCGTCGGCGTGAACTATTTGACTGTATGCGAGTCCGCAAAACTAGATCCTGAAGTAAGAACGATAACTAAAGGAATCCGCTCGATTTTGGGAGGCTCGACGGATTCGTTTAGTTTCGAGTATCCATGCCATAGCCCGGGGGTAGAGCGCTGGTTCAAGATGCGCGCGAGGGCCGTACCGGGCTACCCACATTTCGCTTTGGTAAGTCATGAAGACATCACTGAGCGGGTAGTTCTAGAGCGATCAAACTCTAGGACACATCAAACTGCCACACATAACAGGCTGGAGAAAGGTCAACGAGTTAGAAAGCTCTCTGGCAACCATCAACCAGACATTCGTACTCAGCCTCAGCGCGATCCCCAAGTAAACGATCGATCCGAAAGCCTGCGCATATTACTTGTTGACGACAACGAGAACGTTAGGACCATGATCGAGCGAATGCTGGAGAGTCTTGGTCACTTCGTGATCTGCGCCGAAAACAGTGACTTGGCGCTGAGCTTACTAGATGAACGTACCCCTGATGTACTAATCACCGATCTACTTATGCCAGGTCGACTGGGGGGAGCGGAACTTGCACAGGCAGCGCGTGAACGCCTACCGATGCTCCCAATTTTGATCATATCGGGGTACGCGGATTCTGCGGAAGTAGATTTTCCGTTGCTCGCCAAGCCATTTCGCTTGCAGGACTTGGATGCGGCCTTGCGACGCCTTCGCACGCATGATTCATCGTGATGCGCCACTGGAGATGACTAAAGCTTTTCAAGCCCTAGCGCTAGAGGTATCTTCTCTCTACCCAACGAGGGAAAATCGGTATGAGCGATCACGTTTATAAGACGATAGAAATCACCGGCTCCTCAGCGCAAGGCATCGAGCCAGCAATCCAAACAGCAGTCACCAAAGCCTCCGAGTCTTTACACGGCCTACGATGGTTTGAAGTCACGGAAATTAGAGGCGACCTTAACGGCGGCAATATCAACCACTGGCAGGTGTCACTCAAGCTTGGCTTTACACTGGGAGATAGCGCAGGCGACTAGCCAGAAAATTTTTCTTGTAAAAGCGCCAGCCAGTGGGTCTGCGAAAGTTTACTCAAAGGGTTTTTTCTGCGCATAGATAAGCAGAACAGCAAATCATTAACTCACGTTTAAGTGAGCATTACGATCGGAGTTTGTTAGGAGAGCGCTTCGTCGACCGGCTCTTCTTGCTTGCCGTACCATACCTGCGGTGTAGACCAGGCGCTCCAAGCCCATCGCAGCCAACGGATCAACGCGAAAGCCAACCACAATGACCAGCCCAGCATTGCTAGTCGATAAACCCAAAGCGGTAGGGAGAATACCCAGGCATTTGGCAACTGCAACATGGTGTGATCAGCAAACCATTGATAGAAGTAGGCACTGCTGCCGTTGCCCACGATCTGCATGTCTGGGGAGCCCAATAGGGCTAACGGTACGCTGTATACCAACGCGCTGACCGCAACGATGCTAAACGCCGCTAGAGCCAGCTGCACCAAATTCAGAATCCAGCGGTGTTTAATGTGCTCTATCCACTCTGCGCGCGCCCTTAAGGCAAGCACCCACAAGACTACCAATACGGCCGTCGGAAAATTGCACAACGTTAGTCCCAGTGCCAACAACAGTGCGTCAGAGGCGCGAAAAGGCATATTCGGCACCCGTGATACCAGTAGTCCTACCAGCGCAACGACCACCAACACACCCCAAAACAGAATTGCAGGGCCAAGTCTGGGCCCGCCCAATGCCAACACCCATCGGTCGCGAGGAAACTGAACAGCTAGAGTGACGTTACTCAAGGCGCCGGGCACCTGCACTGCTTCAGTACGATATAACAAACTCTGCTCGAGCGGTCGGCGCCAGCCGATTCGGTAGTTAGCCCGCCCGGTCACCAGTGGTATGTCAACGCGTCCTTCACGTAAGCCAATGGGTTGTTGTTGATCGTTGATATGTACGCCGGTGAGTTCTGCGCCTTGCGGCAGCTTCAAGGTATAGTCCCCGCCTTGGCTGGCTTGAATCTGCAACTGGACATTACTCGTCTGGATGCGCTCCCCTGGGGTTAGATTCATTGCAACAGCGTGCACTGTTACGCTAGCCCCAGGGATAGGCTGGGTGGCTTCTGGTCTAACCTGAAGGCGTTCCGCTCCTCGCGGATAGAAAACGGGCCCGCTGCGCCCAGCGATGGAGCTGGCCACCAAACCCTCAGAAGGTTGGTAGTGCAGATGCCAGAGATTCGAACTTTGAAAAGACCAGACTTCCTGGAGTTTGCTGATTTCCGGTGCCGCCAACGCCACTGTTTGAGCCCTGGCCAGGGTGCTGCGCCAAGCAATTGATCCTTGACCCGCACCGAACACCAACTTCGCTGTATCACCTACGACGTTGATGGACTCAGTCAGTACCGCCTCACCGGCCAAGATGGGTATCGATACACTAAAGCTACCTTGTTTGGGCGCAACCCGAGTTACTCGAGTGTCTACGCGCCAATCCAAACCGAAGTCAAGTGATCGCTCCACCCGCACATAAGCCGGTGCAGCTTCGGAATGGAGAGTTTGCTTTCGAGCTGTTGCAGCAGACGAATCGCCTGCCGAGCGATCTCGTTCCAAAGTCAGGCTGCGTCGCACCAACCGCTGGTTGCGTAGACCTTGAACTCGCCAGCTAGAACGGTTATTTACCTCTACCATTGCTGGAGGCAGGGGAAAGCGCAGCTCTGCTTGGTCAAGTTGGAGCAACGTCCCCTGTAGCCGCACTTCGTGCACACCAGGCTGCAGTGCGACCGTCAGCGCTGTAGGCTTAGCATCTGTGCTCGCTCCTCCAGTCACAGTCGCAGTAGCACCATCAACTTCGATCAGGCTTGGTGACCAGCCGCTGATAGAACCTGGAATGGGTACAGCGACGAAAGTCGCACTATGCACTTCGAGCACTAGCTCTAAATTCTCCTCAGTAAGATTCACTTGTACCGTTCCAATGCTCGCACAACCCGGCTCGCAGGGCGGTGCTTGCAGCAAACGCTGCTCCAATTCCTTGAGAATTTCTGGATCTATCGCCGCGGCCTGTAACTCATGGGCCGGTACCCATAGCCCGAAGCTCACGGCTAACACGCCTACCTGCGGGGACAGACGGCGCAACCAAGCAGGCAACTTTGGAAGCTGCCCGAGTAACGGAAGTAGTAAGAGGCCCGTTACCAACAAAACGGCAACAGCGATTAACCAGTGCCATATGCGTACCATAAACGGCGGCATCAACGTTAGGTCGAGAGGCTGACCAGCTACAACCGGTCCGTGCCATACAAGAGACGCTCGATCCCAGGTCCAGGCAGGTACACCTGGACCCGTTTGCACTTGCAGCCCTTCCGGATACTCTTGGCGAGAACTTTTGCGGCGTCTCACGGTTTTCTCTTTCACCATTGCCGAACTGTCGGCAGACATTCGCTCTTCTAGCTCAGTCTCGGGACTTGCTATACCAGTCATCGTCACTGGACCCTGAGGTGCACCCATTTGCGCGCCCCCCTGATACGCCGTATACCCTTGACGAGACAACTGTTGATGCAGTCCCTGTCGCGCATGGTCAATAGCGATACCCAACGCTCCGAGCACCGCCACGAAGGCGATTGCGCTGGCTAGTAATCGGAGCAAACCCGCGAGGCGTTCGTGATCAATATGACGAAGCAATACAAACAGACTCAACAATCCCAGCCAGGCGATCGCAAGCGCAGCACCTTCCTGGTAGGCAACGAGCAGCGCCAGGGCGATGAGCGCGGTAAAACCCCTACCGAAGTAGCGCCAGCTCAGCACTAAGGTGAGGATCACCACAAATAGGTCCCACAGGGTCCAGCTGGCGAGCCATGAGGTCGGAGCTGCATCAATGCCCCTAGCCCACAACAAACGATAACCCGGGGGCAAATGTAGAGTTGCCGACAAAGAAGCTGCATTCAGATTCCATCCTATCGCCGAGTGCATTTCATTCCGGCTCACCGCGCTAACTGCCGTTACGTGGTGCGGGCCGGCACTCAATTCGATGCCTGGCTCACCATCCGCTAGTTTGGTAACCAACTGATTGGTACCGTTAACCGCGACGCTGCCTAACGAGTAGTCCGACGATAACCGTGCTGCTCGGCGTAACTGCGCTTGAACTTGATCTTGAATCACATAGCCGCTGCCGTCGAAGTTGAGCCACAACTCCCGGTGTAGCGTTATCTCTCCCGGAGTTGGATTGGGATCACCTCGCTGTTGTTCGATGAACGCCAAACTGTCTGACCCGCTCAAGAGATAACCTTGCAGTCCATCGACCCGAAAAGGCGCATTCACCTGACCTAAATCTACGCCTGGGGCACCTGTGAGTTGCACCAATCGCAATTCCCGGCGTGGCTGAAAGGCCCACACCTCTTGTGCGGGCCAGCTGTCCGACTGTGCGTCCATAGCCAAAGAGTCGATCGTTTGCAGGGCGCGTGCACCTACGGTAAGCAGGTGCTCACCCGCTTCAACCTGTATCTGCAAGTTGCCATTCGCCAACAAGCGCGCAGGTAGCGGACTGTCAACGCCGGTCGGTGCGAAATTAGGTAATAGTACCCGGCCCAGGGTTTCAATTCGCGACGGGCCGGCAACCCGTACCCGTACATGGGTCAGCAAGCGTAAAGGCACGTCATCGGTTAGTTGGCGGAATACTTCTACTTGCAGACTTTCTGGCTGCTCTGCCTTGCCAGGCTGGCTGCGCTCACCAAAAAACAAGCGCCCATCACGTACCGTCGGCCGATGAACGATCTGATCATTCATCCGCAGAGACAGCAGACCGAATTGCGACGGTAGCATTACACTGTCTGGGCGACGAGCAAAAGGAATGCTGCCACGAACTCGATAGCGACCCGGCGCAAGTTGCAACGCAGGATGCTGCCCCGCTCGCACGACCGGCACCTGACCATCATTAGCACTCACCTGCAGCGGCCAAGAGTTCGCGTCTCCAGGCAACAACAGCAGCCCAGGCGCAAACATTTGTGCGCGCAGATCGAAATCCATGCCGCCGACGCCGACGTTTAGACTTGAACTAGACACCCAGACACATCCGGCTCTGCCGACAGCACTGGCCTTGCTCGGACAATTGAGTTCCGGGTGCTTTTGTAGAACCCAATCAACCCAGGGTTGCAGCTCCGCAGGCAGATAGTCAATTTCGACGGCGTTGGCGTAGGGGCTTAGCCAGAGCGTCAGTCCAAGCGCTAAAGCACTTCGTAATCTAATCGAATGTTTCGCTCGTTGGGCACCAAAGATACGTGTAAACATCTAGTGATCACTCGGCTATCCGCTAGAGCGGCCAGATTACAATGGATTGCAACGACCTGCATTGCCGCATGGTTCGCAAATGCATAGACCTATTTGTCCTATGCTACTAAAGAGTAGTAGACAAGGAGTGTAAGTAGGTTCAATGCGAGAGCTTGTGGTACATGTCGATGGCAAGCCATTTCGCGGATCTTGGGACACTTGGGAAGACAAGGCTTGGGGACGCATGGTGGAGGTTAGCCGCGAGGCTTGGATGGTCCGCGCTCCGGTGGCGAACCAGGATGCACTCAGAATCGCAGAGCGGTGTTTAGCGTGGTGCGTAGAGGAGTCCCTGGCTAGCCGTCGCTAGGCTAACCAGCTCTTGGGCGGCCAGTTTAAGGACGATCTCTTCTGAGCGATGGCTGCTGACCTAACTACCCCAACTCCAGCTGACGTCCATTATCCAAATGTCGCCGAGGTCATCTTCCCAGGTGAAGTAGACGTACTTGCCATCAGTGGCCATGGCTTCAGTACCGAGGTTACCGCGACGCTTACCGGCCAGATCGGTAACCGCCCGTTCCTCGCCATCAATAGACAGCTCCCAGATGTTTCCTTCCCGAGCTTGCACACCGATGGCGTAAAGATGACGGCCATCAGGCGCCCAATCGTGATAAGACATACCCGATTGGCTGAACGGTTTTGGCGTTGATTCACCGGCAGCGATGCGCCAAATACGGCTTTCTTCGTTGCGCGTCGAGGTAAAGGTCAGCGATCCGTCTGCGGCCCAGCTGGCAAAGATGTCCATGCCGGGATCGGTGGTCATGCGCGTAATCGTTCCCGTTTCGCGTTCCAAAACGTAGATATCGTTGTTCGCAGAAGCGTTAGTTGCCCGGAATGCAACACGAGAGCCATCTGGGGACCAAGCGGGTATGAAAGCCTCATGCAGCGCACCCGTCTCAATCGGTTTGGATGGACCACCGTTGCTCGGCATCGTGAACAACGAGCGGGTATCGTTTCGGTATGCATAGAATGCGATCTCTTGGCCATCGGGCGACCAAGCCGGGGCCCACTCTGGAGCCGAGGTGGTTGTCAGCTGCACAACATTGCTAGTGCCAGGTTCAGCGGGCAACAACCACAGGTCCTTGTTACCGGCGCGATCGCTGCTGATCACCAGATTTTCGCCGTCGGGTGAAATATCAACAAACTCTACCCATGCCTGATCGAAAGTAATCTGTTCCGCATCAGCCCAGGTGGCGAGCCGCTGTTCGAGAATCGGTACGCGCCAGACATTGGAAATTCTACGACCTTTTGAATACGCCAACTTCGTTCTATCGGCTGACAACGCAGCTTGGCGCATGCCGACGCCCGTGGTCAGCCGAACGGGTGCACCATCCGCTGCTAAATCCGATGCGATGCCTTGCAGCCAAAGATCTCTGCTCGAACCGCGATTGGCGACGTAAATCACCTGGTCGTTGTCAATCCAACTTGGGCCCAGATGATGCAGTTCGTCAGTGGTAATAGCTTTGCTGGTCGCGCCAGCCAAATCCTTAACTCGAATGCTCGATGTCTCGTACTCACGGTGCCACCCAGCCACATAGGCAATACGGCTCTCGTCATCCGACCAAGCAGGATCAAAGCCCGGTACTCGACCCGGCATGTCGAACTGTGTGGTTTCGCCAGTATCGAGGGAAACGACTTCGCCATAGGTGCCCGCAGTAACGGTACCGACTACATAGAGCAAGCGCTTGCCGTCACGCGACCACCGCGGTGGCCCCACCGGGCGATAGCGCAGATTGCCCAATGCATCGAGCTTCAGAGCAACCACTTTAACGGCATCCCCAGTCAACCAGGGCATCACAAAGTACCCACCGCCATCCCGATCGGACCAAAACGCGATGGAGCGTTCGTCTGGCGACCAGCTCGGAAACATATCGTGCCCGGAGTGAAGCGCGGTACGATTGATCGCTTCGCTACTGCCAGGTTGCCTAACCCAAACATCCCAGTCTCCACCTTCATTTGACTGGTACGCGAGCGTTTGCCCGCTTGGCGACCAGCTGGGATATTCCTCTACACCAATCGCACTGGTGATCTGCACGGGATTAGATAAGCTGGGAATCGACCGCGAAGTGAACATTATTGCTGTTCCCACAACAGCAAGGACTGCGAGAACAACCGCGACTACCCTATTGCGCCATGAACGGCCAGGTCGTATGCCTCGAGCATCGGTGGATGCTTTAAAATCTGTGCCTTCCCGCAGGGCGGATGCTAAGCGCTCGCGATAGCTCGCCTCATCAAAATTCGAGCGAATTAGAGCCTGACGATCACTCAGCGACAGACGCAAGGCATCTGGGAGTTTAGTATCGTCTAGCTGAACCACGAACACCGGCTTGCCTTCGTCCAACGCAAAATTCACTTCACGCACACAGTTTCTCGAGACGACTGACTGTTTGGTTGCAAAAAAGATGAGCCCGCGAGA
This sequence comes from Pseudomonadales bacterium, assembly GCA_051027215.1. Classification (GTDB taxonomy): domain Bacteria; phylum Pseudomonadota; class Gammaproteobacteria; order Pseudomonadales; family Azotimanducaceae; genus CALHVX01. The sequence goes on along the minus strand of JBPCXR010000141.1, from coordinate 14,262 downwards.
ACCCGTAATTGCATCGGCCAGCGCCTGCCGCCAGATCGTGCCGACACGTATGCCTTCGTCGTACCAGATAGCAAAACCGCGATCCTGCAGCCAATGCATTTCGGGCATAACGATGTCTGCATCGACATGCGCGTAGCTAACGAACAGAAACGGTCCATCGCCGTCGTATGCAGGCAAAAGGGTTTGCATGCGATGAAACTTAGCGGAATGAGCGTAATATAGGAACCGTGGGGCATAGCCAGCCAAACCTCATGATGCTAGCTCCTGTCACCGGAGGCCCATATTGATTCGAGCACTATTTACCCTGCTGCTAGCAGTCACCAGCGCTGCCTGTGCCCCTAAACCTGTCGTCGATGAAGCGGCCCTCGAGCGCATACGCAATGCGTTGGTCCAGGCAGACAGAATCGAGTGGGACAAACCCTTCGATGCTTCGCGCCAACCCGTGGAATACATGCGTTTTTTCGGAGTTGCAACAGGCATGACGGTCTTGGATCTAGGAGCTGCTGCGGGCTACACCACCGAGATCATGGCAGCCGCGGTAGGACCACAAGGCCGAGTTTATGCCCAGATCGATGATCAAGTTCTGCGCCTGCAAAACGGCTTCTACGAAAGAACGTTGCAAAAACGCATCGGACCAGACGGTTCGAGGCGCAGCAATATCCAATGGTGGCATCATGAACTCAACGACCTTGAGTTGTCGGATCTCGATCTCGTACATTGGGGGTTCAATCTGCACGACCATTACCACAGTCGTGGCGAAGACTATGTGCAGGAGATATTACAAGGCGTGCACCTCGCCCTTAAACCCATGGGGATTCTTGCGGTGAGCGATCACATTGGCATCGCGGGCAATGACAATCGCAAGCTACATCGCATAACGGTTGACGAGCTGAGAAACCAGCTCGAAAAAGCCGGGTTTCGTATCGAAGAACAATCGCCGCTACTCGCCAACCCTAACGACGATCATTCCCTGAACGTTTTCGCAGATGAGATTTACCGAAAAACGGATCGAGTGCTCATTCGCGCGGTTAAAATCTAGATCGAGCTGCAGACCCTGCGCTAGGAAGGCACGATTTTCTTAGCAAGAGTAACGGCAAGACGTCGCACTACACTCATTCTTGAGGTCGACTCGTCCAAGGGCATGCTACTAGATAGTATTCGGCCAGCCATTGACTCGTTCAGCGCTCAACTTAACCAACCAATCGGTTTGTTATACTATCGTTGCCTACACGCTTCAACGGAGCAATCGCGTGGCATCATCAACAGAAACGAGAGATGAGAAGACACCGGCAGGCACATCGAAAGCCGATGCGAAGTCGAGCCATCCGGCAGGCGAGCAGCCCACGGTAACCCCAGAAGAAATCAAGGCGACGCTGGACAAACGGGGTCACATAATTACCTCCTGGGATCAGATCGGCGGCATGACGTTACCGACCAGCGCCGTCGCCTCCATGTACAAAATCGGTTTGCCAGACAACCCGGAAGCCCCGACGGTATTCAAGATGTGGTTCCCCCCTGGTTGCACCATCGAAGTCCACACCCACGCCTGTGATTACTCCGAGATCATCCTCGAAGGTTCGCAAAAAGTGGGCAACAAGTGGTTATACCCAGGCGACATTCGGATTGGCTTGGCTAATCGCGGTTACGGTCCCTTGGTTGCCGGACCCGATGGCGCTAGCGTGCTTGTCATCTTCGCCACTGGTGAATGGCCAGGCATCCCTCTGGGGAAAAACAATGACGGCAGCACTCTCGCCACCGACGAGATTACCCACCGTTTTGACACAGTGTGAGCGCCTCGCAAGCAGAGCAACAGCTTGCGCGCAATCGGAAGCCTTGGGTAACTTGCGCCACCCCAGATGCTATCCAACATTTTGCCTGGGGAATCGGCGATGACAATCCGCTTTGGCGCGATGTTAACTATGGGCGCGCGTCCCATTGGGGTGGATTGGTCGCGCCACCATGCTTCTACTATGCAGTGCACGAGACAACGATCGCGCGCGGCTACCCCGATCGTCGGCGCTTATACCACTCGGTAGATTGGACCTTTCATGACATCTTGCCAGCCACAACTCCAATTGAGGCAGAATGCGAATTCATCGAGGAGCGCACGACCGAGGGCGGCATCGATCAGCGCGGACGAATCGTATTTCGCACCCCAGATGGCCAGCGCCTCGCGACTGCCGTCACCTGCTGCACTCGCGCCTTGGAAACCGCACCAAGCATCGAAGCGCGACCAGAGTTGCGCTATAGCGGTGACGAGCTCAACGAGATCGAACGCCTTGTCTTGGCGAGCGAGCGACGTGGCGGTAACCAACGCCAGTGGGAAGCTACGCCGCCAGGGGAGGAGCTAGGACCGCTCATAAAAGGACCCCTGAGCATTATGGATGTCGTCGCATGGTGCGCGGCAACTACAGGAGTTGTCACTGCGGATGCAGAACACAGCGAAGGCGGCTTGCATGAGCAATGTGCTACTGGACCGCAACTGGTGACCTGGATGAGCCAGCTCGTGACCGACTGGATGGGCGATGATGCCTTCCTTCATCGTCTGCAGGTGGAAGTGCACGATCTACCACCGCTGGGTTCAACAACTTACCTTCATGGACGTGTGTCCGGCATCGCAATAGAGCCTGCAGGTCCAACAGCCAGGGTCGACTTGTCGGCCGTCGACAAAAACGGCGCACTGATCGCGAGCGGGGTGGCGAAGGTGTTACAGCCTTCTGCCGAACATGGTCCGGTGCAGTTACCAGTCACCGCATGATCGGGTGACTCGCACAAGACTAAATCCGGAGACCTTGTTATGACCGACAATCTGCCGCTACGTGGCCTGCGAGTGATCGAATTTTGCTGGGTCTGGTCCGGCCCGATGATCGGTCAACACCTGGCCGACCTGGGCGCAGACGTGATTAAGGTAGAGTGGTACAAACGCTATGACCTATACCGCATGCGAGGTGTCGAGCGACTGCGCGGGCAAATGCCAGAGTCGATACGACGGGAATCCTCTTACGCTTTTCAAAGCTTAAACCGCAACAAGCGAGGGCTTGCGGCTGACCTAAAACGCAGCGAAGGGCTGCAGGTGGTCAAGGATCTCATCGCTGAATCCGACATTCTGTTGGAGAATTTCACGGTGGGCACACTGGATCGGCTGGGACTTACCGCCGGCGAGCTAAACAAGCTTAACGAACAGCTTGTGGTGATCTCACTAAGCGCAACCGGTCGCGGTAGCTCCATTGAATCGTTGCGCTCCTACGGCTTGATGCTGTCGGCGTTGGGCGGCTTCGAAAACCTGATTACCGATGAGTCAGGAGATTTTGTCGGCTCCCCAACCTTCGTCATGAGCGATCCGAACGCGGCGCTCTTTGGACTGCTGGCCGCGCTCGCTGGTACGTTGCACGCGCGCGAAAATAGCGCTGGAGCGACGTACGAATGCTCCCAAGTAGAGGCTGTAGCCAGCCTGGTGAACACCCCAGCCCGAGAGTCGAGCGAAACCGCAGCCATTAAGGGGATTTTCGCAACCGCCCAAGGTGACTACGTAGCTGTTGAAGCTCCGGCAAGCGCTGAATTGGTGCCTGATGCTTTCACCGATTGGGCACAACAAACAGACACCGAAATCTTGTTGACCACCGTGCATCGCAATGGCGGAATCGCTACCCGGGTAGAGCCTCTCGGTAGCACGGAGCGTTCTGAGACTTTCCAACTAACCGAAGTTCGCCAATCAATGGACCACCCCGTATCAGGCGTCCACGCGTTGATTGCAACGCCCTGGCGTATTGATGGAGAAAGACCGCCAATTCGCCAACCAGCACCGCGCATCGGCGAGCATACAGACACAATACTCCGTGAAGTGCTTGGCTATTCAGAGGTGGACATCGCGGCGTTGCGCGACGCTGGTGTTACCAGCGAGCTGTAGCTAGTGGCAATTGACTCCCATCATTGTGTACCCGCTGCAGTGTTCGAACGTGCATCACAGATCCCAGCACATACGGCGATCGTCGACGGCGATAGTCGCATCACCTATGCCGCGCTCAGCGAACAGATCGGCGAAGCGGCGTGCGGGCTGCTTGCAGCCGGCATCGAACCCGGCGATCGGGTGGCCCTGTGGGCACCGAACTCAGCCCACTGGATTGTTGCTGCGCTGGCAGTACAAGCCGTCGGCGCCGCTTTCGTTCCCATCAACACCCGCTATAAACCGGCTGAAGCCGCCTACCCCTTAAGTTTTACCCAAGCGAAGTTATTGTTCGTCGCCAACGGCTTTATGGGTCTGGACGGCAAGGCCGCGATCGAGCTCGCAGACAAGAACGGTAGGCCAGACATCCAGATTGTGGACCTGTTGGCTGAAGACCAGGAGACCACGTCTTGGGCCAGCTTTTTGGCTGCGGGTCGCTCTATAGCGAACACTCAGTGGCGCGCCAGGCTCGACGCGATCGGAGCAGAAGACGTCTGCGACATCATGTTCACCTCCGGCAGCAGTGGACGCCCCAAAGCTGTTCCTCATCGGCACGGACCAAGCGTTCGCCAAACACTAAATACCGTTGCCGAAAACGGCAACATCGAGAGCGACCGTTACCTTATCGTTAACCCGTTTTTTCACGTATTCGGCTACACCGGTGGGTGGTTACCCGCATTACTCGTCGGCGCAACCGTTTACCCACTGCCAACCTTCGATGTCGAAACGGCGCTGCGCTTAATCGAATCAGAGCAAATCACCTACTTTCCCGGACCGCCAACGATCTTTCACTCCATACTCGAGCATCCGCGCCGCGAAGAATTCGATGTGACCTCTCTACGCTTGTCGCTAACGGGCGCGGCCGACGTACCAGTCGAACTGATCCATCGCATGCTAAGAGAGTTGACGTTCGAACGCGTGATTCAAGCCTACGGCATGACTGAATGTGGGACCGCCACCTATACTCCAGCAGACGCAGACCCCGAAACCGTGGCCGCAACCATTGGCGTGCCTTGCGACGGCTTCGAAGTACGAATCGTGGATAGCGAGAACCAACCTGTGCCTGCTGAGGAGCCTGGTGAGATTGTGGTACGCGGTTACGCAGTCATGAGCGGGTATCTAGATAATCCTGATGCCAATGCCGCGACAATTGATGCCGAGGGCTGGCTACACACCGGCGATCGCGGTGTTTGCGACAACCGGGGTTACTTTCGAATTCTCGGTCGAATCGGCGACATGATCATCGTTGGCGGCTTTAACGTCTACCCGGCGGAGGTCGAGGAAACGATGCGTCAGCACCCAGCCATTGAAAACGTCGCAGTCATCGGCGTGCCCGACCCACGTCTAGGCGAAGTGGCCTGCGCTTTTATCATTGCCGCGCAACAGCCCGGTGGTGGTAGGAGCCAGGTAGAATCAAGCGATATGATCGCCTGGTGCCGCGAACAGATGGCGAACTTTAAGGTTCCGCGCTACATCGAGATCGTCGAAAGCTTTCCGCTCACGGGCTCAAACAAGGTTTCTAAAGTTGATCTACGCGAACTGGCTTCTGCCCAAGGAATCGGCGTTGTCAGTGACGCTTCTTCCGACTAGGCCGAGACTGAATAACACCCTGCGCCACTACCGCTAAAGCCGCCTCGCTAATCTCATCTGCCCTAAATCGCGAAAGTTCTGGGTCGTACCATTCTACTACCCAGGCCACCAAACCGAGCGTGAGGCGTGCGAGCAAGACTGGGTGAATGTCGCTGCGCACCACTCCGGCTGCTTGGTCTCGCTCGATTAGGCGGGCCAAGCGTTGATCGTAAGCTCTTCGCCGCGCCATAACCCCGTCACCGGTAGCAGTGCCCGGCGGTTGACGCAAAACAAGGCTTACTCGACCGCGATCGTGCAATGTCTGCTCTATGGCCAACCTAACCGCTGTGAGATAGCCATTCTCCAAATCTTGTTCAGCGGTATCGAGATCGTGCTCGGCGGTGGTCTGTGCAGCATCGGTAAGATGTTCAAGCAAGTCTTCCTTGCCGTCCACGTAGTGGTACAAACTCGATTTGTGCAATCCTAACCGTTCGGCCAGTTGTTGCATCGAGGCGGCGTCGTAGCCAACTTCAAGAAACAGCTCCGCCGCTGCGTCTAGCACACGCTCCATGTTTTTGGGGTCGGTTTTACGTGCCACAGCAAGACCGAATCATTGGGCAACAACTAGCCATTAACGTGTCGCATCCCGATCCCAAGCATTACCTATACCACGGGCTCGCAGCTCATGACGTTCGATCTCGTGCTTGGTGATGGTGCGTGGGAACTCGTGAACGAACTCTACATAGCGCGGGACTTTAAAATACGCTAGACGTGACGAGCTGAACTCGACTAGCGCCTCCGGTGCAACGCTAGCGCCTTGGGCCAGCAACACATAGGCCTTCACGTCTTCTTCACCAAGCTCGGCAGGCACGCCAACAATGGCACAATCCTCCACCGCCTCATGCTCGGTGAGCACCTTCTCCACTTCGAACGCTGAAACGTTCTCGCCCCGCACCCGCACCCAATGCGCTTGCCGACCGATGAAATGAAGATAGCCATCGTTGTCGAGGTAGCCGTTATCGCCGGTGTGGTACCAGAGGTTGCGCCAGGCGGCGATCGTTTCTCTCGGTTTGTTGATGTACTCCAACATAAAGCAATTGGGTGCTGTTGGTCGCAGCAGAATTTGACCCTGTTCGCCGGTAGCGACGGGAGTATCGTGCTCGTCAACAATACAGATGTCGGCCCAACCATGGGTTTTGCCACAGGAATTGGCGGTTTTGTCGTCAAGACGCTCGCTGCATAACAACACTCCCACTTCTGTCATTGCATAAACCTCGAGCAACGGTACGCCGAAACGCTCTTCGAACGCATCGCGAAAGGCAGAGCGAACCTGCCCCGATGCGATTCCAATGCCTACCCGAACCTTGTGGTTGCGGTCTTCTGGCGACGGTTCCAAAGTGAGTAAAGCAGAGATCATCGTGCCGATAGGATCGATAATCGTTGCCCCAGTCTCTCGCGCAATACGCCAATAGTTCGACACACTAAACCAGCGAGTCATCACTCCCGTGGTACCGCAGTACAGCGGACCCATCAGCCCAAACTGCTGACCGCCGACGTGGAAGAAGTGCGAGTTGGCGAAGTGCACATCATCAGACCGCGATTGCGTGATTTCTTTATAGCGTTCTGCAGCAGCGATATAATGCATGTGTGGTGCCAACACTCCTTTCGGCATGCTCGTGCTACCACCGGTGTAAATGATTGACATCGGATCGTTAGGCGCGAGCGCAACCTCCGGCAAGGTATTTTCACCGCCAAGCAAGGACTCATATCTAATGAAGTCCTCGGCATCCTCGGGACCATGCCACAAAATCTCTGTGGGTTGCGGGTCGACGTCCCCCCGGGCTTGCCGGTAGACATCGACCAGATCTTGATCTACGACAATTAGCTTAGCGCCTGTGTCCGTTAAACTGTAGGCAAGCTCGCTCGCTGCAAGCGATACGTTCAGCGAGGCAAATACGGCGCCGAGCTTAATGCAGGCCAGCCAGATAGCGGCGTGATCGACGGAGTTGTACATGAAGGTTGCAACCACGTCGCCTTTGCCAATGCCGTAGCCTTGCATCGAGCTCGCGATGCGGTTCGATTCTTCATCGGCACGCGCGTAGGTCAGCGTTTCACCATCACAGACGAGCAGTGGCTTCGAACCAAGCGAGCGCCTCGCCAAAAACACATCCCGCATGTTCGTGTGCTCGAGCGTTCTACCGTTTAAGCGCATGTGCAAAACCTCAGCCCTGACTCTCTGGCGGCGTAGTCCAACGCTCGCGGCGACCATTAAACAATGGAACGCTTACCTCGCCGTGTTGCGAAGACGGCAGCACCACTAACGCTCGGCCTTTTGTCGTGACCCGATCTGCTTGATTACGCCCAATGATGGATAGTTCGATAAACGGGTGTTCGTCAAGCCAGCGGGCAGTGACCTCAGCATTGATGAGGGTTGTATCGCCAATCAAGTTTGGAGCAACCACGTCTATGTCGGCCTCGGCAAGGTGAGCATCATCGCCCATCCAATCAGTAATATACGCGATGACCCAGGCTATGCGCTGCAAGCCAACGTCATAAGTCCCGCCCATGCCGACGTCTTTGCCTTCTTTCGAGGAAAAGTGCCCACGGGCAGCGGAGTCTTTGGCCCCCGTCTTGGCGTTTATTTCATAATCATCATGACGGCGCCGATATCGGACACCGTCGGCGTGAGCGCCACCGTAGTGCAGCGCGCCCTGAGCACCGGTATACCACGCGAAAATTTGATCAAGCGTGAGTGTTATGGCAACTGTCGCCAGCTGATCACCGACCTGCACGCTCTCCCAGAGACGCGGCTTCGCACCTTGGCGTTTATAACCGAGCGGTCTACCGGAGGCTAAATCAACCGGGGAAGCGGGCCCTTGTTCGACGTTTGACTCTGCTACGACCTTTGTTGCTTTCTTAGGCGCAGATTCTTGTTGCGCCGAGGCTTTTCGGCGTGGAGTACGTGCGACCCGCCCTTGGGCAACGCACAGCAAGCCACCGTCACTACGGCGAAATTCAATTTCACCCGTTTGCAGTACCCACAAGCCGAAACGTCTACCCTGCTTCTCTTGCACGTCAGTCAGCGCGGCACTGACATCAAACTCATCGTCAACTCTCACGACATCATACCAACGCCAGCGTGTACCGGCGTAGATCCACTGCACGCCGGGTAATTTTGGCGCCACTATGGTTGCATCGACACTGTAGAGAAAGGCGGGTGTCGCTAGCTGTTCACCCCAACGGCTGCTGGCAGCGTAGGTGGCATCACACCACAAAGGATTATCGTCACCCACCCCCTCACAGAATTGACGAATGGCATCTGCAGTCGCGACCTGATTCCAGCGCATGCGATCGCGACGCAACGGCACGCCAATGAGCGCACGAGCCTCAGCGATCGATGCCTCATCGATGACCCCCCAACGAGAACTTTTCTCGCCCACTACTTGAACCTGGGTATGACTTGCTCCGCAAATAGACGCAATACCCGCTTATTCTGCTCACGGGTGTTTTCAGGTGGAAAGTGCAAGATTAATGATGTGGCGCCGGTCACTTCTTCCATATATTTAATCTTTTCGATAACAGTTTTCGGTGATCCATAAATGATCGTGTCTTCACACAGATCCTCGTAGCTGGCCGCCTGATACTTATCCTGGTTTTGTTTCGAGATCGTTCCTAGATACCCAGAGGTCGAACCGCTAGTAAATGAATGAACATGATGCACCACCGCTTCACCAGCCTCCTCTTTCGCTTGAGCGTCTGTTTCTGCTACGTAAACCATGCGGCCAATGCCGACCGACCCGTGACCCGGATTGGCGTTGTACGGAGCTTCGGTCGCCTCACACCGCTCAAGGTAGTACTTAGACTTGGGGGCCAACTGTTGAATCGGCGTAAGTGTCGACATCAACAGACCAAGCCCGTAGCGTGCACATAGGCCGATGGATTCTTCCGATGCGGCGCCCATGTACATCGGTGGATGCGGCTCTTGTATCGGGTGTGGTAAGACTTCGTACTCACCCTCAATGTTAATGTCGGGTAGATGTACTCCCTTATGCTGCACATGTTTTTTGTGAAACAGGCTCATCATCACTTCGAGCGCTTCCGCTTGATACGCGCGACGATGCTCAAAGTCTGCACCGAGAGCTTCGAATTCATGCTCTCGGTAACCTGAGCCAAGACCGACGGCCATTCGCCCATTGGTGAGTATGTCTACAAACGAGATGTTTTCGACCAGGCGAACGACGTTGTGCAACGGCACAACCATTACCCCACTGCACAGAGTAATTCGCTCGGTTTGGCTCGCTAAGTAAGCGATGTAGGTTAACGGATCCGGCAATATGCCATAGCCAGTACTGGCATGGTGCTCGGCAATCCAAACGTAGTCGTAACCCGCCTTATCAGCCTCGATGATTTCTTTCGTGACCCGATCGTGAACTTCCCGGTAGGGATACGATTCGACTTTTTTGTCCGGCTGGGACAACTCGATGATGCCGAATTTCATAATCGTTGCTACTCCATTGCTCTTCTAGGGGTGTAAATCTGTTGTCATCGCGCTTGACTCGACCGCGGAACGATTTCGAACGGCAGGTTGGCCGACCCGTCAGCAGAAAAGAATTCCCTTCGCACGACTTCGCGCGCGACCAGTTCGTCTTGTACGTACACAGGGGCAAGTGGTGCACCGTATTCAACCGCTCGCGCCAATAAATCGTCGCGGTCAAACTGCGAAAGTGCTGCTGTTAGAAGGACATCGACTTCCGCACTGTCGTCCGCAAGCTTGAACGGATCGCCGAAGCGTTCTTCGTCTGTCCAGGCTGGCCGGCCGACAACGTCACGGATCGCCGCCCAGTCTTTGCGAGAGCGACCAATCAAACCCACATGCCCGTCGCGACACGGGTAGTAGCCTTGGGGATAGATCCCACCATGACCTACTGCGGTGCGGCCGTTACGCTGCCAATCGGCATCCATCTCAGTTTCATTGCCGGAATTTTGATCAGCAAACGAGCGCAGGGTGTCTGCGGCTGAAATGTCGACGCTTCGGGTTGCCACCGTTTGATTTAGGTTAGCTTCGAGTAGCACGCTAACAGCAAAGTTCGCGCCGACCAGCCCACACCACTTTTCCGGCACATCGACCGGCATGGCCAACGGCAATCCGTCCTCGCGCCCGAGCACCCAAGACACCCCGGAGGCTGCCGCTGCATGCAGGCCGGTTCCCGTCATTGCCGTTTGAAAGTCCCACAGCACAATACGGCTCAGACCCTCTGTCGAGGCCTTTGCTGTTGGACTGGCAGCTACCCGACTCGCATCACCCGCGACCAGAACAACACTCGGCTGCTCAATTTCGGCCAGTGGAGCAGTAGCCAAACCGATTTTTTCGAGCCAATGCGAAGCATAAAAAATCGACGCGTTGTCGCCCTCTACGCCAATCCTAGGCCCACCTGAGAATTGTAGAGTTCGCATGGGACACGCACTCCTGTGTGCGTCTTTCAGTATCCGGCGAATAAACCATCCGCACGGTTGGGCCATTACATTCGCATAGTTACCGAAACCACGCAAGGCGGTTGGTAGACAACGGATCTGCGATGAACCCTACCCGGCTCTGCGGGCTCGAGAGTCTTGTTAAAGATTCTATGTCCAACCGAGAGCGTCCAGGGTGGGTCATAGGCAGCATTGGCGTTTGCTTAGCAGAAACTCTTGGGTCCATAGCTAATGAAAATTCAAAATAATGCATATAGTATTGGCCGACCGTAGGGTTGGTTAATAAGCGGTGTAGGACCCTGAGGAGGTCATGGGGTCGATTCAAAACAAGGGGAGAAGACCAGTGTCAGGAGACCAAAAAGAACGCCAAGCGGCGTTTAGCAGATCATGCTGCAGAGCATTCGTACTGTCCGCCTTCGCAGTGTCAATTGTCGTCATAGACATTGCAGCTGCTACCGCAGCTGAGCTCGAAGAAATTGTCGTAACGGCTCGCAAGCGTGAAGAAAGCGTGCGCAACATTCCTGTTGCGGTAACGGCGGTCTCAGGCGAGCAGATGACACGATATAACCTAAAAAAACTGGAAGACGTGGCCGAACTTACGCCACAGGTCACCATCTACCGTAGCTCGGCAGGAAACGGGGCCTCGGTAAATATTCGCGGCATAGGCCCGGAGACGACCAGTATCGGTGTCGAGCAATCAGTTGCCGCTATCGTCGATGGTGCCTATTACGGCCAGGGTAGGATCATTAACGAAGGCATGTTCGACGCTTCACAAATCGAGATTCTCAAAGGCCCGCAGGCCTTGTTCTTCGGCAAGAACGCAACGGCCGGCGCGCTGAACATCCGCACCAACAATCCCGGTCAGGAAAGAGAGTTTGTAACGACCGTTGGCTACGAGTTCGATGCTGAACAGTATTACGTGGAAGGGATTGCCTCTACCCCGATTAACGATCAGCTCGGGATTCGGCTCGCGGCTCGCTATGCCGAGATGGACTCAGGCTGGATCGATAACGAAGCCCGCCCCGGCACCTACCCGCTTATCGGTGGCCCAGTACTCGATGTTCCTGCACCCAGCGATGATAGCTGGCCAGCGGGTAAAGATCTGTTGGCGCGCTTAACACTCATGTGGGAGCCGAATGAGGACCTCACGATGAAGTTAAAGGCGCATTACAACGAATACGAGTCGGCATCCACATCCGGTGCTAACGAACTGGTTATTTGTAACGGTGGCAATGGTGCTGCGCCCGGCTTCTCGCAACTACAGCCAGATACCCCCTGCAACAAAAACTGGAAGACTCAAGAAAACCCGTTTCCCACCGTTTTGGCAGACTCCAATCCGCTCGCGAATGTGGCAGATGGCGACTTGTTCGACAAATACGATTCCTACGCGATCACCCTTGATGCGGAATACGAATCTGAAAACGTCACCATCACCAGCCTCGTCAATTTTCAACATCTGCGAAATCGCTGGGGTGGTGACTTCGACACATCCGACAGCCCCAACGTCTATGCCGCAGAGGAGCATGACTACGACGCCATATCCGGAGAACTTCGCGCGTTGACTGCTCTCGACGGCCCGTTCAACTTCATGATCGGTGCGTTTCTGCAGTCGACGGAAATGAATTTCGACCAGGACGTGATCTTTGCCGGTGCCTACAACCCAGCTGCGCTCGATCCGGAAGACGTCTACACCGCCTATCAAAAAGTCAGCGCAACAGATGGCTCAACCTACTCGTTTTTTGCTCAAGGAATCTGGAACATACGTGACGATATAGAACTAACCGGCGGCGCACGCTATCACCACGAGAATAAGACGTCCTTTTTCGAACAGAACTATGTGAACCCAGTTTTCACAACCCTATTTGCCGAAGGGCGGCTCAACGAACGCCAGAATTGGGAAGATTTATCGCCAGAATTCACCTTGACCTGGGCGGTCAACGATAACGTCACTGCTTACGCCGCCTACAAGGAAGCCTTTAAGGCTGGCGGTTTTTCGATCAGTGGTATTCTGGGCATCATCTCGGGCACCTCCAGGGACTTCCTGTTCGACAACGAGAAAGTCAAAGGCTTCGAGGCCGGCATCAAAGCATCCCTGTTCGACAACACCGTCCAGGTCGAGTTTGAGGTCTACGACTACGAGTTCGACGATTTGCAGATCGACTTCTTCAACTCGGACGTCTTTGCGCTGATCACCGAAAATGCGGGTTCCGCGTCCACTACGGGCGCCGAGGCCCAGTTTCGTTGGGCAGCGCCTATCGAAGGGCTGACCCTCCGCGGCTCGGTCGGCTACAACGATGCTAAGTATGATGACTTCGTCGCGCCTTGCTGGTCCGGTCAAGGACAGAACGAAGGTTGTACGATATTCAATCCTGGCGAAGTACCGAAACAGCAGTTGGCGGGTGCCACGCGCAACCTGGCACCCGAATGGACCTTCGTACTCGGCGCTAATTACGATCGGCAGATTGGCGATGGCCTGATGTTCGGTTTTTCCGTGAACACCCAGTTTCGCTCCGAGTACCAATCCAACGCGTTCGACCACCCTGATGACTGGCAGGATTCAAGCGAGCTCGTGAATGCCGCGATCCGCTTAGGCAGCATCGATGAAAGATGGCAGGTTGCGATCATCGGCAAAAACCTCACGGACAAGTTCCTGATGCTGAACTCCATCGACTCGCCGTCTTCGGGTTCACCTCCGGGTCAGCCCGTAGGTGGAGTCCGGGGCGATCAACGTACGTCGGCAAACCGACCGCGGTCGATCGCACTGCAGGCGACCGTTCGCTTCTAGCTTTGCATCCGACCTAGATGCAACTAAGACGATGGGCGCCGAACCGTTTGGATTGGCGCCTTTTTTTTGCGCAGTGAGTCGTTGGGTACGCAACTCGCCAGCGGCCTGCACTGGCGGCGCAATTTGGAGATAAACGACTATGGGTAACACTAGTCAATCGGGCGTCGAGCACTACCGACCGTCGGAGGTCGAGTGGGAACTGTTCCACGATCCACACGAGCGCCCGACCACACCGGTACGCATGCTAAAGACTGACGGCCCCACATTTCTAGAAACGAAATTCGAGCCAAACTTCCACATCGGCCACCACTGGCACCCTTTCGATACGCTCTACATCATCATGGAAGGCGAAATGAGCATCGGCCCCGAGGGCAACTTTGCACCTGGTGATGTGCGTTGGATTAAAGCTGGGCATGCCTACGGGCCGGAGGTGGCTGGCGCTGAGGGCGTACGATTTTTTTTGATGAGCATGGGCAATGAGGTGGGGCTTAAC
>JBPCXR010000140.1:0-20785 GCA_051027215.1 Pseudomonadales bacterium | reverse complement strand
CGGTTAAGTATTCTGATCTGAGCAAGAACCGCACCAGCGACTACGTCTTCGACTGGGACCAGATGATCGCCTTCGAAGGCGACACGGCTCCATACCTGCAATACGCCTACACCCGTGTGCAAAGTGTGTTTCGCAAAGCACAGCTGCAGCCGCAACAGGCCACTGGCCCGGTGACTCTGGAACAAGCGGAAGAACGCCAGCTGGCCCTAACGTTAGCGCGCTTCCAGGAAGTACTGGAACAAGCGGTTGGCGAAGGTTACCCCCACTACCTCAGCGGTTATCTAAACGAGCTGGCCAGTCGCTACTCACAGTTTTACGAGCACTGCCCGATACTCAAGGCCGATGCCCTAGTACGCGACAGCAGGCTGGCTCTGTGCCGCCGCACCGCGGCGACACTGAAGGAAGGATTGAGCCTCTTAGGTATAGCAACAGTCGAGCGCATGTAGCACGCGCTCTAGCGCTCGCACTTTAGGCCTGGGCAGCCTCAGGCATGCTGTAAGACTTCAGGTGCGCAGCAAATTCTTGCAACGCCTGATTGCCAGTCGCCTCAGCATCTGCACACCAACTCTTTAAGCCGGTTAGCAGTGCTTCAGCACCAGCTGCCCGCTGTGCCCACAGCCCTTGCAGGCGTAGACGCATTTCATACACCAACTTCAAATTGGGGCTGGCGTTAGTCAATTCAGCAATGCGACTGCGGCCGGCTTCATCGACCAGCGATTCTTCGCGGCACAGTAGTTTGTGCGCACGTCGATAGCGATCTTTCTCTGTGGCGCTGGCACTGGCACTTTCGTGTCGCACCAGTGGGCTGACTACTCGCTCGGCGTACTTTGCCATCACCTGGAAGCGGTCATTGGCCAATGCCCAAGCGGTGTCTCGATCCAACTCGGCTTTGCCAGGTACCTGTTCTGATACCGGCCCGGTGCTCCGGACCTTGGCTAAGCCCAGGATTTCGAACAGGCGAATCCAAAACCAACCAATGTCGAACTCCCAAGACCGTTGAGAAAGCTTGGCTGAGTTGGGATAGGTGTGGTGATTGTTGTGCAACTCTTCGCCGCCGATGAGAATGCCCCAAGGGCTAATGTTGCGCGCCGCATCACCACACTCGTAGTTGCGGTATCCCCAATAATGACCGATGCCGTTAATGACTCCGGCCGCCGTCACAGGAATCCAAAGCATCTGCACTGCCCACACCGTCAGACCGATAGCGCCGAACAAGGCAATGTCGATCAGCGCCAACAGTGCGATGCCATGAAAGGTGAAGCGGCGGTACACGTTGTTTTCAACCCAGTCATTGGGCGTACCGGATCCGTACTTGGCAATCGTCTCTGGGGTGGCAGCGGCCTGATAGGCTTCGGTACCGCGCCAGAAAATCTCACCGATGCCCTGAACTTGCGGACTGTGAGGATCGTCTTCGGTTTCACACGCAGCGTGATGCTTGCGATGCACCGAAACCCATTGCGCAGTGCTCATGCTGGTGGTCAACCAGTTCCAGAAGCGGAAGAAGTGATTCAACGCAGGATGTAGGTCGAGGGCGCGATGCGCCTGGCTGCGATGTAGATAGACCGTCACCGTGACGATGGTGATGTGGGTCATGATGAGGGTATAAACAACGATGCCCCATCCTGAGAGGTCCCAAAGTCCATTGCTGAGCCAGTTTAAAAAAGTCACTCGATCGCTGCTCCAATCGTGGGCGGGGGGAAACGCGGCGGATTCTGACAACATGCCGGGCAAATTGCCACAACACTGGTCTCTCTTGAGTCACAGTCTAGCCAGTGGCTGTGAGTGGATCTGGAATCTACCCCACAATACCCAGCTGGCCCCGCCCTGACGCTCTTATAGTGCGGGCCAACACAGTAAACTCAAGCGCAATAGCGCAAATGCCATCAATTGAAGCTAATTAGACAATAATATTGACTGACTTTACCACCCTGGTTGACGCTGACACGCTCATCGATCGCATCACTGCAGTCTCTGCAGGCGATCTGGCCGTAAATAATCTGATCGTGTTTGACTGCCGTGCCAAGCTCGGCGATCCAGCTTGGGGCCTAGCGGCGTTCGAATCCGGACACATCCCCGGCGCAGCACACCTGGACTTGGACCGGCACCTGGCAGCAGCGCCTGGGGCTGGCGGGCGGCACCCGCTACCGGATCGCGAGTCCCTGACCCGCGAGCTGCGAACACTAGGGTTGCACAGTCACTCGCAGGTGGTCCTGTATGACGATGCCGGCGGCGCCTTCGCGGCGCGCGCCTGGTGGTGTTTGCGTTGGCTCGGCCATCGCCAGGTAGCGCTGGTCGATGGCGGTCTCAGCGCTTACGTTGGCGCCAGCCAAGCGCTCCTGGAAACCGGACCTGCGCAGCCCCGCGCCGCAGGCGATTTCCAAGCCAGCGCGCCACTAACCAAGACCGTCGATGTTGCACAAGTGCTACTGGCCAGCCGCGGCACGGCCACTGACGTTGCGCTATTGGACGCCCGAGCACAGGCCCGCTTTGACGGGCTCGAAGAACCCATCGATGCGGTCGCCGGCCACATCCCTGGAGCAAAGTGTCACCCCTTTACGGAAAACCTGAGCGCCGACGGCACCTTTAAGCCGGCGGAACAGCTGCGCGCAGCCTTCGGGCAACTCCCGGCAGAAGTTATCTGCTACTGCGGCTCAGGAGTGACCGCCGCACACAACGTCTTGGCATTGGTCCATGCAGGCTGGGCCGAACCTGCGCTCTATGCCGGTTCTTGGAGTCATTGGATTCTCGACCCGGAACGCCCAAGGAGCCCGTGAGCAACCTAGCCTGCGGTTTACCTATGCAAAGCGCTGAGTTGATCTGGCAGGATCAGCAGCCTTTTGCCACGGCGTTCAATGACATTTATCACGCCAAAGATGGCGCCGCAGAAAGCAACCGCGTGTTCATCGAGCCCGCAGCGATCCCCAACCGCTGGCAACAACAAGCAGATTTTACTGTGGCGGAAATCGGCTTCGGGACTGGGCTGAATTTAGTTGCGTTGCTAGAGCGTTGGCAGCGAGCGCCTGGCACCCGTTTGCACTACATCGCTTTCGAGCAGTTTCCGCTGTCTGAGAATGATTGGGCCAAAGTTTGTTCAACGCGCAGCGCCCTGCATTCACCCTACGCGCTATTGCAACAACGCTACCCGCCAGCGGTGAGCGGTTGGCACCAACGCAGCTTAGGCAACGGTAGCGTGATGCTGTCGTTGTACTGGGGCGATGCGGCGGCTGGGCTCGCCGATCTGCACGATCGCTTAGCTCTACCGGTCGATGCCTGGTGGCTCGATGGCTTCGCTCCCGACCGCAACCCGCAGCTATGGACCGCAGCGCTGTTTGCCCAGTTGGCAGACTTGTCAGCAGCTGGTGCCAGCGTCACCACCTTCACCGCTGCAGGTCGCGTGCGTCGCCGCTTGGCTGCCGTAGGTTTTTCCATGCGCCGAGTAGATCAACGGCCACACAAACGCGAATCACTGGCAGGCAACCTGGATCCTGCGCATCAAGCTCGCGGCCTCTGTCGCGACCCCAGCCGCGCCCAGACTCGCAAGCTGGCCCGGTCAATGCCGATACAGATCGTCGGCGCGGGCGTTGCCGGCGCTAGCCTAGCCCGGGGACTGGCGGAAGCGGGTTGCCAAATACAGGTGTTCGACGCAGGGCACGCGCCCGTTGGTGCAAGCGCCTTACCTGCGGCAGTGCTACACAGTCGCCTGCTCAGCGATGGCAGCCCTAGTGCAGCGCTTCGAATTCACGGCCAGCTCTATGCCAGCGCGCGGCTAAAGGATTGGCCCCAGTGGCAGCCCAGTGGCGTGCTGCAATGTGCAAGCAATCCGGCACAGGCACAGAAACTGGAGCGTATCAGCGAGCAATTCACCAGCACCGGCGACTGGTGCCAGCCGCTGACTGCCAGCGAAACAAAACAGCACACGGCGAATTGGATCAACGGAGTGCAAGGGCCGGGGCTTTGGTTTGCCGACAGCGGCGCTTTGGCACCAGAGGTGCTCATCCGCTGGCTGCTTAATCACTCGAACATCGACGTGCGCTGGCAGCAGCCGCTAGCCGACGAACGCGCTTGGGAAGGGATTCGCATCTACGCCAATGGCACCGGCATTTTCAGCATCGCAGCAGCGCGGTTTCTCGAGCTGTCACAACTTGGCGGACAACTGGAGATCGTCGCCGCAACAACACCCACCACGCCGCTGGTTGGCGCTGGCTACGTCGTACCGACAACGGTGCAAAATTCGTCCCAGATGCTGCTCGGTGGCAACTACGAATACCAGCCTTGGTCTCCACAGCACGCAACCGCACACAATCTTGCAAAAGTTCAGCAGCCGCTGCGCTGGCTCGGTCGGGTTCGAGCCGTTCGGGTGACCAGTTCCGATCGGATACCGGTAGCCGGCGCTTTGCTCGACTCAGCGCAGCAGCGCATCGGTAATCGACTGGTGAGCGTTGGACACGGTTCACTTGGCATGACCAGCAGCCACCTGTGTGCAGCGCTACTCAGCAGTCAACTCAGGGGCAGCGCGCCACCGGTAACGCGAGAGTTGGAGCAAGCATTGGCGCCGGCCCGGTTTCGTCAGCGTCAGGCCAGACGTGGTTATCGCTTCGGCGCTTCGAACTAAAGCACCTCAGTCGAAGGTTCGAACGTTGACCACGCTGTCGATGCTGCAGATCTCCTCGATCAGCTCGGGGCTCGGCGCCTCAGCCATGTCGATCAGGTTGTAAGCAATCTCATCTCGGCTCTTATTCAACATGTCCAGCACGTTGATGCTGTGATTTGCCAGCGCAGAAGTGATGTGTCCCAGCATGCCGGGAACGTTGCGATTGATCACGGCCAGCCGATAGCCATCGGAGGGCTCCAGCGTCACCGCCGGAAAATTCACCGAATTGCGAATGTTGCCGGTTTCCAAGAATGCACGCAGTTGATCGGCTGCCATCACCGCGCAGTTCTCTTCTGCTTCTTCGGTGCTCGCGCCGAGGTGCGGCGTCAGCAACACATTGGCGTGATCCACCAGACCAGGTACGGGGAAGTCGGCAACGTAACGCCGCAAAGTGCCATCGCTCAGCGCGGTGGCTAAAGCCGAAGTATCGACTATGGGCTGTCGGGCAAAGTTCAGTAGCACGCTGCCGGGTTTGAATGAACGCAGGCTCTCTTCGTTCACCAAACCCTCAGTCTCCGCCAACAAGGGTACGTGCAGGGTCACGAAGTCCGCGCGTGCGAACAGGCTCGGAAGGTTTTCCATGCGCTGTACTTCGCTCGGTAAGCGCCAGGCGGCATCGACGGAAATGGCAGGGTCGTAGCCGAGCACCTCCATACCCAGGTCTAGCGCTGCCCGCGCAACCATAGAACCGATAGCGCCCAGACCCACCACACCCAAAGCTTTGCCGTGCAACTCTGAGCCCTTAAAGCGCTTTTTCTCTGCTTCCACCAAGCGGTTGAGCTCCGCCTCGTCAGCAACTTCCTGTAGCGAGCGAACATAGTTGATACCTCCAACCAGATCGCGTCCGGTTAACAACAGCGCAGCCAGCACCAGTTCTTTTACTGAGTTGGCGTTCGCGCCCGGGGTGTTGAACACCACCACGCCGCGCTCCGAGCAGGCGGCCACCGGTACGTTGTTGACCCCCGCGCCAGCCCGAGCGATGGCGCGCAGATTTGGCGTTAGGTCGGCTTCGCTAAGTTTGTGGCTACGCAGGATTATGGCTTCGGGATCGGCGAATTCACCACTGAGCTCATAACGATCCAACGGGAAGCGCTGCAATCCTTTGAGCGCTATCTGATTCAGGGTCTTAACGGTGTGCATGGCTTGGGGTCAGATCAAACGGCCGCGCATTCTAGCAGCATTGCGCAGATCTTTGCGGTGGCATCGGGGCGTTCGAATCCCGCCAGCCGCTGTTTGATGTCTGGCAGTGCTGCCGTTAGATCCGCCAGGGCAGCAAGCAACGACTCCGGACTCAGCGCCTCTTCTGGCAGCACCTGACTGTAGCCGGCGGCCTTAGCGTACTGGGCATTTTCGATTTGATCGCCGCGACTAGCCGCGAGGGTCAACGGCACCAGCAAATTGGGTTTAGCCAACGCCAGCAGCTCGAACAGCGTGTTTGCACCAGCTCGAGAGACCACCAGGTCAGCGGCCGCCAGCACATCGCCCCATTGTTCATGCAGATACTCGAAAGGTCGATAATCGGAAGGCAGGGGTTGCAGCGGTGGCATTTTCCCTGGCCCGCATAAGTGCACGACCCGGTACTCGGCGCACAGCTGCGGCAGGGCCTCGATTACCACCGCATTCAGCCGATCGGCGCCAAGACTACCGCCGGTGATCAAAAGCACGGGTTTTGTCGATTCGCTGGCGCCATTGAACAGGAACTGGCGACCGCGCTGCGCATCACCGGCCAACAACGCTGCGCGTATCGGCGTGCCCGTGTACTGCTCAGGGCCCTTGAAGCCCGTCTGGCTTTCAGGAAAGTTCGTGCAGAGCTGGCGAATAAATGGGTACGCCAGCCGATTCGCGAGCCCCGGACTGCGATCGGATTCGTGGGCAACTACGGGGATGCGCCAAACCCAGGCAGCGAAAACCACAGGGAAACTCACAAACCCACCTTTGGAAAACACCACTTCCGGACGCAAGCGGCGCAGCAGAATTAGCGCTTGAAAAACACCGAGCAGCACGGCAAAGGCATCTTGCACATTCTTCCAAGACAGGTAGCGGCGTAGTTTGCCGGCGCTGATGCCATGGTAATCATCCACTACCCCGCTCACTAAGCGCTCTTCGAGCCCACTGCGGGTGCCGATCCAGGTCAGCTGATGGCCTTGATCTTTTAGCGTTTCGGCGATGGGTAAGGCCGGCACCACGTGGCCAGCGGTGCCACCACCGGTGAGCACAACATGGGTCATAGCCCCAGGGCCTGCTTGACTGTGTTCACGCTGATCCGCGACTGCTCGCCAAGCGCGTGATCAATCAGTAGATCCAGATCCTCCAGCAAGCGCTTGAGATCGCGTGGCCCGCGGCGCAACCAGTATCGCAATGCTTCGTCAGTCAGTGGCAAGCCCCTGAGCACTGCGCGGTTGCGTAGCACCTGCGCTTTGCCTTCATCATCGATGGCTTGTACTTCGTAGCTGGCGAGTGCCCGCAAGCGCGAGGTTAGATCGGGCAACATTGGGGCAATCTTGCTTGGCGGGTTTTCTGTTGCGATCAACAGCGCACCTTCAGCGCCATGCAACCCGCTGTACAGCGCCATTAGCGCTCGCTCGAACGATTCATCGCCAAGCCGCAAATCCAAATCGTCCAACGCCACCAACTGCAGAGCGTCTAATCCTTGCAGTGCCTCAGGCTCTGTGACTTGCGCCAATGGCAAATAGACCGCGCTGCCACCCAACTGCTCCGCCACATGCTGACAAGCTGCCTGGAGCAAATGCGACTTGCCTAGGCCGCTGCGAGAAAACAACCAGGTTCCGGTAAAGCGCGGTTCCGCGGTCAGTGCCTGCAAGCGCGCCAGCAATTCAACGTTGCCCGCCGCCACGAAGTTGTCGAACTGACAGCGCTCGCTGACAGCGAATCTAAAGCTCGCCTGTGGGTGCACTGTTAAGACCGCTGCCGCATCTGCACCAGCGCGCGGTAGCCCCAGGTGGCTACGTAGTGCAGGCCAGAGCTCAGGCCCAAGATTGCCAACAGCCAATGTCCGTAAGGTCGTACGAGCTGCTCGCACAGCCGGCTCAAATCGCCGAAATTGCACAGCGCCACCAACGTCATCACCACCAGCACGATCTGCGCCGCTGTATTGGCTTTGCTGAGTAAGCTTGGCGCCATCTCGAAAGGCCCAAACAGCACGCGATAGGTCACCCCACCAATCACGATGATGAGATCGCGGCCGATGATGATGGCCAACAGCCACAACGGAAACAGGTCTTGTAGAACGAAGACGACAAACATCACCACTACCAACAGCTTGTCTGCCAGTGGATCGATAATGGCGCCAAACTGCGTGAACCAGTTGTAGCGCCGGGCCAGGTAGCCGTCTAGACCATCGCTGATGCCGGCAACGGTCATAAGCAGCAATGCCCAGCTGTATTCTCGCTGCCACAGTAACCACGCCGTTGGGAACACCAACAGAATGCGGAGAATGGAGATGGCATTGGGCAGCCAACTCACGGCTCAGCTGCACCTCGATACTGCAGAGCAACGGTGCCGGGTTCGGCAAGGCTTAAGCCACCGGCACCACTGGCTCTGAGCTGACCGTCCAGTTCCAGCAGTTCGACGAAGCGACCGGCGCCAGCCTGGGAGCCGACGCTCAACGTCATGCCCGTTGCATCCACAGCCAGCACCTGCACTGAGTCTACGAACTCCAGACTGCTGAGGTAGTCGAGTAGCGCGGCAAAGTCAGTGGGCGTGCGCACGCCGGTCAAGCGCAGCGCTAGGGTGCCAGCACCTCCGCTGGCAGCAAAGCGAGCGGCTAAACGGTCAGCCAGCCGATCGGCCGCAGCGCTGCCAAGGCCCGCCAAGTCTGCGGCCGCAGCATTGAACTGCAGTGCGCCGTCGTCCAAATCGATGCGCCAACTGGATTGATAGCGCCCACCACGCTGTTGTACTCGGGCGACACCGGTCACCTCGCCACCGTAGGCAGCACCGGCGAGTGCCAAGGCGCTACGATCACCGCGCAGTACCCGAGCTGCGGAAACCGGCGCTTCACCCAGCTCGTTGAGTTCCGGCAGGCTAACCGGCACGCCGCGCTGGCGCGCACGACTGAGGAACGCGGCAGCAAACGGGTCTTCGGGATCGTTGGTCGCCAGTCGACCGCCGCCCTCTGGCAAAACAACCCAAGGCACCAGGCGCGGGCGGTTCGCCCACCAAACCGGCAGTGACAGAGACTTCGCCAGCTCGATGGCAACCCCAGGGGCAAAATCGAAACGCAACTGCATCGGCTCTGTTTCGGTAGGCGCTAAATAGCGAAACTGGCTGTAGTAACGGTCGGGGGCTGACAACGCGCCGCGCAGCGCAGTGGAATCTGGTAGTGGGCTCATGCCACTAATGCGAGTCAGCACTTCGAGCAGTGCCTCCTCAGAAGCGCTGCGTCGAGCAGCCGCAGACTGATCCGCCACCGGCACAGCCACCTGATAAAGCCAGTCCACAACCTCTGCGCGCAGCGGTGCCGCGGCGTAGAAACTGAGCATTGCAAGGCTGAGCACCAGTACCAACGAGCCTTGCCTGGAGGTGCGCGGGCGCAGGAATCTAATCACCGATGTTCACCACTCAACTCATTCAAACTCTGATCACTAAAGGCCTCGCCAGGCCTCAAACCGGCGCCAGTCTACCGGAAAACCCAGGGCCGTTTGGGTCTGCTAGACTCGCGCTCCGCCGACCCTTACGAACTCAGCAGGCAAGCTTGGTGTCATCAGAAAAGCAGACCACCTACCGCGATGCTGGCGTCAATATCGATGCCGGTAACGAACTGGTACGGCGCATCAGCAGCGCCGCCAAAGCCACCCGCAGACCTGAGCTGCTATCCGGGCTCGGTGGCTTTGCCGCCTTGGCTGCCCTCCCGAAAGGCTACGACGAACCCATCCTGGTTACCGGGACTGATGGCGTAGGCACCAAATTACGCCTGGCCATCGATCACGGACGCCACGACGGCATCGGTCAGGATCTGGTGGCCATGTGTGTGAACGACGTGCTGGTCACCGGCGCCGAGCCCTTTTTGTTTTTGGATTACTACGCTACCGGCGCGTTGGACGTTGACGTTGCCGAACAAGTGATCAAGAGCATCGCTGCGGGTTGCAGCCTTGCCGGTTGCGCCTTGGCCGGGGGCGAAACGGCGGAGATGCCCGGGCACTACAACGCCGGCGATTATGATCTGGCCGGTTTCTGCGTTGCCGTGGTCGAGCGCGAGAAGATCATCGACGGCACGCAGATTGCCCCGGGCGACCAACTCATCGGCTT
This sequence comes from Pseudomonadales bacterium, assembly GCA_051027215.1. Classification (GTDB taxonomy): domain Bacteria; phylum Pseudomonadota; class Gammaproteobacteria; order Pseudomonadales; family Azotimanducaceae; genus CALHVX01. Next base: position 10,866 of record JBPCXR010000140.1, on the reverse strand, counting down.
ACCCAGCAGCGGCGCGCACTCCAACGGCTACAGCCTGATACGGAAAGTGATTGCGCAACAAGGCGGCGCACTGTCCGCGGCTATGATCGATGCGCTGCTCCAGCCAACACGCATTTACGTCAAAAGCGTGTTGAGTCTGCTGCGTGGTACAAGCCCCGTCCCAGTGCACGGCATGGTGCACATCACCGGCGGTGGCTTCTGGGAGAACATTCCAAGAATGTTCAGCAACGACGAGCTTTGTGCCCGAATCAATCAGGATGCCTGGCAGTGGCCTGAAGTGTTCGCCTGGCTGCAGCAGGCGGGCAACATTGCCGAAGAGGAGATGCTCCGAACCTTTAACTGTGGGATCGGCTTTCTGCTTTGCGTACCTGCGGCGGCAGCCGAGCAAACTCTGACCCAGCTCAGCGCTCTTGGCGAGAAGCCGCTACAGCTGGGCGAGATCGTGCCTCGAACGGATGCGGCGGTAACCTTCGTCTAACGCTGTCAGCCAGCGACCAGGCTGATCACCACGTTGCCCGTTTTTTGCCCAGTCTCAACGTATCGATACGCCTGTTGCACCTGCTCCAGCTCATAGGTTCGATCGATCACGCCAACGAACTTACCGGCATCGAGTAGCTCCGCCACCACTCGCAGGCTCCTTTGCGTGTTCAAAGGGAACGGGAAAATGACTTTGCGACCGCGAAACCACGGCGTAACTAATGCCAGCGCAAAGTTCTGCGCCAGCCACCCCATTTCTGACGGCAGGTAAACGCCGCCTGGATTCAGCAGGGGTTTACACTTAGCGAAGCTACTCTTACCCACCGCATCGAAAACTGCATCGAAGGTCTGTGCACGGGCGGTAAAGTCTTCTTGCTCGTAATCAATCACCGCATCTGCGCCCAGAGATCGCAAGCGCTGCAGATTCGCGCCGTTACACACAGCGGTCACATGGGCCCCGTAGTGTTTCAGCAATTGCACGATGGCAATGCCGACCGCGCCACTGGCGCCATTCACCAACACCGGTTGCCCTGGCTGCAGCTTGACCCGATTGACGTTGTTATAACCGTAGTGAGCGCCTTCAACGCTGGCCGCGGCTTCGGCGTGGGAAACCCCAGCGGGTTTTTTCTCTATTGGTCGACTTTGCTCCAGCGTCGTATAGTCGGCAAACGAACAAACGCCAGTGTCGCTGAACCCGAACACCTCGTCACCGGGCGCATAGCCGCTAACGGCGCTACCGACTGCGCTAACCGTGCCGGAAAACGCTGTACCGGGAATGGACTTGTTGGGCCCCAGCATGCCGGTCACAAAGCGCATGATGAACGGTTTGGCGCGCAGCATATGGCAGTCGGTGCGGTTCACCACACTGGCGTGGACTCGGATCAACAGTTCCTGCTCGCCCACTTCAGGTTGCTCGAGGGATTCCAGCCGTAGCACCTCTGGCCCGCCATATACATCGTGAACGATCGCTCTCATCAACGGCTCCCTTGCTCGACGCGAACCTGGATCGGACTAAGGTCTTGGCAAGGTGACCCCGCGCTGACCTTGGTATTTGCCGCCTCGGTCTTTGTAGGTCACTTCACAACGCTCATCGGACTGAAAGAACAGCATCTGTGCCACTCCTTCATTGGCATAGATCTTCGCCGGTAAGGTCGTGGTGTTGGAGAATTCCAAAGTGACGTGCCCCTCCCACTCCGGCTCTAATGGCGTAACGTTAACGATGATGCCACAGCGAGCGTAGGTGGATTTGCCCAAGCAAATGGTCAGCACGTCTTCGGGAATGCGGAAATATTCAACCGTGCTGGCGAGCGCAAAAGAATTTGGGGGGATGATGCACACCTCACCCTCTACATCGACAAAGCTGCCTTCGTCAAAAGCTTTCGGGTCGACGGTTGCACTGTTGATGTTGGTGAACACTTTGAATTGCGGCGCACAGCGCACGTCATAGCCGTAGCTGGAGGTGCCGTAGGAGATGAGTTTGTGCTCACCGCGCATGCGCACCTGACCGGGCTCAAAGGGTTCGATCATGCCGCGAGCGGCTTGTTCGCGAATCCAGCGGTCTGACTTAATGGTCACCGGCTACTCCTAATCGTCACTGAGGGTAATTTCTGGCGCACCGCTTGCGGGTTCCGCGGCAAACTGCCAGAGCCGCGCGGCCACATGCCGTGCAGCATCGCGATAGATGGCCGCAAGCTCTCCATCCGGATCGGCGATTACCGTCGGCCGGCCGCTGTCGGCCTGCTCGCGAATCGACAGATCCAGCGGCAAGCGTGCGAGTAGCGGCGTGCCGTACTCCGAGGCAACCGCCTTACCACCGCCTTCGCCGAAGGGATGGCTTTCGTGCCCGCACTCGGGGCAGCGGTGATAGCTCATGTTTTCGACGATGCCGAGCGTCGGCACCTCGACCTTACGAAACATCTCAATGCCCTTTTTGGCATCGAGCAAGGCAATGTCCTGCGGGGTGGTAACAATCACTGCGCCACTGACTGGCACCTGTTGCGATAGCGTCAACTGGATGTCGCCGGTGCCTGGCGGCATATCTACCACCAAATAGTCCAACTCCTCCCACAAAGTCTGCTTGAGCAATTGCTGCAAGGCACCGGAAGCCATCGGCCCTCGCCATACCATCGGTGTTCGATCAGACGACAGGTAGCTCATAGACATGGTTTTGATGCCATGGGCTTTAATCGGTACAAAGTTCTTCTCATCACGCACTTCAGGGCGCCGGCCCTCCTCGATGCCCAGCATCATGCCTTGGCTGGGGCCGTAGATGTCTGCATCCAGCAAGCCGACCTTTGCTCCTTCCTGACTCAGCGCCAGCGCCAGATTCACCGCGGTGGTGGACTTACCGACGCCGCCCTTGCCCGAGGCTACTGCGACGATGTGCTGCACCTGGCCAAAACCCCGCCCCTGGGGCACGGCAAAGCGAAGATCCAAAGCCAGCTCCTCGCTGCCTAAATAGGCCGCAAGAGACTGCCGCAGCGTCTCTTGGAAGCGCTGTGCAGGGTAGCCTAGGGTGACGCTCACCTGTGCGCCGGAGGAGAGAATGCGCACACCGAGCTCACCCCAGGTACGGCCGAGATAGGGATCTTGAAACTGTTCAATTTTCATGGCTGTTCCGATCTGGTTGCGAGCTTGTGCTACTCATTGCTAGCGCTGTTTCAACCGGCGCCGACAGCGGAGCGCCGCATTATAGAGATCGATCCTGTCAGGCACAGCAGTCATAGAGTCGAGTCGCGCCGCTGAGGTATGATCGCGACCCCATGCAACCGCACGATCGCACATGAGCCGCCGCATTCTGGTGACCAGCGCCCTGCCCAACGCCAATGGCGAAATTCATCTGGGGCACCTTCTCGAGCACATCCAGACCGACATCTGGGTGCGCTTCCAACGTTTGCGCGGCAATACCTGCCTGTACGTCTGCGCCGACGATACTCACGGCACCGCGACCATGCTCAAGGCCGAGCAGGAAGGGGTTGAGCCGGAAGTGCTGATTGAAGGCATCCGCAAGTCCCACGCCAAAGACTTCAAGGGCTTTTTGGTCGGACATGACAGCTACTATTCCACCCACTCCGAAGAGAACCGCCACTACGCCGAGCTGATTTACGGCCGCTTGAAGGACCGTGGGCTGATCTTCACCCGCGAGGTTGAGCAGCTGTTTGATCCCGAACGGCAACTGTTTCTGGCGGACCGTTTCGTGAAGGGCGTGTGTCCGAACTGCAACACCGATGATCAGTATGGCGACAACTGCGAATCCTGCGGCGCCACCTACGACGCCCTGGATCTGAAGTCTCCTCGCTCGCTAATCTCGGGCGCCGAGCCCACGCGTAAAAAATCTACCCACTACTTCTTCGACCTGCCTCAGTACACCGAGATGCTCAAGGGCTGGACCAGCGGCGGCGCAGTGCAAAAGGAAGTAGCGAACAAGTTGGCGGAATGGCTGGACGCGGGGTTAAAGCCCTGGGACATCTCCCGGGATGCGCCCTACTTCGGCTTTAAAATTCCCGGCACTGACGACAAGTACTTCTACGTGTGGATGGATGCTCCCATCGGCTACATGGCGAGTCTGAAACACTACCTGGCTGACCACAACGATCTGAGTTTTGACGACTTCTGGCAAGCCGACAATAACAGCGAGGTGCACCACTTCATTGGCAAGGACATCGTGAACTTCCACGCGCTGTTCTGGCCAGCGGTATTAGACGGCGCCGGGTTTCGCAAACCGACACGGATCCATACCCACGGCTTTATCAGCGTCGATGGCGCCAAGATGTCGAAATCCCGCGGGACGTTCGTCAACGCCAGCACCTATCTCGAGCATCTGAATCCAGAGTACTTGCGCTACTACTACGCCACCAAGCTGAACGGCACGGTGGATGACATCGACATCAATCTCGACGACTTCGTCTCTCGGGTAAACAGCGACCTGGTGGGCAAGGTGGTAAACATCGCCAGTCGCTGCGCCGGATTCATCAGCAAGCAGTTCGCCGGTACCCTGGCGCCCAAGCTCGACGATGAGGCGTTATACGAACAATTCACAGCCGTTGCGGAGAGCATTGCCCAGCACTACGAATCCGGTGATACCGCTCGAGCAATGCGCGAGATCAGCGCGCTCGCAGATCGCGCGAATCAGTACATTGCCGAACAGGAACCTTGGGCGCGAATCAAAGACGAGGCGCAGCGTCCCCAGGTGCATCTTGCCTGCAGCCAGGGCATCAACCTGTTTCGGCTGCTCATGATCTATCTCAAGCCGGTGGTACCGCACATGGCGGAGCAGGCGGAGGCGTTCATGAGCATTGCACCTTTGCAGTGGCAGGATCTGGACGCGCCGCTCCTTGAGCACGAGATCAAGCCGTTCACCGCGCTCATGACCCGACTGGAGCGCAAACGCCTGGATAAGGTGATCGATGCCACGAAGGCCCAAGCGCCAGAAGAGCCCAGCGCCGAAGCTGCTGAGCGATCCGATGGTGACAGCGACAACATAAACATTGCAGCGTTTAATAAGGTTGAGCTGCGTGTCGCCAAAGTGATCGGCGCCGACGCCGTCGAGGGCGCCGATAAACTCTTACAGCTCACACTGGACGTTGGGGCGCTCGGTCAAAGGCAAGTGTTCTCGGGCATCAAGTCAGCCTATGCGCCTGAAGACCTAGTGGGCCGGCTCACCGTATTGGTGGCAAATCTGGCACCTCGCAAGATGAAGTTCGGTGTGTCTGAGGGCATGGTGCTGGCAGCCGGAGAAGGCAACCAGGGCATATTCCTGCTGAGCCCAGACAGCGGCGCCGAGCCCGGTATGATCGTGCGTTAAGGCGCCGATGGTCGCGCCCCTAAGCCTTACCAGCAGACGCCAGCGCAGGAGCAGACGCTAGTGGCCGAGCTACTCGGCATCCTGATCGCGGCGCTGTTGGTCAACAATTTTGTACTGGCTCAGTTTCTCGGGCTGTGTCCGTTCATGGGGGTCACCGCACGCAGCGATACCGCGCTCGCTACCAGTTTCGCCACCACCTTCGTACTCACGTTGAGTGCGCTAGTCAGTCACCTGTTGTATCACCAGGTGCTACTACCGTTGGATCTCGCCTACCTCGACATCGTCGTCTTCATCGTCACCATTGCCGCGGTGGTGCAATTCACCGAGTTGTTCCTACGCGGCATTAGTCCACTGTTGCACCAAATCCTCGGGATCTATCTGCCACTGATCACCACCAACTGCGCTGTGCTGGGGGTCGCGCTATTGGCGGTGCGCGATGAACTGAGCCTTGCGCAAACACTGTTTTTCAGTATCGGCGCGGCCCTAGGGTTCGTGTTGGTCATGGTGATTTTCGCGGCGTTGCGTGAACACCTGCAGGAAAACAAAGTGCCCAACGCATTTCGGGGAACGCCGATCACCTTGATCACTGCCGGATTGCTGTCTCTAGCATTTATGGGTTTTAGCGGGCTGAGCACGTGACCGCGGTGTTACTACTTCTGGGACTAATGCTGCTTGCGGTGGCGCTGTTGGGGTGGGCTTCTGCGCACTGGCCACGCAACGAGTCAGCGCTGATCGATGCGGTAAACGATGCGCTACCACAAACCCAGTGTGCTCAGTGTGGCTACCCTGGCTGCCGTCCGTATGCCGAAGCTCTGATTCGCGACCACGTGTCAGAAGGCCTCTGCCCACCCGGCGGACCGGCGACAGCAGAGGCGTTACGCGTGCTGCTAGGACGTCACAACGAAGGCAATCCAGCCAGACTCAGCGAACCAGGCACAATGATTGCCCGCATTGATGAGCCGCGTTGTATCGGTTGTTATTTATGTGTGCCCGTCTGCCCGGTGGATGCCATCGTGGGCGCTCCGGGCTTCATGCATACCGTGCTAGAAGCTGAGTGCACAGGCTGCGAGCTGTGTATTGCCCCATGCCCCGTTGACTGTATAGATTTGCAGCCGCGCAGGGTGCCGTCATGAAGCAAGCACAACTGCGGCCACTGGCCAATTGGGCTGACGCCGATGCCCAAACCCTGCTCAAGCAAATCGCAGACGCTGGCGTCGTCGGCTTGGGTGGGGGCGGATTCCCAACGGCTGAGAAACTTAGATCGGCACTGGCCTGGCACCAGTCTCATGCCGCCCAGGAGGTACTACTGATCGGCAACGGCGTGGCCTGTGAACCAGGTATCGACGCTGATCCGTTTATCCTCGCAGAGGCCGCGTTAGAAGTGTTGCTGGGATTGCGGATCGCCGCGCACATACTCAACGTGCGCGAGCCGGTGTTAGCTCTGGGCCCACGTCTACAACACCGGCAAGCAGAGCTGGAAAAGCTGTGGCAATCGCTGAATGAAGATTTGCCGCAGACTCTGGCGCTACGAATTCATTGCAGCGCTGGAACTGCGGCCGCAGGTGCAGAGCGCTTGTTGATAGAAGCCGTGGGTGGTCAAGCTGTAGCGGCGGAACAACCCCCGGCAGCTCAAGGCGTGGTAGTGCAGAACGTTGTCACCCTTTGGGCGATCGCTCGGGCAATCTGCGACGGCGAGGCCCTTGGTCGTAGGCCCGTTACCGTCGGTCAACAAACCCGGTGGCTTGAGTTCGGTGCACCTCTGCCGACACCCCAGGCAACTGCAGGAGCGCACATCGTTAACGGCGGACTTTGGTCCGGCACCACGGCGCAGTCCGCAACATGTGTCGATGCTCAAACGCTGGCGGTGCACGCTAAGCCCGGCATTGCGGCTGTGCCCTGCATTGGCTGCGGTTACTGCTTACCTGTGTGTCCCGTGCATTTGGACCCAGAACATCTGCACCGATGTTTGCAGGCCCTGGCAAACGAACAACCGAGCCTGGTCGAGGCTCAGGACGCTCAGGGGCCTTTAGCGGCTCTGCGGAGCGCGGCATTGACTGACTGTGTCGAGTGCGGAGCCTGCAACGTCAGTTGCCCGAGTCACATCGATCTCCTTGGGGAGTTTCGTGCAGGCAAATCCACCTTGGCCCGTGCGGAGTCTGTAGTGCGAACCGCCCAGCGCGCCAGCGAACGTTTTGCCCGGCACCAGCGCCGGCTAGCCGAGCGCGATGCACAGGCCACTGAGCGCCGCGCCCAGCGCCTCAAGCGCACCCGCAGCTGGGGGAACGAGAGCTCGACTCAATGAAACCGGGAGCACTATCTGCCACGCAGATCATGTGGATCACCATCGCTGCACTCGTGCCCGGCGCGCTGTGCCAGGCCTGGCTGTTCGGAGCGTCTGTGGTAAGCCAGGTGTTAGTTGCCATGGTCATCGGTGCAATAACCGAAGCCGCCTGTACTCGCTTGCGCGGGCAACCGCTGGCGCGCGCGCGCCTAGTGGATGGCAGCAGCGCACTGACCGCCGCTTTGATCGCCTTGGCCTTACCGCCCAACGTTCCGCTGCCGGTGTTGGCAATAGCAGTGATCAGCGGTCTGGGACTCGGCAAATTCGCCTATGGCGGTCTTGGCAACAACCTCTTTAACCCGGCGATGGTTGGCTACCTGGTGGTGCTGGTGTCGTTCCCCCAACACTTAGCTTCGTGGGTGGGTCTTGATGGCCTCAGCGGCGCTACCCCGCTGGATCAGTTCAGCCACCGGGGCGGCGCAACGGTAGCGGAGTTTCGAAGTGGTCCAGCGTTCGGTAGCGTCGGTGGCCAGGGCTGGGAGTGGATCAACGCCGGATTTGCCCTAGGTGGCCTGGTATTGATCGGCTTACGCATCATTCACTGGCGAGTGCCGCTGGCGCTGCTCGCCAGCCTCAGTTGCTGCGCTCTGCTGGGTTACGACAACGGTAGCTCCAGCAGCCATGGGGCGCCGCTCTATCATGTGTTTACCGGCGCCAGTTGCATCACCGCCTTTTTTATCGCCACCGACCCGGTCACCCAGCCAACCGACCCTCGTGCCCAGTGGCTGTTTGGGTTGTTGATAGGGCTATTGATCTATGTGATCCGCAGCTTTGGCACCTATGCCGATGGTGCAGCGTTCGCCGTCTTGTTAGCCAACGGCTGTGCCCCGCTGCTCCAAGCTCGCGCAAGCAGGTGGCAGCAAGCGCGACGCACCGTTGTGCGCGAGCGCGCAGATCCATGATCAGGGCACTCACCACCGTCGCCTTTTTGACTGTCGCTTGCGCGTTGCTGTTGTGGGCGGTGAACGCTGCAACCGCCAACCCCATAGCCGATGCAAGACAGCGCGCCATGCAGGCAAGTCTAGCCAAGCTGGCGCAGGGTGCTGCGCTGTTGCGTGCAGATGATCTGGCGCACTGGCCAGTGCGCCTGTGCGATGGCATATCTTTAGTGCGCGCCAACGGCCGCGGATACGGTGGCGCCATCGAGCTGGCGTTGGCACTGACGCCAACCGATGCTGCTCCAACCATCACCAACCTGCTGGTATTGCATCACAGTGAAACGCCTGGTATCGGCGATTTCATCGCTGATCCACAGGGCGACCGCTGGTTGGCGCGGTTTATCGATCAGACGCCGACCACGTTACTGGCGCGACCCGAGCAGCTTGACGCCGTCAGCGGCGCCACAATCACCGTTGCAGCAATTCGCAAAACGCTCAAGCAAGCCTTGGCCGCGGCTAGCGCCGAAGCAGACCTTTTCTCCTCCGCGGGCTGTAGCTGAGCATGGACGTCTCCCAAGAAAGCGCCACGCAAACCCTGACCCGAGGTATCCACCGTCGCAATCCAGCTTGGTCTGCGCTGCTCGGGCTGTGCCCTTTGCTGGCAGTTTCTAACAGCCTAGTCAACGCCCTGGGGTTGGCGACTGCCAGCGCCTTCGTGCTAATCGGCGCAAACCTTACGGTGTCGGTGTTGCGACGAGGCATCCCAGAGTTCGCCCGACTGCCTGTGTTTATGTTGTTGATCGCTACTCTGACGACCTGTGCGGTGCTGTTGTTGGAGGCATTTGCCTTTGAGCTGTATCAGCGCATAGCGCTGTTCGTGCAAATCATTGTCACCAACTGCATGATTTTGGGCCGAGTCGAGACCTTCGCCAGCAAGCAACCGGTGTGGCGTTCGCTGCTCGACGCCATCGGTACCAGTGTAGGATTTGCGCTGGCACTGGTTGTGCTCGGCAGCACCCGTGAGCTGCTCGCAAGCGGCGTGCTTGGCGCAGATCTCAATGATTTGTTCGGCGCTGGCGTGGGTGAGTCGGGATTGCGCTTATGGCCCGCTGACGCCACCCTACCGCTGGCGCGGCTGGCACCCGGCGCGTTTCTCACCGCCGGTCTGCTGCTCGCCTTTGCCAGCGCTGTAGGGCAACGCCAGCGCGCTAGAGCCGCACCCGACGATCTTTCAAAAACTTGACCTAAGCGCTTGATGAACAAAGACACTCGCACAGAGATATTTTCGCGACTACGCAGCGACAATCCCAGCCCGACAACTGAGCTGAACTACAACAATCCATTTGAGCTGTTGATCTGCGTCATCCTCTCAGCCCAGGCTACCGATGTCAGCGTCAATAAGGCCACGGCCAAGCTGTTCAAGGTGGCGCGCACCCCCGCCGCCATCCAGGCTCTGGGACTGACAAAGCTGAAGTCCTACATCCGCACCATTGGGCTGTTCAACACTAAGGCTGCGAACATTTTGAAAACCTGTGGGCTATTGCTCACAGAACATGGTGGCGAAGTGCCGCGCCAGCGCAAGGCACTGGAAGCTTTGCCGGGCGTCGGTCGCAAAACTGCCAACGTGGTGCTGAACACCGCCTTTGGCGAACCGACCATGGCCGTGGACACCCACATATTCAGGGTCTCCAACCGCACTGGCATTGCCAAGGGCAAGACGGTTCGAGCTGTCGAAGATCGACTGGTACGCTTGGTGCCAGCAGAATTTTTGGTGGACGCCCATCACTGGCTGATTCTGCATGGGCGCTATGTGTGCATTGCCCGCAAACCTCGCTGCGGCGCTTGCACGATCGCAGATCTGTGCGAGTACAAACACAAATCAGAGATCGACTAGTTCCAACTCCGTAATGGCTTCACCGAGAAATTGAGCACCGACCCGGCGGAAGCGGCGCACGCCGTCAGTGGCCAGCAGCGTCACGGCACCGGCGCCGGTGGTCGCTAGCAGATCCTTTGCCCTGAGCAGCTCCGATACCGCTGCCGCGGTAGTTTGCGCGGAATCGACGACGCGAATACTCGGATCCAAGAGGTCGGCCAACGCCCCTCGAAAGACGGGAAAATGCGTACAACCCAAGACCACGCTGGAGATTTCGGGAAGCGCCTGCACAGCTGGCGCGATGTACTCTGCCAGCGCCAAGCGTGCGAGCTCATCGTCATTTCGGCCTTCCTCGGCCAGAGCTACCAGCAGCGGACAGGGTCTCGAATAGATACGACCGGCCGGGTTGCGGGCGAGAATTTCGTGGGCGTAAGCGCCGCCACGCACCGTTGACTCTGTCGCCAGCACCAGCACTCCTCTGTCGGCCTGGGGC
>JBPCXR010000139.1:0-35059 GCA_051027215.1 Pseudomonadales bacterium | reverse complement strand
CGCCCGAAGCGTTTCGAACATGCTTTCGAAGTTGCACCAGCACAACAACTTTCTGGAAAACATGCCGCGCACGCTGCGACATGAGATCAACAATCCGCTCAACACGCTGAGTACGTCGCTAGATAATCTCGCTGCAGAGCACGATAGCGTTAGAGACAGCAAATACCTGGCGAGCGCCAAGCGTGGCGTGACCCGGATCGGTGCCATTGTGCAGAATCTGGCGGACGCGGCGAATTTGGAAGAATCGCTACAAGCGGAAGAGCTGGAAGTCATTGACATTGAAGAGTTGCTGAGTAACTACGTAGCGAATTGCAAAATCACCCACCCTGCGTGTTCCTTTGTGTTCCGAGGCACCGGCGGCTCCGTGTACGCCGAAGTCTCTGACTACCGCATCGAGCAGTTGCTAGATAAGATCGTCGACAACGCCATCGATTTTCACCGAGCGAATAGCCCTATCAAAGTGCAGTTGGATACCCATCGGGAGTTCCTGCAAATATCCGTCGCTAATCGAGGACCGATTCTGCCAAGCGATTCAGAGAAGTCTCTGTTCGACTCTATGGTCAGTCACCGTGGCCCCCAAAACCGCCTGCATTTCGGGCTCGGACTTTATGTAGTGCGGGTAATTGCCGAGTATCACGGTGGCCACGTTCGTGCAATGAATCTAACTGATGGCTCAGGCGTCGCAATCATGGTGCAGCTGCCGATGGCGCACCCGGTTAGAGAACGACCATTGCGTGAGACGCGAGAGCAGCGGGCAGTGCGCTTAGATGCGGACCATCGGCAGGAGCCGGTGATCGCGAGCCGCTAGCGACTGTAGTGACTAGTCAGCGTTGGCGCACCTTCGCAGTTCAAGGTGCCGCGTTCCACCAAATACTCAATGGCGGCGTAAACGCTACGTGCCGCTGCCGGGTACATGAATTCTGGCGTCTCGGCGTACATGAGCGGCACCATTTCAGTAATGATTCCGACCCCTTGGTCCACGCACGCAAGAATTTGCGCCTCACGTTCCTGGCGGTGCGCAATGAATGCAGAAATGTGATTCTTGGTGTCTTCGATACAGGGGCCGTGAGTGGGCCAATAGACGGCGTCGTCACGCTGTAGCAGTTTCTCCAAGGAGCCCATGTACGCAGCCATGTCGCCGTCTGGAGGGGATATGATGCTCGTCGACCACCCCATCACATGATCGCCAGTGAACAGGGCTTTGCTCTCACGGAGTTGGTAACAAACGTGGTTGGAGGTATGACCAGGCGTGTACACGCACTCGACCGACCAGTCACCGCCGTTGATCACCTGCCCGTCAGTAACTTTCTCGTCCGGTTCAAAGTCCATATCCCCGCCCTCTTCCACGGGGACGCCTTCTTCCAATTTACCGGCACCGTGGGGACCGTAGGCATAGCTCGGTGCATTGCTGTGCCGTCTAAGTAGCGCGCAGCCAGGTGAGTGATCCATATGAGTGTGGGTGACTAAGACGTGACTGATGTTCTCACCAGTGGTGGCATCTAGTAGCGCTTGGATATGGGCTTCATCTGCCGGGCCTGGATCGATGACGGCGACGTCATTTGTTCCGAGTATGTAAGTACCCGTGCCGGTAAAGGTGAAGGGGCTAGGATTGTTGGCAATAACGCGCCGGATACCGGGCGCGACTTGGTCTACGACCCCATAATCAAACTGCATATCGCGCCGATACGGAATTTCTACTGCCATTACTGCGACCCAATGTTTGTTAACTGCAGAGGATAGAACCGCTGGTGCCGTTAGTCGAGCAGGAACAACAGCGCAATCGCCACCACCACGCAACCGATCAGCAAGCCGAGTCCGAGTTTACGCAGCAAACGCTGATCTTCCGCTTTGATCGGCACGTCTTTGTAGACGAGGCTAACTTGGCCCAAGCGAACAATATCGCCATCGCTGAGTTGTTGACTTTGAATCGGATCACCATTTATCCGCGTGCCGTTGGTGGCCATGAGATTCGTCAACGTGCAGCCTTCTGCTCTGGCCACGACTTCAGCATGTTCCAACGAGACCGTTGGATCATTGATGACGATGTCGCAGGCGGGGCTCCGTCCCATCACGCAGCGCCCGATCTTCGTTCTGAAAATCTCTGCCTCCACCGGCTCGCTAGCACCGACAAAAAATGCGCCAGCACCAGCGGGCAGTAGCATATCCGAGACGATGACTGGTGCCTGTACCTCGGCCGCTAGATCGACAATACCTACGACGGTCGTATCGCTGCGCAGCTCAGGCGGATCCAGTGAGGTAATAGGCTCCAGTGGAGCTTCATCACCAATGCGGACTGGCGTTAGTTCCGGTGCGCTGCCAATGAGCTGGTAGCGAATTGTGTCGAAACTCAAATAGTCGCCGTGGAACAATCGCACGCCGCCCGTTATGCGCTCGCCGTTTACGAAGCTTCCATTAGCGGAAGCCAAGTCGCTGACCCAGACGTAGTGATCCAACGAAATTCTGGCATGAATTCTGGAGATGTGGTCGTCGACGATTTGAATGTCGGCCTCTTCGTCGCGGCCAATCGTCTGGGTGGTCTGTAACCGAATCGCATCGGGTCCATCAGTATGGTGTAGGAACCAGCCGGGCTCAGACTCTGTTGGTTCGGCGCTGACCGCGACCTGAAGGTCGCTTGAACCGATCCGCACTTGATCCCCAGGGACGATGCCCATGGCCTGGTCATAGGTAACATCGTTCACGATAATGGTGGCGTCTAACAGCGGATGCACGGTCACAGCGCGAGCGCTGAGCGCAACACGGGCGTGATAATCGAGCACATCTTCGCCTGCGATTATTAGATCATTGTCGAGATGTCGACCGATGGTAAGGCTGCCGGTTAGCGGGACGGCGTCGTCATCGATCCTCAGCTCCAGAACAGGCTGTGAGCTTTGCGTAAAATCCTCTTCCGAGCTCACTGAACGGTCTCCGCTGCCAGCCAGGCTTCTCGTTTGGCCCGCCAATCAGGAACGTCAGGAGTCACGGTGAGCGCCAGGTCCAAGTACGTGCGGGCTTCGTTCAGCATGCCTACTGCGTAGGCTTGCTCAGCAACCGCTGCAAGCCGCTGGGCAATCTGCGCCAGGAGTTGGGTCGCATTTGGATTGCCTGGGTCCAATTGTTGTACCTGTCGGAGCGCGCTTACGGCATTTTGTCCTTCTGGCGCTGTCAGATACCCTTGATCGATCAGGGTTCGGGCTTGTGCCATGAGACTCTGCAGCCGGCTCTGGCGCTGGCTAGCTGCTTGTAGTTGGCCGCGCATCTGTTCGACCACGGCAGCATCGATGCCAACCGCGCTGGAGCGATCGACGAGGGCTGCAACACCGTCGAAATCTTTTGCTGTTAGTAATTCGCTGGCTTGCGATGCGAGTTGAGCGCTGACCTCATTCAGGCCTTGCAGAGCAATGGTGTTGCTTGGATCGGTTGCCAACACTCGTCGATACAGTTCCGCAGCGTTTCCTTCCGGTGGGTTGATCAATTGGCCAGCTGCTCGATTGGCGCTTGCCTGATCAAGCAGCTCGGAAATGCGTCCTTTCAGTTCAGTGGCATCACGAATTTGGTCACGCACTGCGTCCAGCTCGGTGTTGCGCGGGTCGGCGGCAGTGGCTCGGTCCAAATAGCTGATTGCCATGTCGACGTTTTGTTGATTGGCGGCCGTCATTGCCAGATCCGCATAGTTGGCGGCGAGGCGAGTGAGCTCCGCCTGAGCTTGTTGATGGTTTGGCACCAGCCGCAGTACCTCTTGATAGGCCTGAATTGCAGCTGTTGCGGTGGCGATGTCTTCCAGACCTCGGCTTTGCAACAATTCTTGAGTGCTGCTAAGCAACGCTTGGGCGCGTTGCCGATTTTCCAGTTCTGAGTTGAGCGCTGGTAAATCTGAATCTTCTGGAAATGCCGACTGCGACTCAGCCAATTTTGTTTGCGCAAGCGTTAGATTGCCGCTGTCCATTGCCGCGCGTGCCGCTTGCTTCCACTGACTGGCTAATCCGGTTAATGCTTCCTGTGCACCAAAGTGATCTGGTGCAAGATCGATGACCCGCCGGTAACCAGCAACAATGCTTGCCATGCTCTGGTTGGGATCATCGTGCAACGATTGAGCATTGTTCCAGGCATCTTCGATCGCAATTTCATCGGTCATGCCTAGCTGCGCCATTCCTTGGGCAATCCACTCGGGTTTCTGGGTGAAAACCCAAGAGGCGCTGAGCACCAAAGCAGATGCGAGTACGAGGGGGATTGCTGCGCGAAACCGCGAATGGCTTTTGCGTTTGCGTTTATAGCCAGAGCGGGGCTGATCGCGTACGGCGGTGAGCAGCGAACTGCCCACGGCACGGATCTCTTGGGTGGTTACGGCCTGAGTTCGAATCGTTGCGTTGGGTACCAGGTCACCTGCTTCGATTTGTTCCAGCGCTTCGCCCAGGGCGACGCCCGATTGGTAGCGAGCTTCAGGCGACTTTGCCAGAGCTTTGTCGATGACCTCTTGGAACGGGGCCAAATAGCTGGGCAACTTCGGAATGGGTTCCTGCAGGTGTTTAACGCCGATGGCCACCGCTGACTCGGCTTTGTAAGGTACGTCTCCCGTTAACATGCGAAAGAAGACGACACCTAAGCTGTAAAGATCGGAACGGCCATCCAGTGGACGACCTGCCGCTTGCTCGGGGCTCATGTACTGGGGGGTTCCCACAACTGTGCCAGCCCGGGTTAGCGTTAAATCGGTTGCTGCCAGCCTGGCAATCCCGAAGTCAGTTAAAACCGCACTTCCATCGTCACGAAACAAGATGTTCTCGGGTTTGATGTCGCGATGCACGATGTTCTTTTCATGGGCATAGTCCAACGCGCGGCCGATGTCTTTAACGACCTTGACCAGATCGCGAATGTGCATGCCGCGATCTAACCTCGCATTCAGGTCGCCTCCAGAAAGGTACTCCATCACCAGGTACAGCAAGCGCTCGTGAGCGCCGACATCGTGAACCTGAACGATGTTAGGGTGCGTTAGCTGGCCATTGATGCGGGACTCTTGCAGGAACCGCTTGCGGAACTGATCGTCCTTCGCGTACTCAGAAGACACCACTTTTAATGCAACCCAACGACCAAACTTGGTTTGCACTGCAAGGTATACCCTAGCCATGCCACCTCGGCCGATTTCTCGTTCGATGTCGTACCCGGGGATTTCCACTAGGTTAGGTCCTGTCCTAATCTCAGGGTAGATCTCCATGGGCGGGTCACTAAGATGCGTCCGTGATCAGCGTTTGAATATCGCCGCTGATCAAGCGCCCAAGGACGAATTGGCCATCAACCACAAGCCGGCGCCCGTCGAGGCTGCTGGCAAGCCCCTTACCGTGGGCTAAACCGTTGATGCAATCTGCAGATTCAAACATCCATGGTTGGCCGTCGATTACCAGCTGACAATTGGGGACAGGCAGCAGTGCGCGCGTTAGCAGCAACTCACCCTGAACCCAACGTTGCAGCGACCGATCACTACCGGGTTGTTCTTTGACGCCAAATCCATGCATCTTGTTTTGTTGAAATTGACCTTTATAGACCGTGCCGTCACGCCAGTAGAACACTCCCAGACCACTGCGGACATCGTCCACAAACTGTCCCACGTAGCGGTTGCCGTTAGGCCAGCTAAAGACTCCATTACCAGCCTTCTTGCCTTTGCTAAATTCGCCAGAATACTCACGCCCATCGGGATAGGCGAAGCGACCGTTGCCGCTAGGGATTCCGCTGATGAAGTCGCCTTCGTAGTACTGACCGCTGTGCCAGGTGAAGTTACCTGCTCCGGTTCGTTCGCCGGAGATGAAATTGCCGGTGTAAACGTCGCCGTTGGCCCAGCGAAAGGTGCCCTGCCCGTGCATGTCGTTTTCGAAAAACATGCCTTCATATTGGTTCCCGTTGGGCCAGCTCAATAGTCCGCGACCATGTCGCTGGTCTGCAACAAATTCTCCCCGATAAGTGCGGCCGTCTGTCCAGGTGTACACGCCCTGCCCCTGGAGACGATTGTTGGCAAAATCGCCCTCATAGCGCGTGCCGTTGGCCCAGGTATAGACTCCTTGGCCGGTACGCTGTCCATCCAGCACATCACCCTCGTAAATGTCACCACCTGGGAGCTTGATCCGCGCCCCAAGAGCGTTGGCGGCGAGCACAGTTAGCACCAAACCCACGGCGCAAAGGGCCGCAAGTCGGGGTTTTCGTGTGACATCAATTTGGTGCTGATCGAGCACTTGGGTAGACTCCGGCAAACTCGGCAACATTACTGCAATTGGACCAACTTTTCCTGATTGCCTACGCCATAGGCGTTGGCGCGATATCTGGCGTTCTAGGGGGTCTCCTGGGAATCGGCGGTGGAGTAGTCATTGTCCCAGCGCTGATTCTGTTCTTAGACAGCCAGCCCCAGTTTGACCCCCAGTTGGTCACCTTGGTAGCGGTTGCCACTTCGCTTTCCTGTGTCCTTGGAACATCGCTCTCGGCGGCCAGAGCCCAGCTGCATGCCGGTAAAGTCCAATGGCCCACTGTTCGACGCTGGGTGTTACCACTGACTGCGGGCGCCGTGCTCTCGGGTCACATCGCCCAGAGCCTGCCACTGGTGGGCCTGCGACTGCTCATTGGTGGGTTTCTGATCTTCGTCGCCATCGTCATGGCCAGTAATTGGCGCCCGGCGGCCCATCGACCAGCACCGGGTATGGCTTTAACCGGCGTCACTGGTTTTCTTGGCGGCATCATTTCCGGAATTGCCGGAATCGGTGGCGGCAACGTCATCGTGCCCACCCTCGTTTACTTCAATACGCCCGTACATAACGCCACCGCCAATTCGAGCACTCTCGGGGTGCCGATTGCACTCTCTGGCTCTGTTGGCTATCTCTGGGCTGCTGCACAATCGGGGCCCATGCTGCGGGATTCCGTGCCTTGGCTATTTGGCTATATCTACCTGCCGGCGACTTTACTCATTGTGACAATGGCGATGCTCTGCGCCCCACTGGGTGTGGCCCTGGCCCAGCGCCTAGATCCGCTGCCGCTACGCAGGGTGTTCGCGCTGTTGTTGGTGCTGGTGGCAACACGAATGGTTTATACCGCGTTGGTGAGTTGACGAATTTGGATCGCGTCGGTGGGTGTTTCAGCTAAGACATCAGAAATGACCACTACCTTGGCCGTACCGTCTAGACCTTCTCGCTCCATGAGCACTTTGAAAGCTCGCTGTAGCGTCTTTTCAGGATCTGTGGAAAAGGTCGTTCGATAAGGATGCACAGCACGATTGATTGATAGGCGTCGTCGAGTTTGGCTGTGATTGGTAAACGCGAAGATGGGCACACGTCGAGGTCGCGCGCTGGTGACCATATCGGCCATGATGCCGCGCCGGGTTATGACGACGATTCCTGCAGCGTGTACTGCTTCAGCAAGCGCCACAGCGTGTACGGCGAGGTGCTGTTTATCGGTCTCAGAGCGTAGCTCCTTTTCGTAGCCAAGGCCGGGCCAACGTTCGGAGCGCTGGGAGATTTCAACAAGTTGATCGACGCAGCGGCTTGGGTGCTTGCCGACGCTGGTTTCTCCGGATAGCATTACCGCATCAACCCCTTCATAGATTGCATTGGCCACGTCCGTTACTTCGGCTCGAGTGGGGATGGGGTTTTCGATCATGGACTCGAGCAGGTGCGTGGCAACAATACAGCGCTTGCCTTGTTTGGCACATGCATGAACGATGCGTCTTTGCACATTTGGTAAATCAGCGAGGTTAGTTTCGATTCCCAAATCACCTCGGGCAACCATTACCCCATCAGCCACCCGTACGATCTGGTGGATGTTGCTCACGCCCTCCTGGTCCTCGATCTTGGCAATGATCTGCACAGATTTGGCTTTGCTTCCCAAGAGTTCCCGCAGCTCATCGATGTCATCGGCGCTTCTCACGAACGACAACGCCACGAAATCAATGTCGTGCTCTAAGCCAAACAGGATGTCCGCCCGATCTTTCGCGGTGATCGCTGGCAAGTTCACCTTTATGCCGGGCAAATTGACATGCTTTTTGCTGCCAAGCTTGCCACCGTCCAGCACGCGGCAAACCATGTGTTCGCCTTGCTTCTCTAACACTTCGAAATTGATGAGCCCATTGTCGACCGTTACTTTGTCTCCCACCGATAGCACGTCAACCAGCTCGCGATAGTTAACATGAATTGAGGTCTCTTCGACGTCTGAGTCAGCACGTACGCTGATCGTTACGATTTCGCCGGAGCTCAGCTCCATGGGCTGGTTCAGCATGCCGGTGCGAATCTCTGGGCCCTGGGTATCGAGCATGATAGGCACCGGAAACGGGACCTGGCGATTCAGGTTCTTAACCCAGCGAATGATTTCCCGAGCGCCTTTATGGTCGGCGTGGCTCATATTCAGGCGGACCACGCCCATGCCTGCCTCAATTAGCGACTTGATGCCCTCATAGCTGGCGGTAGCAGGTCCGATGGTGCAGACGATTTTTGTCTTGCGGCGTGAAGGAATGGGGGCGTCGATCTGTGGCACTGCTATTTGCGAGTCCTTTGCGAGGCGCGAAGCTTAGTCCGGCGACCAGAATTTGGCCAGTTCTGTGGCCAGTTCTTTGCGACTTAGGCGTTGTGGGTGCCAATGGGGTGGGAAAAACTGTTGATATTGATTTTGCGTGAAGCGCTCATCCACCAGCGTCAATACGCCGCGGTCCTGTGGACCCCGCAGTAACCGCCCTGCCATTTGCACGACCTTGACCATGGCAGGTTGAGAATAGGCGATCAGTTCGCCAGGCTGGCCAAGGTCATTGAAGTGCTGCTCCCGGGTGCGGTTAATCAACGACACCGGCGCCAGACCAATGCCAACGCAGACCACGCCTTTGAGCGTTATGTTGGTGAAGTCGACAGATTCTGCGAAGACGCCACCCAACACCACCAAGGCGACGGTGGCTGCATTAGCGCTGGCTAAGCGGCATAAAAACTGCTCGCGAGCCTGCTCGTCCATGTCCGGCTGCTGTGCAACAACCTGCAGCCCTGCTTGTGCGCACAGCTGACTGTTGAGTTGGGATAAGTACTCAAAAGATGGCAATGCAACCAGATAGACGCCGCTGTGGCTGCCTACCACGGTGTGAATCAGCTGTGTTAGATCAGGCAATGAGTTTGCCCGGTGTCGATAGTAGGTTGGTACGTCAGTCACGACACAGACTTTAAGCTGCTGCTGTTCGTAGGGGCTGGCAATGGCCATTGCCTGGGCATCGGCGCGACCGTGTAGCTGTTGATAGAGCCGTGGTGGCCTTAAAGTTGCAGAAAAACGCACGTCGCTGCGAAAGCGGTTGAATGTGGATCGCAAGTACTCGGCAGGGTCGAGGCAAACCAGCTGCAGCACTCTGTTCTTGTTTTTGCGCTCAAGCAGCAGCAAGTGTGGGAGCGTGCGGGTTAAGGCCTTGCGCCGCAGCCAATGTTGGCAACCCCAGAGCACTTCGGCGACCGCCGGGCTGAGCTCAGTCTGCCAATCCAGTACCGCGACGTCAGCTAGCAGTCGTTCGATCGCGCGGTCGATTGGCTCGGTGTTCGCCACAACACCCCCATCGGCACACTTCTCGAGCGCAGTCATGGCACGGGCGACCGCATGCAGGCGTTTACCCAGCTGCCCCTTACCAACTTCGCGCTCGGCATCCCGTAGCGCTAGCTGTGAAATCGTCGCGCCCAGCATTTGCGTAGCTCGCGGTGCAAGTTGGTGTGCCTCATCAATCAACAGCGCGCTATCGCGACCGTTAGCAAAGCGCAGCAAACGCACGTCTGGGTCGAAGATGTAGTTGTAGTCGCCAACAATGACATCGCACCAAAGTGCTGCATCCAACGACAGTTCGAATGGACAAACGCGGTGGCTGCTGGCAACACGCTGCACGGTCGTTCGGTCTAGCGCCCGCTCGGGCAAGAGTTCGGCCAGCGCGTCTTCGATTCGGTCGTAGTAGCCCAAAGCGTTGGGACACTCTTGAGGATTGCAACGCTCGCCGTCGATTCGACACAGATCTCCCTTCGCCGCGATTGCGATCCATACCAACGGCGCTCCCTGCTCGGTCAATTGCCGCAATGCTCTGAGTGCGGCTAGGGCTCCGGTGCGCCGTGCGGTGAGGTAGAAGTAGCGATTGATTCCAGTCTCAGCGAACGCCCGTGCCGCCGGGTACAGAATTCCCAGCGTTTTGCCGCTGCCGGTACTGGCTTCGAGCAACAGTGAATCGGAGCGGCACAAGGCACTGTACACAGTGCCAGCGAGCGCGCGCTGGTTTGGTCGGAATTGTGCCAGTGGAAACGGCAAGTTGGCCATTGCGTCATTGCGCAGCGCTCGACGTTTTAGCTCCTGCGCAAAGCGCTCGCCGAACTTCTGCAGGCAGTTGCTGAGGAACGCCAACAGCTCATCCCGACTAATGCAGCGCTCCTGGCGGTGCTCTGCGAGAGTGTCTGGGCGTATGTAGCGGAGGCGTAGCAGAAACTTCGTCGAGCTGGGTAGCTGCAACGCCAGCAGAGCCGCATAAATCTGGAGTTGTGCCCAATGCAGGTGGCCCTGCTGCTCAGCCAAGGTCTGTGGCGCATGCCTTGTAGCCTTAAACTCATCCACTACGGCTTCGGTTGCGCCGATCTGCAGCCCATCAACCCTTCCTGAGAGTTTCAGAGTAACGCCGGCAACGCGAAAGTGGCCGCTGACCGGGTATTCAGCCCGATACTCATCGCCTTCGTTTTTTTGGATCGATTGCTGAGCACGAATGCCTTCTTCGGTCGTGGTCTTGCCAGCGCCGCTGCCAGGGTGCAGATCGCCGGCCTGGCAGGTGGCATGGACCAAAGCTCTGACAGCCAGGCGCTGCGGGTCGGTATTCACTGATTGTGTGCGGAGCTATCAGCTTTCAGTTTGACGACGCGCGCAGGAAGCTCCAGCTCCTCAAGTACTTTTAGCCAGCGGCGCTGATTGCTCTGTAGCTGATCTTTGGGTCCTTTGACTTCCACAAATTCAAAGCTGCCGTCAGCATGGCTGAGCAATAGATCCGGAAAACCGCTACGAAAACGACCCAGTTCTCTGATGATGAACGCTCCAAGTTTTTTTAAGGCCTGGATTGGCACGCGGCTGGTCAGCTCATCGACAAAATGCCGGTCGAATACCTGCCAATTAACCAGCAAATTGGCCGTGTGTTGGTGTGTCTCCAATGTGCGCCATAGCTGGCGCAAGCAGGCCTGGGGATCCAGCTG
Source organism: Pseudomonadales bacterium (assembly GCA_051027215.1). Classification (GTDB taxonomy): domain Bacteria; phylum Pseudomonadota; class Gammaproteobacteria; order Pseudomonadales; family Azotimanducaceae; genus CALHVX01. The sequence goes on along the minus strand of JBPCXR010000139.1, from coordinate 23,861 downwards.
CCATTGTGATTCCAGGGCCTGCAGCTGAGTCTTGCGGACTTCCGCAAAGTCCGGCCAAAACAGGTCATTGGGCCCAAGTTGAAACGGTCGGGAGAACACGCCAGGCAGTTCTAGGAAGACGACGTCCCAATAAAGCAAGCCAGCGATGCCCAGCGGTAACTGGTTCTCGAGGTGCCAGGCACAGCCCCCTTGTGCCACTAATAGCTCGGCGGCACAGGCTTCGATCGCCTTAGGGGTCGGTCCTAGCAAGCACAGTTGGGTCGTCTCGTGCTGCGCCGAATGACGCTTACCATGGCGCGCGGCGAAATCCATCTCGGCGGCGGTCAGCGGCTCATCTCGCATGTTCTGCAATAGAGCTTCGGCACCCTCGGCGTCGCCGAGCTTCGCCAGTAGTCGAACTTGTCTCTCTCTCGAAGGCGCTCGCTGGGTTCCGGCATAGCTCGCCAGCGCCTGCTCCAGATGGCCATGTTGCTCCAGGTGTGCAGCGATCCGTAGCAGCGCTCGATCTTTGATTTGACGCTGCTCGCGGGACACTGGCAGCACTAGGAGCTGTTGCGCCAGGGCGTTGGCCAGGGACTGTTGATCTTGGCTCCGGCTAAGACCGTGAGTGAACGCTGCGCAATGATGCAGCAGCTCGTGCTGTTGCAAACACTGGGGCTGGTCGGTCAGCCAATCGGGTGGACTGAGTGGATAAGTTGGGTACTTCATCAGGCCAAGGTCTTCGATGACAAATGCGCTGAGATCCTGGTGGCGATCGCCGAAATACAGACGTAAGCACATTTGGTATTGATCGCGGTTAGGCAACGTCAGCCACTGCATGTGGCGCTGCAGCTGAGCGCGAATTTGAGCGTCACTGTAGCGTTGTACCAGCACTTGCAGCGCTGCTGCCTTGGTCATGCTCGCAACCATCGGAAACCACTGTGCAAGTTCGCTTCGGCGAACGCTCCGTAGTAGCGTATCGGCGCTGATGGCAGCAGACGACTCAAGCAGCTCGCTGTGGATTAGACCATCTATAGCAGCGGCTAGGTCCGCGACTTCTGTGTAGCGCAGATTGCCGGGTCGGAACACCGGCCCTTTGCGTGACAGCAATCGCGCAAACAAGCGCAGCGAATCGCTTGGCAGCGCTTCAACACGATCGATGTAGAGCTTGGTGCTCGGTGCTAGCACAGCGCCAAAGCGCCAACGAACAAACGCGAGCAGCTGTTGTAAGTTGTCGGCGTAGTAGTGTTCCGGCGGCGCGACCTGGGTTGTCAGGGTGGTGCCTGATTGAGCACGCCGTGTACCAGTCGCGATAGCGGCCTGGGGGTCGAGCTTAAAACGCCAGCTGTCTTTCACTGTCGGGGTAGATGGCGGCACGGTGGGTCTTGAGCGAAGTTGATCAGAAGCGCGTATTGTATATTTATACAGTATTACAGCGAAAGGAAAAAAGCCTATGCCCGTTGCCGATTTTTGCTTTTGCGCGCCTGTTACCAGGGCTGCGCTTGAGGCCTTGTTGGAAGCCAGCGATCAAGGCCGTGGTGCCTATCGGGATAGCCATCCTTGGCTGGTGGCACAACGGTTGTGGCAGGCAACAACCAATCAAGACAATGAATCAGCTGCGGTGGCGCTAATACTCGCAGCTCAGGATGGCGCTACGGAGGAGCAGTGTGAGCTGTCCCACTACGCCTTGATCAGCGCCATCGAGGTAGTAGAGCTGCATCGCGGTAGTTGGGAGAGTCGTTGCCGCTTTGGCCCGCTGGCGCCCATGAATCCGGTTTGGCAGACGCTAGATAGCTTGCTGCTTTGGCCTGCCCAGGAGCAGCGCGAGCGGGAGGCGTTGGAAGGCTTACGCAAGCACCGAACGGCTTTGTCCGTAGCGACTCTGCATCCCTACGCAATCTGTGAGACGCCGGAGTTTATTGGTCAACTTTAGTGTCGGAAGTGATTTCCGCAGAGCGCGGGTGCGCTACTTTGGTCCGGTCACGGCTTGGGGTTCGCCGTGAATTCGTAGCCAAACTTCTTTGCGATGGACTTCTGCACGCTTGGGCGCGTCGATGCCCAGATGTACCTGGCTACCACGAATTTTGAGCACTTTGAGCTCAATTTCGTTGTCAATCATGATCGATTCGCCAGCTCGCCGGGTTAACACCAGCATCTCTTGTCCTCGCAATCCGTTTCAGCAGTTAATGTACTCGGCAGAGGTATAGCGGTTCTGTGATGTCGGCGTCGGTTCCGCCGTCAGCGCTGGCAGCAAGGCCAGGGAGTGAGAACCGGCTCGCAAATGTACCGACTGCAAGAAGCCGCTGGCGGCTCGCTTTAGTCGCGAGTTGCCTCGGAAGCAGCTGCTAGTGGCTTGCGGATAGGGACCCCGAGGTCTTTCAGTCGATCGAGTCGTCGTAGCACACTGTCTTGTCCTTGCCCGAGACGACTCCGTAGGCCGCAGGCGGCGCGTTCTGCGGCCGCTAGCTGCCGACAGACGACGTCCAGATCGGCAAGTATGTGAGCGAACTGGTCATGCAAGCTGGCAGCCTGATTGGCAATGAGGTGGGCGTTGTCCTGCTGAGATTGTTGCTGCCACAAGCTCTGTATCATCCGCAGAAGGAGCATCAGCGAATTTGGCGAGACGATGGCGACACGTTTGCTTAAGGCCTCGTCCAGCAAATCGGGCATTGCCTCCAGGGCCGCAGCCAGGGCCGCGTCCAGGGGCACAAACATCAGCACCAGATCCAAAGAGCGCACAGCCTCGAGGCGGTCGTAATTCCGCTCAGCTAAGGTTCTTGCATGGTTTCTTAGTTTCGTGGCGTGGCGCTTGAGGTGTTGGCGGTCGCCAGTTTCGGTGCCTAAGCGGTAATCGCCAAGGGAGACCTTGGCATCGATGACCACATCCCGCTCACCGGGCAGGCGCACGATTACGTCGGGCCGGCGCAGCTGGCCGGTGTCCGTTGTGCAGCTCGGCTGTACGAGGAACTCGATACCGGGTCGTAGTCCTGCACGCTGTAACAGCGATTCCAGTACGACTTCTCCCCAGTTGCCTTTGACTGACTGGTCTCCCTTTAGCGCCTGGGTGAGCGACAGGGTTTCCCGGCCCATACGTTCGCTGGCCTGCTTTAGGTTTGCCACTTCAGCTTGCAGTGAGGCTCGCTCAGTGGCGCTGTGATGGTGCAGTTGATCGATCCGGGATCTGAATTCACCGAGCTGAGAGGTTAACGGCGAGAGCAATGCGCCCAGCTGTTCGGATTGAACATCGGTTTGCTGGCGCAGCGTTTGTTCAGACAATGCGGCAAACTCATGTTTTAGCTGCATTAGCTGAGTTTCCCGGGTTCTGTTGGAGCTTTGCTCGGCCTCCAGCAACGTTTGCAGTCGAGCGCGTTCTACCTGCGCCGCGGTTAGTTCTGATTGGCGTAGCACCGCGGCGTCCTGGCTGACATCGAGTTCGGCCTGCAGCCACTCCAGCCGGTCGTACTGTCGCGCATTGTCCAGCTGTACTTGACGATGTCGTTGCCGCAGGCGCACTAGCAGCCCCAGGAGCAGCACAGCGGCGACCGAGAGCGCGATGGTGAGCCAGTCGAATGCCTGCCAGTGCTCGATCCTCATATACCTTCCACGGTTGCTTGCTGATAAGGTTCGTCGCCGTGAGCAAAAGTACATTGACAGCCTTGCCTGAGCCGACGCCCGTCCCAGCGGTTGCGGTCATTGACGACGATGTTGCCCATGCCGACAGTGTGATCGCGCTGCTGGAAACGCAATCGTTGTCTGCGCGGGCCTGGTATAGCGGCCAAGAGGGACTGGACTACGTGCTGGAACACAGCCCGGCAGTGCTCATTCTTGACCTGGATATGCCTGGGGTAAGCGGCATCGACGTGCTCAGCGCGGTCACCGACGCTGGCATTTCTACCAAAACCATCGTTTTGACTGGCACCCACGACGTCGCTCTGGTTGGGAACATCGTGCGCCTCGGTGCCTATGATTTTCTGACTAAGCCAGCGGACCCTGCCCGCCTGCTGGCAACTGTGGAGCGGGCTCGCGAGATGCTGGCGCTGGAGCAAGAAAGCCGCAGCAATGCTGCCGCGGCGCGACGCTCCAACAGCCTCCATGAATTCTTGGTGCAAGCGACTCCTGACCTGGTCTACATGCTGGATGACAAGGGTAAATTTACCTATTTAAACAACAAGTTAAAACAGGTATTTGAAATTAATTCTGAGACTCTGATTGGCGCTTCCTGGGAGCACCTGTTCGGCACGGAGCAAATCAGCTTGGAGCTCGCTCGACACGTTCGCGAGCGTCGTACGGTAGCGCGCGGTGCTAGGGAGTTTGAGTTCGAATACACGCCCGCCGCCGGCAGTGTGCGCACCCTACTCTGCGCCAGCACCGGTCTCTATCAGAGCCCGGGGCATCGAGAGTTTACCGGTACCTATGGCGTTATCCGCGACATCACTGAGCGACGCCGCGCCGAACGAGATCGCCTGGAGCTGCAATCCCAGATCCAACAAGCCAGCAAAATGGAGGCTATGGGACAGTTGGCAGGGGGGATTGCTCATGACTTCAACAACATTCTGGCCAGCATTATCGGCTATGCAGAGTTGGTTCAAAGCGCTCACGCACGATTGCAAGGTAACGCCATTGAGGACTACCTCGGTGAGGTCATCATCGCTGGGCACCGCGCCCGGGACTTGATCGCCCAGATGCTGACCTTCACCCGCACCAACCGCAGCGAGCCGGTGGCCGTCGACGTTCCTGAGGTCATCGATAACGTTTCTAGAATGCTGCGTGCCGCTATACCGTCATCCATCCATATTCAGTCTGAGTTTGAGCCGGGATTGCCGGCGGCGCTGGCAGATAAGATTCAGCTGCAGCAGATTTTGCTAAACCTCATGGTTAACGCCAGAGATGCCATAGCCGGTACGGGCGTTATCAAGATATCTTTAGCGCGCGCAACCGAGCAGAGCGTTTGCGATGTTTGCGGTAAGCAGATTGCTGAGCAGACATTGCGGTTGGCGGTCGCGGACACTGGCCACGGGATTCCCGATCAGGTGCGGCCGCGTATATTTGACATGTACTACACAACCCGAAGTGATGGCGGCAGTGCGGCCGCAGACTCCGGAACCGGTCTCGGTTTGTGGCTGATCAACAGCCTGGTGCACGATCATGGTGGGCACATCAAGCTGGTCAGCGCAGAAGATGAAGGCACAACGTTTTCGGTCTATCTGCCTTTTGCCACTCAAGCGCAACCACCGGCGCTCGCAAAGCCAAGTATTCGGTTGCCGGGGGAATTGGTGGTCGTCGACGACGAGGTGTCGGTCGGTAATTTTATCGGAGAAGTGTTAACAGACAACGGTTTTGACGTTCGCGTATTCAGCGACAGTCAAAGCGCGCTGGCTTACGTTCAGGAGCATCACGCAGAGATTGCCATGCTCATCACCGATCAGGCGATGCCGGTGATCACCGGGCTTGAACTCACCGAATCGGTGCGAGCCATTGATCCGACGATTACCATCATATTGATCACTGCTTTCACCGCCGAGACAGACCGCAAGCGCATGCAGCAGCTAGGCGTTGAGGGCTACCTTGCCAAACCTTTTCGAATCGCTGATCTGTTGGGGGCGATTAACCGCCACGCACCGGCGGTTCAATAGCCGGTCGATTCCGGCGCCTGGGATTCACTCTGTTTCACAGCCCGCAGATCTTCCAGCGCAGCTCGGGTCATGAAGCCGACATCGCTGCTAACGTTAATGAAATTGAAGCCTAGGTCCCAGTAGCGTTTCGCGTAGGCGAGGCTTGAGGTGTGAATACCCGCAGCAATCTGGTTATCCCGGCAAGCCTGCAAAATACGCTGTACTGCCGCTGCGTGTTCTGCTGCGTCGGTGTCTCCCTGGGCCGGTAGGCCAAGGGCGAGCGCCAGGTCCGAAGGACCAATGTAGATACCGTCGAGGCCAGGCGTTGCGGCGATGGCGTCGAGATTTTCGAGTCCCTGTTGCGTTTCAATCATGGCAATACAGGCGATTTCGTTGTTGGCTTCTGCCGCATAGCCCCGTCCACCCACCAGGGCCGCTCGAATGGGCCCGAACGAGCGTCCACCCGCCGGTGGGTAGCGACATGCCCAAACAGCTCGAGCAGCTTCCTCAGCGGTATTGACCAAGGGCACGATCACGCCTTCAGCACCCAGGTCGAGCACTTTCATGATCTCGTAGGGTTCGTTCCACGGCACGCGGACTAAAGTGCTGGTGCCATTGCCAGCAATGGCCGGGAGCATGGCGCGCAAGTCTGTATAGTCCAGTAGCCCATGCTGTAAATCGCAGCACAGCCAGTCGTACCCCAGGCGCGCCAAAGTTTCCGCTGAATGAGTATTGGCAAGGGAAAGCCAAACCCCAAGGGTGCGTTCATTGGCCTGCCAGCGCTTAAGCAACTCGTTGGATTTCATCTCTGCCGCTCCCTTTAATATGCCAGGGGGAACGTAGCATACTGAGCAGCGTCAACAAGGAGAGACAGAATGAGTCGAACTGCCAAGCCCGCCTTTTTCACAATGATTTTTCTTGCGCTCGCCGTGCTGGTTCCCGCCGCCCAGGCCGATTGGGAGGAGCGGATCGCGGCCGCAATGGAGGCCGAATCCCGTCCTGCAGCCGATAAAGCTCGAGATGCCAATCGCCGGCCTCAAGAAACGCTGAAGTTCTTTGGCTTGCGGGAGGACATGCGAGTGCTGGAACTGCTGCCCGGTGGTGGTTGGTACACGCGGCTACTAGCGCCTGCACTCAAAGATAGCGGCAAGCTGTACGTCGCGGTGGGCACGACCGGGATTGAAGGCGGCCTGTTGCAAGAACCTGGATTCGACGACGTCGAAGTGGCTTCTATGAAAGGCGAGTTTAATCGGCCAGAAGACTCGCGTCGCTTTGACATCAGCAACATGTCTTTAGAGGTCAAGCGCATCGATCTGGCACTCACTTTCCGCAATCAGCACAACCTCAGCCCAGGCGGTCGGGCGCAAATGAACCAGGCGGTGTACAAAGTCCTTAAGCCTGGTGGCTTGTATGGGGTGGTAGACCACACGCGCCGGCACATGGCGGAGGACACGAGTGAGAGCTGGCGTCGCATCGATCCAGTAGAAGTCATCAAAGAAGTTCAGGCGGCTGGCTTCGAGTTGGTGGACTTCAGCGACCTGCATCATCGACCCGATGACGAGCTGCGCTACGAAGTTGGCCGCAAAACGGTCAGCGGGAACACCGACCGATTTACGCTCTTGTTCAGAAAACCCAAAAGCTAAGGTCGGGAAGGCGTGCCCCGGAGGCGGCGCTACAGTAGAATGCGCCGCCTGCGGCCCAGGTGTTGGAACTGGTAGACAAGCTGGATTTAGGTTCCAGTGCCCTAGTGGCGTGTGGGTTCGACTCCCACCCTGGGCACCATTTCGCAGAGCGCGCTTCCACCTTCTTGCCCGGGTGGTGAAATTGGTAGACACAAGGGACTTAAAATCCCTCGGCAGAAATGCCATGCGGGTTCAAGTCCCGCCCCGGGCACCACTCCTGCACCCATCTTCCGGTCTAGATCTCGGCTGCTAAAATGCTTCCAACGGTTTCGGTAGGGATAGGCCAAATCCTTGGCCAGTCTTGCATCCAAGCTCAACCAGCAGCTGCTGCTGAGCGGGGCTTTGTACACCTTCGGCGACAACACGGAAGCCCATATCGATTCCGCAGCACACCAGGTTGGCGATTAGTCGCTGGGAACGCTCGCATTGCAGTAGCGGTGCTATCATTGCCCGGTCGAGCTTTACCGATCTAATGGGTAGGCGGGCGACGCTGGACCAGCTGGCGTAGCCGGTGCCAAAGTCATCTACCGCCAAATCCACGCCGGCTTCTGCCAGCTCCACCAACTGTTGGAGTTTGAGCCCAGGTAGGTCCAAGGACTGGCTTTCGGTGATTTCCAACTCGATATCGTGGGGAGTCAGTCCGGCGCGCTGGACAGCGTTCATCAACGCCTCAGCGTAGCCTGCATGCCGCAATTCCAAGCTGGAAACATTTAGCGCCAAGCGGCCCTGCACCTTGCCAGCGCGACGCAGTTCGGCGAATTCGTTGCAGGCCTTGCGCATCATCTGGCGCCCGATTAGACCTACCAGCGCGTAGCGCTCGGCGAGATCGATGAGCGATTGGGTATTGTGTAGACGACCGTCCGCGTCAGACAGGCGCAGTAGCGCTTCAGCGCCGACAACGTTGCTGGACTCAAGGCAATGTTGGGTCTGATAGTAGACCTGAAAACTGTCTTTCTTTACGGCGTCCAATAGGCAATCGAGCAGATAGGCGTCCGTTGTTTCAGCGCTGCGAGTGTCGCTAACCGCGAGCTGTGACAGGGTTTGGTTTAGTTCGGCATTGTCACGCAGCAGGTCTGCAGACGCGGCGCGACGACTGGCTAGTTGTTGCTTTCGTGCGGCTAGCGCAAACGGAATGACTTCAGCGTTGCTCTTGCGATTCACAGCCGCGGGCGCCGGCGCATCGCTTCGGCGCTGACGCAGAGCCAGGCTCACAGGGCGGTTTGCAGTGGACTGAGCGGTTTCTGAGTGAACGATAATGTTCATTAGCTATCCTCCGGTTCCTGCTAGCGCTTAGTCAGATCGCTCTGCGGCATTTGCCCAGAGGTAACTGTTGGCCCAAAGATAGCTGTTGGCCCAAAGATAGCTGTTGGCCCAGAGGTAGCTGTTAGCCCAGAGGTAACCGTTAGCCTGAACGCCATCGGACGCGTTCACACTGTTGGCCCAAAGATAACCGTTAGCTTCGAGATAGCCGGCGGGTACTGCATCGCTGCGCTCCCATTTATCGGCCGCAGGCCACAGTTGGCTCGCCGACCATTGGCTGTCTCCCCAGAGGCTGCTGGTATCTTCTACCAGTAGCGATTGTCCACCGCTGTGGGGTACTAGGCGCGGTGACGGGGCCTGGCCCTGGACTCGACCGGTTGCCGCCAGTGCCTGAGTGATGTCTAGGGCGCCGGCTCCGGTTGCTACTGGATCACCAGCCAGTGGTCGCGCAGTGCTCATTAGCCGCGCTTTGATGCTGGCCGGAGAGAGGCTCGGATCTGCAGAGAGCATGAGTAACACTGCCCCGGAAACTGCGCCCGCCGCCATGCTGGTACCGGACAGCTCGGCGTAGTAGTTGTTGCAAGTCGTGCCGCAGGTAATGCCAGAATTGCCAACCATGCCCTTCAGTGTCATGGACTGGTTGCTGGCGGCAATGTAACGATTGCCCGGAGCAAGAAGGTCTGGCTTTAGCGTCAAATCGACGGCTGTTGGTCCGCGCGACGAATAGGTTGAAACGTAATCGTCGGAATAATCGGTTGCAGTGCCGCTGTCGGTGAGGGAACCAACAGTGATGATCTTCGGCGCTGCACCAGGGCTGGAAATGGTGTACTCACCGAATTGGCCAAAGTTGCCGGCAGAAGCGACTACAACAAAGCCCGCATCCCAGACCTGTTCTGCGGCGATTGCCATTGGATCCATAGCGGCGCTTTCAACAACAGGCGTGCCGACTGACAGGTTAACGACTTGTACGTTGTGAGCGGCGCCGTGTTCCAAGACCCAGTCCAACGCTTTGACAACCGACGAGGCTTTGCCGATGCCGGCATTATTCAATACCCGCAATGAGTGCACCTTATTGCCCGGAGCGACACCGGAGTACAGTGTTTTGCTTGCCCTGCCACTGCCTGTAGCGATACCGGCTATGTGGGTGCCGTGTCCGAACTTGTCTTGCGCCGTGTCTGTTGTTTGGGTGCAAGACGCCGCGGCCGGGGAGTCACAGTTCCAGCGCGATGTGACGCTGAGATCGTAGTGGTTGCTTACCCCAGAATCTATGATTGCCAGGCCAAGGCTAGAGTCAGTTGGCTGCAGATCGGTGTAAATTGGCTCGATGGTAACAGCTGGATCCAAGCTGATCGCCGGCCCTAGGGGAACGACCCCTCCTTGGCTATAGAGGGAAGCCGCGGCGCTGACTTCTACATCAAGATCCACGACCCGCAAACTAGACTGGTCGGCAAAGTCAATTAGCGCATGCGCGGGCATTTCAATGGCTACCAACGGTAGTTGGGAAAAGCTTTGCTTGATCGTTCCGCCGAGAGATTCGATGCGCGCCAGCTCCGATGCATCTGCGCTGTGCTGGTAGGCGACCAGCAGTTCGATGTTTTCGTTGCTGGCGCTGTCTGCGATGGCGCGAACGGCGCGGGTCATCCGGGCTTTGGCAGCCGCAACTCGCCGAGCCTCTTGTTCCTGTGCGTTGACTTGTGAGGTAGATTCCAGGCTGGTGCTGCTGTGCGCGCCTACTAAGGTCGCACCCGCGAGACCAGTATTAAAGTTCGCGACCGAGCCTAAGTGTTCAGGCGTTGACTGCTGTGCTACCAGGGCTGCTTCTTGTGCAGCTGCGCTAGTGTCCTGGGCGGTCATGCTGCCGCTCAAGGGTAGCGGTGACTCGAAGACAGCTAGCGATGCGCCGAGAAATGCGGTGCTGATGGCTAGGGCGATGGCCTTGGGTTTCATGATTCGAGCTTCCTTTGCCTGGATCGGTCATTCGTTCGTACCGTCTCAGGTGCAAGCTCGGTGCCAGCTGTTGGGCTGAGATGTAATCGCAAGGTAAGCTATTAAATATCAATAGGTTACAAGAAATATCTCCATGAATTATAGATTATTGAAAAATTCAAGGATTGCAGAACGCAGCTGCCGCTCGAAAAAATGGCGTTTCGGAAGCAATTTCGGATTTTCGGTGTGACATATTCGGCGTCGACACCACTATGCACGTCACATCTGAGTATGTAAGCCGATGTAAGTTGACGGCTTTCGGCCCTACATATTGGGGTAGTTTGGGCCGCCTGCACCTTCCGGCACGACCCAGTTGATGTTTTGTGCCGGGTCTTTGATGTCGCAGGTTTTGCAGTGCACGCAGTTCTGCGCGTTGATTTGGAATCGACTCGCGCCATTTTCTTCGATGACTTCATAAACGCCTGCCGGGCAATAGCGTTGGGCAGGTTCAGCATACTGCGGCAGGTTCTGCGCGATAGGAATGTTCGGATCGTTTAAGACCAGGTGGCAGGGCTGGTCTTCTTCGTGGTTGGTGTTGGAGATAAACACCGACGACAAACGATCGAAGGAGAGAACGCCATCGGGCTTAGGGTAGTCGATCTGCTTAGCGTCTTGTGCCAGCTTCAGCGTCGCATGGTCTGGGGTTGAGTCTTTGAGATGATAGGGATTGTTGCCACGAAACACGAAACTGCTAACGAAAGCGTGAGCGGCGCCTACCAAGGTACCGAATTTGTGCAAGGCAGGACCGGCGTTGCGCGAGCGGTCCAGTTCGTCATGAAGCCAAGATTGCTCGAATGCACTCTGGAATCCATCGAGGGTGTCGTAAGCCTGGCCCGCCGTTAGGGCATCTACTACCGTATCTGCGGCCAGCATGCCCGACTTCATCGCGGTATGGCTGCCCTTGATTTTGAGCACATTTAGAAACCCTGCGTCATCGCCAATTAGCAACCCACCTGGCATTGCTAGTCGAGGTAGGGCCTGTGGACCGCCTTTAACGATTGCCCGGGCGCCGTAGGCCACCCGTGTGCCACCTTCTAGGGTATCGGCAATTAGCGGATGATGCTTCCAGCGCTGAAACTCCTCGAATGGGCTCAGGTGCGGATTGGAATATGCCAGGTCGACGATCAGGCCCAGCGCCACCTGATTATCTTCCAGGTGATAGAGGAAAGAGCCGCCTGTCGCAGTGCCCGGAGTGTGTCCTAATGGCCAGCCGACGGTGTGCACCACCTTACCCGGCTGATGCAGCGCAGGATCAATGTCCCAGATTTCTTTTAAGCCAATGCCATAGTGCTGCGTGCTGCAGTCTTCAGCCAGCCCGAATCGCTTGATCATCTGCTTGCCGAGATGACCCCGGCAGCCTTCGGCAAATAACGTGTACTTACCGAGCAACTCATAGCCAGCTGCGTAGGTGCCCTTCTGCGCACCGTCGGCACCAATGCCCATGTCTCCGGTTGCTACGCCCTTGATGCTGCCATCTTCGTTGAACAGCACTTCCGAAGCAGCGAAGCCTGGAAAGATGTTGACGCCGAGCGCCTCTGCTTGCTCTGCAAGCCAACGACACAAATTGCCCAGGCTGAGAGCGTGGTTGCCATGGTTGTGAGTATCTGTAGGGATGAAGAAACTGGGCACCTTAACCCGATTGGTATCGTTGACAAGGTAGTACACCTCATCTGAGGTCACCGGATTCGTGAGCGGCGCGCCGCTTTCCTGCCAGTCCGGAAACAGTTCATTCAACGCTGTGGGCTCGAATATTGCGCCAGAGAGGATGTGGGCGCCAACCTCAGAACCTTTTTCTACAAGGCATACGCTGACTTCAGTTTCTAGCTTCTGCGCTCGTTGCATAATGCGGCAGGCGGCAGCCAGTCCAGCGGGGCCTGCACCCACAATGACCACATCAAACTCCATGGCTTCGCGTTCTTGGGCTTGCGACACTTGAGGCTGCTCCAGCTACTTTCAAACCCCCATTATAACCGAGGGTGACACCCAGGTCCCTGGCTCTGTAGACTCGCTGCGCCCCACGATAAGGTAGCAGCCGCAGCCATGAGTCACTCAACCGATCTTCCTAGTGGAATAGAGCTGCTGCATGATCCGCTGCGCAACAAAGGCAGTGCATTTACCGCCCAGGAACGGCAAGCGCTATCTCTTGAAGGCGTGCTGCCTGCCCGCTACAACACCCAAGACCAGCAGGCCGAGCGCGCCTGGAACACCATTCAATCGTTGCCTGAGCCGTTGGCTAAGTATCGAGAGCTGTCAGGCCTACAGGACCGCAACGAATATCTCTACTACCGGGTATTGCTAGATCACCTGGAAGAATTGATGCCCATCGTTTATACGCCAACGGTTGGTTTAGCAACTCAGCATTTCAGCACTGTGTTTCAGCGCGGCCGTGGGTTATGGATCACCCCTGCACATCAAGGTCGAGTGCGAGCACTGATGCGATCTGCGGTAGGCGATCGACCGATCAAACTGTTGGTGGTAACAGACAACGAATCGATTCTCGGCATCGGCGATCAGGGGGCTGGTGGCATGGCCATCTCTATCGGCAAGCTGTCGCTCTATACCGCTGCTGCAGGTATTGCCCCGGAGGCCACCCTGCCGGTCAGTCTAGACGTTGGCACCAACAACGATGACTTGCTAGCCGATCCGAACTACTTAGGCCTGCAGGAACCCAGATTGCGCGGCGAAGGTTTTGCAGCGTTGGTGGATGAATTTGTAGCTGCGGTTCAGGACCTTTGGCCTGATGCTTGTATTCAGTGGGAAGACTTTCGCAAATCGAATGCCCTGTCGATCATGAACAAGTATCGACACTCAGTGCTGTCGTTTAACGATGACATCCAGGGCACCGGCGCGGTCACGCTTGCTGGTGTTATGAGCGCGTTGCGTGTTACCGGCAGCGCCCTGCGCGATCAGCGGATCGTTATACATGGCGCCGGTGCTGCTGGCTTAGGCATTAGTGGGCAGATCAAGGCTGCGCTTAGTGCAGCGGGAATATCCGAAAGTGAAATGCACAAGCACCTAGCGGTACTAGATAGCGGCGGCTTGTTGGTAGACGATCGCAATTATGAAGATCACTACAAATCCGACCTCAGCTGGCCGACGGCCTATGCCAGCGAACACAACTTGGGTCCGGCACAGGATCGTTCTTTAGCAGCCGTCGTGCAGAATTACGCGCCGACGGTGCTTATCGGTACCTCTGGTCGCGCGGGCGCCTTTACCGAGAGTATTGTCCGTAGCATGGCCAGCGAAAATGCCCGGCCTCTAATCATGCCCCTATCAAATCCAACGGCCAACACCGAGGCTTCACCTGAAGATTTGTTGCAGTGGAGTAATGGCCGAGCGCTAGTGGCAACGGGTAGTCCGTTCCCGGCGGTTGAATACCAGGGGCGGACCTATCGGATTGGCCAGGGCAATAATGTGTTTATCTTCCCGGGGCTGGGGCTTGGCAGTTTGGTTGTTGGCGCCAAGCGCATTTCCAATGCCATGATCACTGCTGCCGCTGGCGCGCTGGCAGAAACGGTCACCCAGGACGAGCTCGATAGCGGCCTGCTGTACCCAGGTGTGGATCGATTGCGCTCAGTAACGGCGAGCGTGGCAACCGCGGTAGCGATTGAGGCTCAGGCTGAAGGCCTAGCGAGACACTCAAACGCGCAAGAAGATGCGCGCGCTCTGCGCGCTCGCATTGAAGCAGCCATGTGGACACCGGACTATCCGAGCTACGTCTAGCGCGCTGCCAGCAGTTGGCGCAAGCCGTCGATCCCGGCACGCATGCCCTGCTCGATGAACTCTGCGTACTGATCCGGCAGCACTTCAGTGTGCCACTGCAAGCGCGTACCGTTCTCGGTTGGCGTCAGCTGGATGCGCGCCCGGTGACGTTGCAGCGGGGCCGCAGACTCCACCACACCATACTCGATCAGCCTGCGCTGAGGATCGAGGTTGTAGATTCGCTCCACCACCTCGCCGGCTCCGGCCATGGTGAGCGTTCGACAGTCGCCGTCGTATTCACAGCGGGAGACGCTCGGTACCCAATCGGCGCGGCTGGGGTCGCCGACGATGGCCCACAGCGGCCCGGTGTCACAGTCGAAGTCGGTGTTGATTTCAAGCTTGGCCATGGCCACAGCATAACGTTTTGATGCTTGAGCTACGATTATTGCCGTTCGATCAATGAGGTAACATGGCGTTGGCTCGGATCAGCTCACACAATTTGCCTGGCGGCTGAGAGGCACAATGACCCAGCGCTCCCGATTGCATATTCCTAATCCTCCGGCGCGACCCGGGGAATCGCCCGATTTCAGCTATGTGGAGCAATCCGACGCGGGCGCTGTGCGTCGTCCCGAGATCAGCGCTCGGGTTCGCGACATGGATGACTTGGCATTTACCATGGTTCGGGTCATGGACGATGAAGGCGTTGCCCACGAACCCTGGAACCCGCACCTAGAACCCCAGGACGTGCAAGTCGCGCTGCGGCATATGCTGCTAACTCGAGCCTACGATGACCGCATGTTGCGCATGCAGCGCCAAGGCAAGATCTCCTTTTATATGCAGTCTCGGGGCGAGGAAGCGGTCGCCATCGCAGCAGCCATGGCCCTGCAGCCAAATGACATGCTGTTCCCCTCTTATCGGGTACAAGGTCTGCAGATAGCCCGCGGTCGAAACCTGGTCGACCTAATGTGTCAGTGCTTGTCCAACTCAAAGGACATGTGCAAGGGCCGGCAGATGCCCATCATGTATCACTGGGCCCGCGGAAACATATTTTCGGTATCCGGAAACTTGACCACCCAATACCCTCAAGCCGTGGGCTGGGCCATGGGTGCGGCGATCAAGGGCGAGGATCACGTCGCTGCGAGCTGGATTGGCGAGGGCAGTTCGGCGGAAGCCGACTTCCATCACGCGTTGACCTTTGCCGCGGTTTATCAGGCGCCGGTGATTTTGAATGTGGTCAACAACCAATGGGCCATATCGACCTTTCAGGGTGTCGCTGGCGGCGAGCGGCGCTCGTTCGCAGCGCGCGCACCTGGCTATGGAGTTCCGGGCATCCGCATCGATGGCAATGATTTTCTTGCCGTCTACGCCGTGACCCGTTGGGCTGCGGAACGGGCGCGACTAGGACACGGCCCTACGCTGATCGAGTTGGTTAGCTATCGCGCATCAGCGCACTCCACGAGCGATGACCCCTCGCGCTACCGACCGGAGAACGAAGTCGAAGCTTGGCCGTTGGGGGACCCAATAGAACGTCTGAAACAACACGCCATCGCCGAAGGCTACTGGTCGGAAGCACAACACGAAGCACTGCTCAGCGAACAGAGCGAACATGTACTGGCCTGCTGGGAGGAAGCAGAAACCTACGGCACTATGGCTGAGCCTGGTCTCGACAAGAACGAGCTATTCGAAGATGTGTTTAAAGACATGCCCCATTATCTGATAGATCAGCGCGAGCAGATGCGCGATCTGGAGGATTAGCCATGGCGCGCATGAACATGATCCAGGCTCTCAACTCCGCCATTGATGTGATGCTGGCTAGGGATCCCAGCGTGGTGGTGATGGGCCAAGACGTCGGCTATTTTGGCGGCGTTTTTCGGGTAACAGAAGGGCTGCAACGCAAGTACGGTGAGCACCGGGTGTTAGATTCCCCGATTGCCGAGGGGGGCATCATCGGCACGGCCATCGGCATGGCGGTGAATCAGCTACGACCGATCGCCGAGATCCAATTCGCGGATTACATTTATCCCGGCTATGACCAGATTGTCTCGGAGCTTGCTCGGTTGCGTTACCGTACCGCTGGTGACTACTTTGCCCCGGTGACCATTCGCACACCCTGCGGCGGCGGCATTCGCGGTGGACAAACGCACTCCCAGAGCCCGGAGGCAATATTTACCCACATCAGCGGAATTAAGGTGGTGATGCCGTCGAACCCATACGATGCCAAGGGTCTACTCATCAGCGCCATCGAAGACGATGACCCAGTGGTGTTTTTCGAACCGAAGCGCATTTACAACGGTCCCTTTGAAGGCTACCCGGATCGCCCAGCTGTGCCCTGGACGTCCCATCCCAAGGGTGAAGTGCCAGACGATTACTACACGGTGCCTCTAGGGCGGGCGGACACCGTACGCAGTGGCGATGACGTGACGATTCTTTGTTATGGAACTATGGTGCACGTGGCTGAAGCCGCCGCAGATCTCGCAGAAGTAGATGCCGAAATTCTTGACATACGGACCATGCAGCCGTTAGACGTCGACAGCATCCGCAATTCAGTCCAGCGCACGGGTCGCTGTGTCATTGCCCACGAGGCCACTCGATTCAGCGGTTTTGGTGCCGAGCTGGCAGCGACGGTTCAGGAAACTTGCTTTTTTCATTTGGAAGCGCCAATTCTTCGAGTCACCGGTTGGGACACGCCCTACCCTCACGCCTTCGAATGGGATTACTTCCCCGGACCCAAACGCCTCGCAGCAGCGTTAGAACAGGTTCTGGAGGCCTCATGAGCGAGTTCGTTTTTAAGCTGCCGGACTTAGGCGAAGGTACGGTCGAAGCAGAGATTGTCGAATGGCACGTGCAAGCCGGCGATAGCGTGCAAGAAGATCAGGTCATCGTCGATGTGATGACGGACAAGGCCAATGTCGAAGTACCAGCCCCAGTTACCGGCACCGTTGTGCGTACCGCTGGCCAACCGGGCGACTTGGTAGCGGTAGGCTCCGAGCTGATCGTTTTTGCCGTGGGTGCAGCGCAGACCGCTGCACTCGGACAACAGGCTGCCGAAGTCGCGCAAACGGCAGTGAACGAACCTACTCCGCGTGCCGCAGCGGAACAGCCGGAAACGACAGTAGCAATCAACAACGAACCAACTGCCGTGGCTACTACATCAGCCAGCGAACTAGCGCCCAAGGTCCATTCCGCTTCGGTCATCACTTCTCCGGCGATCCGTCGACATGCAAAAGAAGCTGGCATCGACCTTAGTACGATTACCGGTACGGGTCCGCGAGGTCGAATCTTGCGTCGGGATCTGGAAGCGGCCGTGGATGCCAGCGAGCACCCTGACAGTCCCGGTGCATCAGCATCAGCCTATGGCTTAGCCGCGGATCCTGTTGAGGAGATTAAGGTCATCGGAGTGCGGCGCATGATCGCAGAACGCATGTCTGCAGCGAAACGCAACATTCCTCACTTCAGCTACGTTGAGGAAATTGACGTAACAGCCCTTGAGTCCTTAAGACAGGCATTGAGCGCCGCCCACCCAGACCAGCGTTTAACCTATCTACCGCTGATTGCTACCGCGCTGATTCGTGCCCTACGCGAGCAGCCTCTGTGTAACGCCCTGTTTGATGCGGATGCCGGTGTGCTTCGGCGTTTCGAACGCGTGCATCTCGGCATTGCGACACAGACGCCGGATGGGCTAAAAGTGCCAGTTATTCGCAGTGCCGATACGCTTTCGTTGTGGCAGTTGGCCGCACAAATACGGCAATCCACGGATGCGGCCAAACAAGGGTCGTTGGCGCCGAAGAACCTCAGCGGTTCGTCGATTACGTTAACCAGCCTTGGCAAGCTCGGCGGCATAGCTAGTACCCCGGTAATCAATGCGCCCGAAGTCAGCGTTATTGGCGTGAACAAAGCAGTACAGCGGCCGATGGTAGTCAATGGACAGATCACAATTCGCAGCATGATGAATTTGTCTGCATCGTTCGACCACCGCATTGTTGATGGCTACGATGGCGCTAATTTGATAGCGCACATGAAGCGCTTGTTGGAAGAGCCAGCATTGCTTTTCGTTGCGCCGCCCAAAACATCATGAGCCCAACGGCAAAACCGTCCCTGTGGGCTCGTAGCTATTTTAATCTGCTGACTCAACCGGCAGCAGTAATTGCTGCGCTGTTTCTTGTCTGTTCAGTGGCCGCTTACTACGCAACCCAGTTCCGTTTCGATGCGTCATCAGAAACTCTGGTGGTGAAGGACGATCCGGATCTGCTGATCTACGAGCGAGTCACTCAAACGTTTAGCGGCGATGACTTTCTGCTGCTGACGTTTGAGCCCAGCGACGGCAAACCTTTTACCCGAGAAAATTTGACTAGCATTGCTGCGTTGACTGATGCACTAAGTGATGTTCCGGGGGTAGCTAACACCTTCTCTGCGCTAGACATTCCGTTGCTACAGAGCCCGCCGGTGTCAGTGTCCGAGTTGCAAGAAGGATTCAAGACGCTGAAAGATTCGGATGTACCCTTGGATCTTGCTGCCAAGGAGCTACAGGCCAGCCCGCTGTTTCGAGAGCTGCTAATTTCTAAAGATGGTCGCAGCACTGCCATTCAAATCAATCTAGCTCCCACAACGCCAGTGGATTTAGCTGGTGTTAGTGCCAGCGAGGCTCGAGAAGCTTACCTGCAGAGTCGCGACGAGCTGATCAGCGCCGTCAGACACGTTCAATCTGACTTTTCTCATCTGGGCCAGCTGTATCTCGGCGGCGTACCCATGATTGCAGCCGACATGATTGATTACGTTCGCAAGGACCTGCAAGTATTTGGCGGCAGCGTGGTGCTGTTAATGATGCTGGCTTTGTATGGCTTCTTTCGTCGAGCTCGCTGGGTAGTCTTGCCCATGGCAACCAGTGGAATCACCGTCTTGCTTACCGTGGGTGTGCTCGGTTGGCTCGACAAGCCGGCGACGGTGGTCTCGTCAAATTTCATTGCGCTGTTGGCTATCGTCACCATCTCATTGACCATTCATCTCATTCAGCGCTATCGAGAATTGCTGCATATCGACCGCGATCAGCCACACATTGAGCGAGTTCGCGAGACCATGCGCAGCAAATTTGCGCCCTGCGTTTATACCTCAATTACCACTATTGCTGCTTTCGGGTCGCTGATGGCCAGTCGTATTGTTCCGGTGGAGGACTTCGGCTGGATGATGTGCGTCGGTATTGCTATCGGCTTCGTGGTGACGTTCCTGTTTTTTCCCGCAGCGCTACTGCTCATCGGTGCGGGAAAGCCTAGCACTACGCTCGGAGCTGAATTCGCGCTCACCCGTACCCTGGGGCAATGGTCTCGATGGCGCAGCTCGTTGCTGATCCTGTTGTCACTGTTGCTAACGGTGATTGTCGGCAACGGCTTAATGTTGATCTCTCTCGACAATCGTTTCGTCGATTATTTCGCTGAAGAAACAGAAATTCATCGCGGCATGAGCCACATAGATCAGCAGCTAGGCGGCACTATTCCGTTTGATGTGGTGCTGACGCTACCGCCCTACGAACCTCTAACGGTAGGTGCTGACGAAGACGACCTGTTTGCCGACGAGTTTGCTGATGCCGATGATTTTCCGGAGCGTTACTGGTTTACCCGGGACAAGCTCGACCGGCTGGAAGGCATGCATCGCTTCCTACAGTCCCAGGAAGTTGTTGGCAAGGTCCTGTCGCTCACTGCTGTGGAAGATCTGGCTCGTGTCTTCACCGAAGGCGCCAAGCTTAGTAACCCCGAGATCGCCGGCATTCTGGCCGCGGTTCCGGACAATCTGCGGACCGCGTTAGTTGATAACTACGCAGATCCGGAGTCAGGGCAACTGCGCTTGAACGCCCGCATACACGAGATAGGCCCAGGATTTGATCGTGCTGAATTGGCGCAGCAAATTAAGGCGTTTGCCGAGCAAGAACTGGGGTTTACGGCGGAGGAAGTGAGCGTTTCCGGCATGATGGTGCTGTTCGACAGCATGTTGAAACAGTTGTTCGACTCTCAGATAGACACGCTGCTCTATGTATTGTTGGCTACCTTCATCATGCTCTTGATCCTGCTGCGGTCGGTCATTTATGCACTTATCGGCCTGATCCCCAACATACTGGCTGCGGCAACAGTGCTTGCCTCGCTCGGGTACTTGGGAATTCCGCTCGACATGATGACTACTACGATTGCCGCGATCAGCATTGGTATTGGCGTAGATGATGCAATCCACTATCTGCACCGGTTTCAGGGAGAGCTCTCCAAGTGGGGCGATGCTCGAGTCGCGGTAAGTTGGAGCCATGCGAGCATCGGCCACGCCATGTACTACACCAGCATCACCGTCATGTTGGGCTTTTCGGTGATGGCTTTCTCGAATTTCGTACCCACCGTGCTGTTTGGCATTCTGGTAGCGGTAGCCATGGCGTTAGCGCTATTCGCCAATTTGACCTTGCTGCCAAGCCTGTTGGTCTGGGTTTATGGGACGCCAGCGCCGGAGCCTGTGAGTCTCAAAGCCGCTGAATCGAAGGCGGTCGATTAATCCGCCCAAGCACGGCGTTGTGAGACTAGGCTTTGCGTATGCGCGTCAGTTTACCTAGCGTAGATTTGGAGGCTGAGGTCGGAATCGAACCGGCGTACACGGAGTTGCAGTCCGCTGCATAACCACTCTGCCACCCAGCCTTGGGGCGCGCATTCTAACGATCTTCTGGCTCTAGTGCGACTGTCTCTGGGGGTGCTTCTTCGCTCAGCATTCCTTCTTTGAGGATGGGCCAGGCTGCGTGTAGATACACTGCCATTGACCATAGGGTCATGATCGCGGCGATGTATATGAGACCGTAACCGAGCCAGACCCAGGCATCTCGGGGATCGGGTGCGTTCGCTAGCAAGACGATCACTGCCACCATCTGCAACGCTGTTTTGATTTTTCCCAACCACGCCACCTCAACCAGGCCGCGACGATTGATCTCTGCCATCCACTCTCTTAGTGCGGTGATCACCAGTTCTCGACCGACGATGATGATGCCGGGCACCGTCAGGATGGGTGTTGCGTGATGACCGATCAGCAGCAGGATTGCCGTGATCACGATAATTTTGTCCGCCACCGGGTCGATGAAAGCCCCGAAGCGGGTTTCTTGCCCAAGACGCCGGGCCAGAAAGCCGTCCAGCCAGTCGGTGAGTGCGGCTAGCGCGAACAGTGCAGCGGCAACCAGGTAGGTGGTTGGGTTGGGCGCCAGGTAAACCAGGGCAAATACCGGTACCAGGAGAATCCGCGCAAAGGTAATCAAGGTCGGCCAGTTCATCGCGCGGGCATTGTACTCGCCTAGGCGACGCTATTCAGCGTGCAGTGTGCCGTAGATCTCCTCCGCCAGCTTCTGGCTGATGCCTTGCACCGTGGCAATCTCTTCGAGGCTTGCGCCTTTGAGTCCCCGGGTGCCACCGAAATGGGTTAACAAGGCTTTGCGACGCTTCGGGCCGACGCCCGGGATCTCATCCAGCTCAGAACTGCGTCGATTCTTTTGGCGCCGATTGCGGTGCCCGGTGATGGCGAAGCGATGCGCTTCATCACGGATGTGGGCCAGCAGCTCCTGGGCGCCACCTGGCGGCACCTGGACTTCGCCAGTGGGTAGGAAATAGCGTTCGAAGGCCGCTTTGCGAGTGGGTCCCTTGGCGATTCCAAGAAGCGCTACGCCCTCCACTTGTAGTTCAGACAGCACCGCCCTGGCCTGCTCCAGCTGACCTTTGCCACCATCGATCACGAGAATGTCTGGTAACTGGCCTTCACCTTGTTGCAGTCGTGTGTAGCGCCGGCGCAGTGCCTGAGCCATGGCGGCGTAATCATCGCCTCCGGTGATGTCCTCAATATTGAAGCGGCGGTAGTCGGACTTCAGCGGGCCTTCGGTATCGAACACGACACAGGAAGCCACAGTGGCTTCTCCCATGGTGTGGCTGATGTCGAAGCACTCCATTCGAGCAGGGATATCGTCCAGCTCCAGGGCTTCTTGCAGGGCGACAAAACGGGCGTAGACGTTGCGTTTGTCTGATTGATACGCGGCCAGGCTGTGTTGTGCATTCTCGCTGGCCAGCTTTTGCCAGCGCGCCCGTTGTCCGCGGACTGCTTGGGTCACCTCTACCCGGCGGCCAGTGCGTTCACTGAGCGCCAGGGATATGGCATGAGCCTCCGGCATCTCATGGGAAGCAATCACATCCCGTGGCCAGTCGCGTTGGGCACCGCCGAAATAGTATTGGCTGAGAAACGCTTCGAGGAGTTCCGCTGGCGCGAGGTCCAATTCGTTTTTCGGATACCAGGTGCGCTGGCCGAGCAGCCTCCCCGAGCGTAAGAACAACGCTTGGACACAGTACCCGCCGCCGCCATCTGCCAGAGCGAACACATCCACGTCGCCAACCGTTGCATGCACATACTGCTGCTCCTGTACTTTACGCAGCTGGGCAATCTGATCTCGATACTTGGCAGCTCGCTCGAACTCCAGCGCTTCGGAGGCTTCAGCCATGCGTCGCTTGAATACATCCAGCACTGCTTGATCGCGGCCATCTAGAAACATCACAGCGAGCTCTACGTCTTGTTTGTACTCCTGAGGGTCAATGAAACCTACACAAGGTCCACTGCAGCGCTGGATCTGATACTGCAGGCAAGGTCTAGAGCGATTCTTGAAGAAACTTTCGTCACATTGACGAATGCGGAATAACTTCTGCAGGATGTTCAAGCTTTCACGCACCGCGCTCGCTGACGGGAATGGACCGAAATAGCGTCCGGTCTTACGTTTCGCGCCTCGGTGGAAAGTTAACCGAGGAAAGTTCGGGTCATCGGTTAAGTAAATATAGGGGTAAGATTTATCGTCTCTGAGGGTGATGTTGTAGGGCGGACGTTCCTGTTTGATCAAGCTCTGCTCCAACAGCAGTGCTTCGGTTTCGCTATTGGTAATGGTGACTTGGATGTCAGCGATCTTGCTGACCATGGCCATGGTCTTGGTTGTTAGGCCGGAAGCACGGAAGTAGCTGGTGACTCGATTTTTGAGATTGCTTGCTTTGCCAACGTAGAGTACTTTGGCCGCGTCATCGAGCATTCGATAAACACCCGGTTTGCGGCTCAAGGTCCCGAGGAACGCCTCGGCGTCAAACGGCTGCTTGGGCGTGGCTGTTGAAGATTCGTCCATGGGTCCATGATAACCGCTGCAGGGTCCATGGCCCCAACAACGCTAAGGGCCCAGGCGTCGCTCTTGGCTGGCGAGTAAACCGGCCAATGCCGCATGCAACATCTCCGCATTCAGCCTGCCGGTGTTGACGTTCTGCGCGCTGGGATGGTAGCTCGCCGCCAGACGCAATGTTGGCGTTAGCCATTGGCTGTGGCCGTGCTGAAAGCTGGGCAAATCCGCTGCGTCTGTAGGCAGCAACGTTTGCAGCGCTGCACAAGTACGGGCATGGGCAATGCGGCCCAAGCAAAGAACTCCCCGTGGTTGGCGCACGCCGGCGTGCCAGAACATGGACAGTTCCTGGCGCAGATGATTACCGCAGCGCTGTAGCTCATCGGTCTGTGGCTTGTTGCCCGGAGGCCAGCACTTCAGCACATTGGTTATGCGCACACCGATCAGCTTTGCGCTGAACGGATCCGGATGCGTTGCCAAACCACAATGGTGCAGGGC
>JBPCXR010000138.1:0-3524 GCA_051027215.1 Pseudomonadales bacterium | reverse complement strand
GTAGGCCATTGTCGTATAGTTGAAATCCGGCGGTGGATTGAACAATGTCGAAAGCGCGAAAAAGCTTACGATGACAATCTGAAGACCGACAATGATCCAAAACCAGTTTGGCAGGAAGCGCTCTGGCAGAGGACCCTCTTTGGCTGTGTTCATGATTACCTTCGCTGAGCTGGCGGTGCTGACTCGTCACTTTGCTGACCTTGGGATCACAAGCCGCGTGCAACACATAGGATCGGGGTGCGGGATCTAACTGCGCTGTTAGCATTACAGGCCTGCTTCCGCCAGCAGCAGTCATCAGCCCGAGCAAGGTTGGGCGATACTAAACTTCGGCATCGGGTCACAAGTGAGCTTCCGCGCTGCACAAGCTATGTCCGAAGCTGGTGAATGCGGTCGTTGTTGGCGCTCCAGCACGGTGCTCGGCCATGGCAGCTTTCTCTGCGTAGCGTCAAGAGCGCTGCGCAGTCGCGACATCCCGTGGCTGTGTGAATACCTCGTGCCGCTCGGTTCCGTTCGAATGATTTTCTATCGCTGGCCAGCCGACGTGCAGGAGATCGGGATCGATACCTTCATTTGCGAAATCGGCTGCTACGTGTATAGCACTGAGTTAACTAGCTGAATGGTCATTTCCAGCCATTGCAATCTTACGAGCTTGCTTAGGTTCTTGGTGGGCGGCGTTAGAACTTTGTTCTAGGTGACTCTGGCGAATGTCCGTTTCCACACGGCCACTCCCAGAAGGCGACATCAACAAGGCTGAATCGGCAGCGCTTAAAACGCCGCCGACAATGTCTGCTTGTAGAGTCATCGCGCTAGCATCAAACTTAGATGAACTCGGCGAGTTCGATGGAAGCAACATCCTTAGTGCGAGATGTCCAATTAATAAGCATGCAATTAGGTCCGATGACAGGTGAGTTAGAAATCAAAATCGACCATCGCGCACATAGGGTATGTGCTGACGAAGCATGTCAGCCAACTGCTGCATGCCACGATCCTCAAGCTCCTTAACAAAGATGTGCCAGGGCGGAATGACACTGCGATAGGTATCCTCACCTGATGAAACACTTAGACCCCCACCCGGTCCAACGCTCAATCCGCCACCAGGCCCAACACTTAGGCCACCTCCGGCCCCCACCGACAATCCGCCGCCAGGTCCGACACTCATACCCCCGCCAGGACCGACGCTAAGCCCTCCTCCGGGCCCGACACTCATTCCTCCGCCGGGTCCTACGCTCATTCCTCCTCCTGGACCGACACTCATGCCGCCGTCTGGCCCAACGCTCATACCCCCGCCAGGTCCAACACTCAGACCTCCACCTGGTCCGACACTTTGATTTCTAGGCCACATCGATTTGTTCCAGCTGTTCGCCGCCTCTTTTGCGCGTTGAGGATAAGTTTGAATTGATTTGACTGCGTTGGTCGGCAAGTGGAGCGCTAATTTAGCGTGTACTCCCTCCAAGGTATGGCGTGCGCCGGCACCGACGCCATAAAATTCGCGATATCGGGCCGACCGTAATAGGTCGGTTTGCCACGACCGTCCTGCGCCATTAGGACAACCGGCGTTCGGAAAACGGGTGTAAAGCTGCTGATGGCGTCACTCGCCCTGGAGCTGCTTTGGATGACGTTCGCCTTGACCACGACGATCGAGAACGTCACTCCATGTTCGCGTATTACGGCACCTTGAAACTTCATTGAGTATGCCTCCTCAGTGAATTGCCGATAGGCCTAACCCTTGGGCGGGTATGGGTCTCCGCCATGGCTGTCAGAGCTTGCGATACGACCATTCCGATTGTGAATTCGTAGTTCGGTCTCCTGATTGCGACTGATAGCGCGACCGCTGTCGACAGCCTCCCTCTTAGTGTCGTGATGACTGGAAGCACGTTGAGCGCCTCCCCGTTTCACATCCCAACCACCCGATGGATTTGGGACGACGTGGTGTGTTTTTGGGCCTTTGCTCATGACAACCTCGTGTTGGTGAAGGGCGGACCGACGGTGGCCAACCAGCGCACTTGACGCCGGCTCCTCCCTATGATTCATGTGTCTCACATGCGAGACGTTTCAGTAAAGAATCGATATGTGTCTCACATATAAGACACATATCGTGACTCGGATGTGACGTCAACCGAGTTAATTCACTTGGAGGTTGAATGGCGCTGAACATTGATCAGCTTGGAAGACTAGTTGTCGCCAGGCGTGGTGCCCTGGGTGTCCGCGCCGCAGCAAAAGAAATCGGCATAAGTCCCGCAACCCTCTCTCGTATCGAGAACGGTCATGTCCCCGACCTTGCGACGTTTGCACAGGTCTGTAGATGGCTGGACGAAGACCCGTCTCAATTCCTCGGGATTCAGTCAACATCAGAAAAGCCTCAATCCGTCCAAGTCCATTTACGAAAGAAGAATACGACCTCACTGGAGACTGCCACAGCTCTTGGGCAACTGATTGTTGCGGCTCAGCAAGCGCTTAAAGACCGCAACGAGCTCTAATTGATGCGCCGGGGGTTTAAGACACAGGCGGAACGTACAGCCGAAAAGCTCAGATGCGATTTTGGGTTAGCGCACCTTGATCGCCTGGCGCCTCGCGATTTTCTGAAGTCACTCAACATTATTGTATGGGAACCCAGTGATATCCCTGGGGTTGAGCCAGAGACAATTCTTCAGTTGTGCTCCAAGGATCCCAACAGCTGGTCTGGCGTTACTATCAAGGAGGGCAACTCAATTGCGATAATTGTCAATCCTACTCACCCATCTACCCGGCAGGCAAATACACTGATGCACGAGTGGGCCCACCTTGAGTTGCGACACAAGCCAAATCGAGTAGATAGGTCCGAGGCTGGTCTCCTTCTGCTCAGCGACTACCCATCTGAATTTGAAGACGAAGCGGATTGGATGGCAGGTGCTATCTTACTACCGCGCAGCGGCCTGCTTCATTTTCGAAAGCGGGGTCTTAATTCGGATCAGATCGCCAGTCATTACGGCGTGAGCCGGGACCTCGCAAACTGGCGTCTAAGAATGACCGGAGTCGAAAAGCAATTGAGGGCACGCCGGTAGCTGCAACGGCTTCGCAGGTCGCATCTACGCAAGCCGTTAGTCGGCAATTGCAACCTAAGCCGACCGTGATTTCAGGTGACATTGCCTCTTGCCTGAGTGAACAATTAATGTCCGGAATCTCTGCAAAGCAGAACAAGGGTGGCCACGGCACTCAAGGTCGCGTTCGCGCAACCCATGCGAGCAGCTTTTGGAAGACCAATCCTAAGAAAGGGAACATTCAGTCGGCCTGCGCAACGTGTTGGACGAGCTTGAAAAGGTCTGTGATGAGATCATCATCACCTACCTCGACGACAAAGTTGATAGCGAGCCTTCCGAGACCGAGTAATGGCCTGAGGATAACCCGGTTAGTCGTGCCATACGTCCCTGGTTTGGGCACGAATCCTGTGTTGCCGTTGTGCTGATTCGATACAGCGGGAGCGGAGAGCCATGCAACAGCTCACAAAGTCGGATTATCTGCTGTTCTTGCGCCATCCGGCGTGGCTC
>JBPCXR010000137.1:0-10620 GCA_051027215.1 Pseudomonadales bacterium | reverse complement strand
GTACCTCGCGGCGAGAAGAACGGCTGCGGCGCGAGCATCAGTACTTTGGATTTGCTTGACATCTCTTAGCGCTGTTTCTTTATCTGCATTAGCAGTTGGTTTTTTAGAAAACGCGCTACGCCTTCGCGGTTACCGATTTCACGCGGCTGCTGTCTAGCAACTTGAGCTTTCAGCCAGGCGAACGGAAACTGAGCATCCACTGTGCTATCCAAGGCCACCCCTAACCGTGCAACGTTGTGTACTTCTCCAGGCAACGGCAAGGGATCGCTACCAGACAAAATCTTTAAGCCTTGCTCTTGCCCGTGGCGCAGCAGACGCGGCTTCGGCAGCAACGTTGCTCTGCCACTGTTGTCACCGAGTTGAATCTTGGCGCCGTAGTCCTGTATCAGCTGCGCAATGACGCGGCCTCGCTGAAACCACCACTTTCCAAAACCCCAAGGCAGGATTACTAGGCAATCATCCGCCAACGCCGCATCGATCACGCGGGATGCCGGTTCGCCATCGTCAGGAATGCGATTGGTGCCGAGCACCAATACCTCGAGCCGTTCGCTGGTTATCACTTGCCTACCCGAGATCACGATCAAGCGCTCACCAGTGGGCGATTCCAACCGCTTCGAGTAGGGCTCGCCGCAATCGCCTACCTGCCATTGGCCCACGGTTCCAGCCAAGCCGTCAAACCATCGGCACCGGTGCGATTCTGTCAGGCACAATATGCCACTGATTGGGTCCTGCTCCGGTTCAGGTGTCTGACCGCCGTCGGCGTCAATTTCAGACATTTGTCGCAAGCGAGCGAAATTCGACAACGCCGATTGCAGGAACTCGTGCTCATCGTACTGAGGGTAAAAATGAACGTGCGCATCCAGCACAGTCACTGACATGATTAGCCCGAATCCATTTGGCAAGGCCAGTAGTGTACGTGAATTGGGGCAATCTCAGCGCCCAACGCCCGGCGCTGCTGCCTGAACTGTCGAGCCGTTCTCAGAGTCTGTTGGAACCGGCTCTGATTTGGCCGGCTCGGTGATTTCAACCAGCCAATCCGAGGTCCCTGACAAGGAAAGCACCTGTGGCGTTGTTCCGAGCTTACCCTGCCAGAACGGGTTTTCCGGGCGGTGAATGTCAATCACACGAACAGTTTGCCCGACGGTTCCAGCGGGTAGCTCCAGGGCGTCACAACGCTCGTACAAGCGCAGCTGAAGCCCACTGGTCGGCAGGAGAATACAGCCATAAGCCGATTGTTCAGCATCGCAGAATTGCACCGGCGGCGACCAATGATTTTCGATGTATAAATGGGCGAACCTCATCGCCGCAGCGTTCGGCAATGGCGCTGAGGGTGCCTCACCATTAGCGATTGCCCGCGAACGACCGCCTCCTGGCCGCGCGACAAGATTTCCCCAGATCGCCCCGACGCCACCCGCCAGCGCCGATTGCCAGATTCCCAACAACATTTCTTCCGGCGTGTAGTCCTTGGTGCGCTGTTCGGCGCCTCGAAAACGAAAGCGATCCTCTGACATGATCGGGCGGGTTGAATCGTATTGTCGCGCGGCCCGCAGCCCAGGCAACCAAGGTCGGTGTTGCTCAAAACCAACGTAGTCCAAGCCGGCGTATATCTCAGACAGCTGATTCTTTGGTCCCCGTGCACCAAGTAAGTGCGGCCACCCCAGCTCATCTGCCAGCTTGTGCTGCCACGCTTGCAGTTCTTCGGCCGTTACCCACTCCCAAAGATCGAAACCATAGCCGAGGGTCCAGCCGGGCAGGGGACCCAGTCTAGCCGCAATGTAGCGGTGCAAACGTTGATCCGCGACGCCACCTAAACCACCTTCCCGCTGCAGAAACTCTGGGTTCTGCTTGCGCTCAGAATCCCCCCAAAGCCACAAATGCACCATGCCACCGCGAGCATAGGCAGCCTCAATCAATTGCTCGAGCGCGGTGAAAGTATGCAGATCCGGGTTGGGTTCATCGACATCATCACACTCTGTCTCATCGACGTCGAACCAACGACACAATACTGGCACATGCAAGCCGTTGAAGCCGTGATGCTCAAGATACAGCGCAAGGTCTGACTCTAATCGCTCGCCGTGATCACGAACATAAGCTGGCGAGCCGTACATCACCAAACTGGGTACGAACGCTTGCCCGGCGCTGCGAGACCAATAGCCCTCGGTATTTTCTATGAATCCCAATCCTTTGACGTCTGCGGATACTCGCACGGCGCCGGACCAACCATGCAGATCGGCTACGCGAGAATGACTTTTGAACGTCCACTGGCCTGGCAGCGAACCGGTAAAGCGCCAGGCCCATTGGTCATCACCCGTATAGAACATGCCGGTGGTTACACTCTGACCACTGGCCAGGTGGGTGAAAACCACATAGGCCCGTACGTCGAAAGGATTGCTAGCGCTGTCGACCTGAGCAGACACCTGCCATTGTCCATCGGGCTGATTCTGCCGAACAGTGACCGCGGCGAGGACTTTCGGCTCTGGAGTTCCGCTTAAGTGGTGGCTGGCGCTATCGGCCAATACCGCCGCGACGCTGGGTTCCGTCACTGCTTGCCAGGCGATTGGGGTCTGATCGCATGCCCAGAGTTGGCTCAGCAACAACACCGACAACAGCATCTTTTGCCAACGAGCGTAGCGCCACACGCGAGAAAAGAATCTCACCCAGCAATCCCTCCGTAGATTCGAGCTCAAAATGAAACAGCAAGTCCAAGTATGGCGCATCCGGCAGCTGCGCCACCAGTTCGTGCACCGGTAGTACGATGACGCCATCTAGGCGCTCAGGAGGCAAGCGCCAGTTGGCTTCTTCGAGCTCTTCGGTTTGATTTCGTGCTCGAACGTGCAAAGACGCCAGGGCCACCTCGGACTCGAATTCGAAAGCGATTTCAGCATGCGCCAAACGCTGCCGCGATATATCGACGAACAGCAATCCTTTCCAACCGCCATCTGAGAAATCCAAACGCAAGCGCGACGAGCTGCCAAAACCTGGACCCTCTTCT
Source organism: Pseudomonadales bacterium (assembly GCA_051027215.1). Taxonomy (GTDB): domain Bacteria; phylum Pseudomonadota; class Gammaproteobacteria; order Pseudomonadales; family Azotimanducaceae; genus CALHVX01. The sequence goes on along the minus strand of JBPCXR010000137.1, from coordinate 7,628 downwards.
GGATCTAGCTGCACCGAGAATTTGCAGCCGCAACGAATCAAACCACTGGTAAATGGCTCATCGTATGGAACTAACACTTCTGGGTTCGCACCGATAGCTCGATTGGCCAGCAACGCCAACCAAACGGGCTGTGCAATCAGCAAAAACGTTATACCCAGTATCGCGCCAGACAATCTGCGCTGGGGCTTCGAGGGTGCAGCCAACATCATCAAGGTCAGTAACCCAGCGCAAAGGTCCGTCACCAAATCGTTGGCAGAAGGGCGCCCGGAAGTGATGAATTGCAGAAGCTCCGTCAGCAGCGCAACGGCGAAAATGACTGCGATGCCAACCAGTACCCGGCGACGCTTCGGCCATTGAGCAGGACAAATCCACCAAGCGAAGAAGGCCACGCCCATGAACATGGGAAAGTGCAATAGATTAACCAGCCCGTTGAGCAGCTGGGTGTGATCGGGTAAGCGTAGGAACTGCTGCGCTGTGACCAGCACGGCAAGCAGAGCAACCAGGCCCGCCTGCCGAACTCCTGGACTCGTCACCGCCGTTTACTAAGCTTCCTTGCCACGGCGACGTCTAGGGGATCGACAACTGAAGATTTTCTGGCGCTGCAGGGGGCACCTCGTCCGGTGGATCGTTTGAACCACCGGAACCGCTGCCGGGCGCGACGATCACAGCCCAATCCGAACTGCTCGGCAGTGAGATGGACTGGCTGCCTGGGCCAACCGTTGCAAGACTGCTTTCGCTATAGCTTGCGGTCGTCCGTACCGCCTTGACGCTGTAGCTATTGCTGTCGCTCGGCAAGTTCACCGAAATGCTGGAAACACCTTCGGCGTAGAAGTAGATGGGGCCATTCTGCGGCGCGCGCAAGCAGCGCACAGACCCACTGCCGTAGCTACAACGCTGCATACCGGTAACAAATCGATCTTCGAAAAAACGTGAGTTGGTTTTGACCCAGGCAATGTCCGGGAATGACCTTGAAGGTTCCACGCCATCGTTGATGGCCGTGAGGTAATTGTTACTGCCATCCGTCAGGTTGCCCCAGATATTCGCGACACCTCCAGCCATGGCCGAGTGCCACATGCCTCGACGCATTTCTACGAAGGTATAGTCTTTGCTGCGCTGAGAGTTACCTCGGTAGCGAAACCGATCTTCTGAGAATGAAGGTTTGCTCGATCGGCGAGTGATGGTTTCGACGTACTTTGCATAGTCCGGTTGATGCTGTTCATAGCCAGAGTAGTCCATGGCTTCAGACAGTTGATCCAACTGGTTTTTGCTGGAGCGCGCACCCAAATAGTGATCCCAACCCATCTCGCTGCGCAGCCGATTGCGCCAATCCGCGAGTTTGGAACCGTTGGTCCACTCGAATAGATCAAAACCGTAGCCCATGGTCCAACCGGGCAGCGGACCTAAACGCGCCGCAATATAGCGTTGCAGGCGTCGATCCGCTGTACCGTTTTGGCCGCTTTCCGAAGGCAGAAAATCTGGGTTTTGCCGTCTGGAACTGTCTCCCCACGCCCAAAGGTGCACGGTACCACCGGCATCGTAGATCGTGCTGATGAGGTCTTCCAGGGCAGCAAAAGTGTCTTGATCGGGATTGGTGCTACTCACCGAGTTGCACGCGCTCTGGTTCAGGTCGAACCAACGACAAAACACCGGCACATGTAGCCCGGTGAACCCATGCTGGTTGATGAAGGTCGAAACAGCACTGTTGATCCTGGATTGGTTATTAAAGTAGTAGTGGGGGCCGGCCGCCATAACGAACTGTGGCACGAAGGCCTTGCCGGTCCCCGTCCGAATCCAAGTACTGCCACTTTTACCCACAAAGCCAGGTTTCCCTGAACTACTGCTCGCATTAACGGTCCCCGTGTGGCCGCCCAGATCGCCATCGCTACTGCTGGTGCTAAATGACCATGAACCAGCCCGAGTTGCGGTGAAACGAAATTTCCAGGTGTTGTTGCCTGCGTAAAACATGCCGGTGGTAATGGAGTCACCAGAGCTCGAATGGGAGAAGGTGGCTCGAGCCACAAGATCGAACGGGTTGCCGCTATAGCTACTGTTGCTTAGCGAGTACTCGACATACTCGCCGAGCACTGTCGTGGAGCGGGTAGGCAAAGTCGCGGCTGAAGCGGAAGTAGCAAGCGCCAACAGCGAAGCAACAACTATCAATCTGCGGCAACGGCGGTAGCTCCAAGATACGGATTCACTTATCGATCTCATGACTAAAAACTCCAGCATTCGGTCGGTGTCAATGTGCTCTCATTGCCAGCATCATCAAACGCGGTCACGGCAAAACAGCGATTGTCTGGACTGACGTTATAAACAGTAGTGGATTGCGGACCATTGCCCGTCGCCGGAACGGTCGAAACAGCAGCCAGTGTACCGCTGTCGCGGCCTTGATAAACTCGATAGCCCGCGAGATCTTGTAACAGTGTGCCATCCGCATTCGTTGCTGGTGCTGACCAGGTTAAGCGAACGCTTGCGCTGGCTTCATCATCGTCCGTGATCTGCACAGATGCAGTGCCATCGGCAATGGTCAAATTCACTGGATTGCTCAGCGTTACGCGGAAGCTCTCCGACGATTCGCTGATACTGTCATCGATCAGACCGACAGAGACCACTTTGGATATTTGCCCAGGGGCGAAGGTGAGGGTGCCCGAGGCTGCGTTGAAGTCAGCGCCACCGGTCGCCGAGAGATTCTGCGTTGCATAGTTAACGCTTGTCGATTTACCGCTGGCTGTAGACAAAGACACCGTGAGCGCAACGCTGCTCGCGCTCTCGCTCACCGTGCGATCTGCCACGGCAATGCTGGGCGGGGCATCGTTGTCAGTAACCGTACCAATTGCCACATCGCGCGCGATGGCCGCGCCGCTTGCCTCGCTAAGACGCAGCTGCAGCCGCTCATCGAACTCGTCGATGGTGTCGCCCACGAGCTGTACGTTCACAGTGCGACTGGTTTGTCCTGGCGCAAAGTCCAGCGTTCCGGATGTTGCCAGGTAGTCGACGCCGCTCGTAGCGCTATCGCTCTCGGTCCTATAGCCAACACTGACGTTTGCTGCCGCAGCACTGGACAGTGACACAACGAAATTTAGGTTGGTGGTGCCGCTATTGGCTTCAGTCGCACTGGTATTTGCCACCGAAAACACCGGTTCGCCGTCGTTGTCGATGATTGTGCCCGTCGCTTCCGTACGCACCAGCGTCGCCTGGGAAACCGTTTCTAGTTGCACCTGCAGCGTCTCCACCGGCTCGCTTTCGACGTCGCCCAAAACGCTGATCACTATGGTCTCGCGCACCGATCCTGGCGCAAAGCTAACGCTGCCGCTGGCACTGGAAAAATCTGTACCGACGGTAGCCGTTCCGGCGCTGGTGGCAAAACCCACAGTGACGGTTTCGCTGGTGGGCTCGGACAACTGCAGCTCAAACACCATGCCACGAGAACCACTGTCACCCTCGGTCACGCTGGCATCAACAATGTAGAGCTCAGGGAGGAGGGCGGGCGCCGGTTCCGAAGCGCCAGGAGGGTTGGGCACTGTCGGCTGAGGGTCATCGTCCTCAAGCGCTGCGGTACCAGCGATGGTTACTGTGGCTTGTTCACGGCCCATCTCGGCGCCGTCGATGCTGGTAATTCGAACACTGAACGTTTCATCTGGTTCATCGACATCGTCGGCGATTATCAACAGCGGCAATGCCAATTCGCGGGATCCAGCAGGAATTACCGCTGAGCCGCTGATGGGCTGAAAGTCAATCTCGTCCGTGGCTGAGCCAGCTTGAGAGGCGTAAGTGAAGCGCACGTCTGTGGCAGAGCCAACATCCAGCGATGCCACGACGGCTGCTTGAGCACCAGTGGATTCATTGACTGCAGCGTCAGCCAAACTCAACTGCGGTGGCGCCTCGTTGTCGGCGATGGCGATGTCCACGCTAGCCACTTCGATTTGTGCCGGACCGCTGAGGTTGGTGATCGTCAAGAACATCGCTTCACCGGTTTCGAACAGCTCATCGTTCACTGTCTGCAGCGAGAAATTCGTGCTCGACTGGCCGGCGCTAATGGTGACGCGTTTGCTAACGTCCGAGTAATCCTGACTGACGCTTGCATCACCCGGGATATCCACCAGATCTACCACCACATCTTCGTTCGCAGTTTCCGACAGCGACAGTCGAACTAGGCCGCTACTTCCTTCGACGAGATTGTCGCTACTCACTCGCACTAAGGTGGCGGACGATAGGCGAGCATCATCGTTTTCGATGGTCACAACACCAATGCCGTCTAGCAATGCGGCGTGTTCAACGCTAGCTATGCGCACTTGCAGCTGCTCATCTGGCTCCACGTCCAGATCACCGAACAGTTCGATGTCGATGAAGGTTTCCCGTTCACCGGGGGCAAAAGTGTACGAACCACTCACTTGCACGAAATCCACGTCGGCTTCGGCAGAAACTGAGGATGCGCCATAGCTGAAACTGATGGCACGTTCGCTGATCGCAGAAAGGGTGACCGGCACCCGAGCAATCTGTGTACTGGCATCGCCTTCAGGGATGATGATGTCGCCGACGCTGAGTCTTGGCAGGGGTTCATCGTCCAGAATGACCACACTGGTCCCGCTCGGACCGGCCAGGCCACCTTCGCTGGTCACGCTGAGCTGCAGTGCCTCGTCAGCCTCGTCCAGACCATCATCGAGAACCGGCACAGCCACCTGAACACTTTTGCTACCAGCGGCGATGATCACGGTCTCAGTAAACGCCTGATAATCACGACCGGCGTTGGCGGTATTGTCTGCGGTACTCACCACAAAGGACTCAGCGTTCACCGCAGGTTCGGCAAGGGAAATCGTGAGCTTAGCGCTGGGATCAGATTCCAGGGCAGCAAGAGCAAATAGCGAATAGCCACTTTGGCCGGACGCGCTGGCGCTTGCCGGTTGCGCAGCCGCTGAGGTAGAACCACCAGATCCGCCGCCACAGGCGCTGAGTGAGGCGCAGACAGCCGTCATTGCTGCCCAGGCAAAGCCTGCCTTTGGAGATGACATCGACATCAACCTTTTAGTCATGTACGCCGACGGCTACGTCCGAAAGCCGGGCATTTGGAGCGAATTACTGCTGAAGTAGTCCCGAATCCAATTGCGGAACTTAGTGACACCGATCTGTGAATACTGCCAACCAGTGCTCACATTCTAATTACATTCGTGACGCAGAAAAACCACCGGCGCGAATTTATTTCCCACCGCGGTAATCGAGGGGGGCCACTGTGAGTAAAGCAGCCCAGGGGCACCCTGCCAGAACCACCTAGAAGTGCGCATAATACATATTATGTTAAATTATGGAATGCCCACTAGCACCGACGTTGATTCCCCCCGTAAAGAGCTTGGTGGGTACGTATACAGCGTAAATTCAGCCGCAGGCGCCGAGTACACTTAGTAGATGACTGAGGACGGATTAGCACACATGACTGATAGGACACGCCTTCCGGGTACCCCCGCACCCATGCTGACGCTGCGCGGTCGCGACGGGCTCGGTATCGCCGCAGACTACTGGGGTGAATCAGGTCGTCCTCTCGTGCTGCTGCAACATGGCGGCGGCCAGACGCGACATGCTTGGAAAGGCACCGGCGAGGCGCTCGCTCGCGCCGGTTTTCTCGCCTACGCGCTTGATGCCCGTGGCCACGGCGACTCTGATTGGGCGCAAGACGGCAACTACGAACAGGAAGCGATGATCGCGGATCTCGTTGCCGTTACCCAAGACATTGGCGACACAAATCCTATTCTCGTGGGCGCATCGATGGGTGGCGGTGTGAGCTTGTGTGCGCTGGGAGAGGAACTGATGCAGGCTCGAGCTCTAGTGCTGGTGGATATGGGTCCGAGAATTGAGCCGGATGGCGCTCAACGCATCCTCGATTTCATGCGGCAAAAACCCGATGGCTTCGAGTCGTTAGAAGACGTAGCCGATGCGATCGCCACCTACCAACCGCATCGTAAGCGTACCCGAGCACTGGATGGCTTACGCAAGAACGTGCGCATTGACGAACACGGTCGGCTGCGGTGGCACTGGGATCCCCGTTGGTTGGACGGCAAACAGACTGAACTAGCTGTACGTACGCAGCGCCTGCAGGCGTCGGCCGAGCGCTTAGCGGAGCTTAAAATTCCGACGTTGCTGGTTCGAGGGGGTTTGTCTGACGTGCTCAGCGAAGCGGGTGCGCAGGATTTTCTGGCCACCTGCCCCCATAGCGAGTATGTCAATGTGACCGATGCGGCGCACATGGTTGCCGGAGACCGCAATGATCTGTTCACAGACGCGGTCGTTGATTTTTTAAACCGTCATGTTCGGCCTAGTGGAGACTTGCGACCGTAAATGCAATCGCTCGGACTAACCTTGGCCGCTCGTGCCTGCCTGGCTATCGCTGTGAACAACGGCTACGCCCTACTGATTCGCAGAAGATCAGGCATGGCACGCTGTCAAGATGTAGGTATCAACTCCAACCGGCGCTGAGGCGTGATGCAGGAATTTAGGACACTGGCTGACTTTGCCCTTGTTGGATAGGCGTCGCCTTTCACCGCCGATTTCTCGGTGTCAGGGAGCTCCATACTATTGTCAAGATCATCCGTTTTGATCGTCATTAGCCATGCTCCTTGCTTCTTCAGCCCACACTAAACCTGAGGGAGGCTAACAAGACCGTACTAATGATTGTGTTATCCGCCGTACAGTATCCGGAATATACGACGGTGTATTAGACCAATGCATCAGCAGCCTATGAAGATCATCTCGCCTGCGTTCCAGTGCCAACACGGTCGCGGAATCCAAGGACTCCTCCCCTACTGCCGCTCATACGATTGCCAGAACAAGTTGCCGCCGGCCTCGACTCGCCTTGCGTTAATGTTCGAAACAATTGCACCTTCTCTCCATCCGCCGTCGACGTTTGTGAAAATTTATTGTGCGACACAGTTTGGCGCCCTACCCTGCGACATCGAATCGCTCCAAAGCGGTCGCTAAAGGCCAGTTTGCGATCGTCGCCGATCGGCCAGGAGCTGCCATTCAGTCTTCAAAATCTCTTTGGTTGAACATAGACCAGACTCGAACTGTCGCAGGTGGAGTCGTAGGCCTGAAAAATGGGAGTATCGACTCGCTCCATGCCGTCTTAGGCTAGGAGTTGGTCGCTTCGCTCAAGAACCCGCCTGTTACATATTTTGACTAGTAGCAAGAGGGTTTCAGGCGAAAATCTCATTGCAACGGATATGTCGCACTCCGACTAGGTTGCCAAGCCAACATTTAAATCTTAAGGTATTTGACGAGTTCTGGAAGAACTCTATTTATTCAACACCAATAGCCGCACATTGACATGTGGTTCAAGGTTTAAAAAACACTAAGGAAACAAGGAGTTGTGATGTTGAAAGAAATTGTGAAAGTTCTGCTTGTCGCTGCACTTATATTGCCTTGTGGCGCGTTCGCGCGTGATTACAAATTGACTGGTACAGGTTGGTCTGTCCCATCTGCCGGAGCAGACGCCAACGAGGATATGAATCCAGGCTTTGTTAGCGATGAATCTGGCACTGGCAGTTTCGGAAAGTTTACACAGCAGACTGTTGGGGACACTGTGTTTATTGGTGCGGGGACATTCTGTGGTGAAAATGAGCTAGAAATAGCTTACTTTGGCC
>JBPCXR010000136.1:0-14362 GCA_051027215.1 Pseudomonadales bacterium | reverse complement strand
GGTCTGCTCATAGCCCCGCCGGCCAAATTCACTCACACCGGCTTTGATTAAGCGGTCCCGCTTCTCGCGGCTACGCTCCTGGTGCGCCGGACGGATATTGACGATCTTCTTTGGACTCATTGCGCCCCTCAAGCCTCAGCAATCACCGGCTCAGGACCACGAATACCCAGGCGCAGGGCCGCATGTGTCGAGACCAGTGGCCGCGATTCATGAAGGTTGATCCACATGCGATAGAGCATTCTCTTGCGGTCTTCATCTTCCGCATCAATGTATTTCTCTCGTCGATGCATGACGGCGAGGTTGTTGATGAACAGCACATCTCCCGGTTCCTGTTTAAAGGTCAGCTGCAGGTCTGATTGATTCGCAATCTCCTCAACACAGGTCAGCGCCGCTCGTTCCGCATCGCTGAACGCTTGCCCCGAGACCTGTGCCGCGAGTTCAGCCAGTTGAATATTGAGCCAGGTACTCATGCGCGTGTTCTGCCAGGCAAAGACGGGTATTCGTGTTTGCTGGACTTTGCCGAGTTTTTTGATCGACTCAGGATCGCCCTTTTCCTTACGGGCATAGAGCGGGTAGCCCTGCATTAACACGTCCAGGTGTTCGGGATGATTGGATAGAATCTCGTTGTAGATGGCAAAGAGACTGACGAGGCCATTGCCACCCCCTTCCGGCGCCTGGCGTACGCAGCTCATGCCGATGCAGTCGCCGCCGTCACAATGAAAGCGAAGTTCGTCGTTACTTTCGTAACCGCGGGTATCTACCCCCCGCTCAGCACCGGCGAAACGGTCTGCGATGATGCTGAGAACCTCGCCCCTGGCATTTTGCATGACCGGCTCGCCGAGCCCGGAACCCACAGCCCAGAACACCCGGCGCAGGCGTTCGACATCACCTGCATCCAGACCACGCAACAGAACAAAACCTCTGCCCGCAGCAAGTTCGGCGCTGGCATTGGCAACCACTTCAGCCGCAGGCTGGCTCATGAGTTCGTCGATATTGAATTGCAGCCAATCCGCGCTGTTAGCGGGCAGTTCATCCGCCAAACGATAGAGCGAAGCGACCTGCTCTGGTGAAAGTCGGGTCACCCAATCGGAATCTGCGACTAACTCCGCACCACGCCAGGCACGTGCATCCACAATCGGCTTGCCGGCAACGTCATTCAATAGCGCTCACCTCTACAACCTCCCTTGTCCAGCGCACCGTTCGGCTCATGAAGCCGACCTTTACGGTAATCTCTAGGCGTTGGTCGTCCACCACCCGGACTTGCGCATCTCTGAATTCACCTAGGCGTGCGGCAAATACCTGACCACGCCATAGATTATCTACCTCGCGGTCTGAGACAAGCGATTTCAGGATCACCCGGCCGACCGCACTCGGGTTCCGCTCGTTTTGAGTCACGGTGCCGGTGGCAAGGGCATCCTCAGCGACCGCAATCTCCATCCAGATCGGTTCGTTGTCGTTTTTCCACAGACCGGCGAGTTCAGCAGCGCTCGCCGTGTGAGCAATCAGCGTGGTGAAGAGAAAGATCAAAGTTCGGAGCATGGCATTCCTTCATGGGTTCGATAACAGCAGTTCAGCATACATAATGCGTGCCATTAATTCAGTCTGCTTCGATATTGACTCCTCAATAACATATTGTCACTATGAGTGCCATTATTAAAGGGGATGGGCAGACATGGCATCTTGTCGGCGCCGCGTATGTGGAGACGCCCATCAAACATGTGCTGATGATGTCTTCCGGTATCGACTTCTACCACTTTCAGGGCAGTCCGATTCGCAATCACATGTACTGGGACATCATGCAGGCCGGCCACGACTTCGATGCCTGGGCCGCCGTGATGCGCACCCTGGCGCACCCGGCAACGTTTAACGATCAGTGAGGCACTCATGGTCCGTCTAAGCGATCTACCCGACTACGAGCGTGAGCACCTGATCAGCAAGGACCTGCCACCGCTCGGCCCGCCGACGTGGACGCCGCAGTCAAAACCCATCGAAGACATGCGTATCGCGCTCATCACCACAGCGGGGTTGCACTTTCGTAACGCCACCGGATTCGGCTTCATAGATTCAGACTTCCGGCCCATCCCCGCGGAAGCAGATGCTAACGACCTCATCATGTCGCACAGCTCGGCAAACTTCGATCGCAGCGGTTTTGCCGATGACGTGAACCTGGTGTTCCCGATCGATCGTTTCCGGGAACTGGAGGAAGCCAGCAGGATCGGCTCGCTCGCGAGCATTCACTACAGTTTCATGGGCGCAGGATTGTTACCGCAAGCGTATGAGGAATCTGCCAGCCAGGTCGCCGGGCTTCTCAAGCAGGATCAGGTCGATGCGGTGTTCCTTACGCCTGTCTGACCCAATTGCACCCGCGCCGTGTGCGCGCTCGGATACTATCTGGAACGAGCCGGCCTCATGACCACTGGCATCAGCCTAGTGCGTGAGAACGCTGCAAGTTTACAGCCGCCCCGCACACTCTGGGTAACGTTCCCACTAGGGCGACCGCTTGGCCTGCCCAATGAACCCGCTTTTCAGCACCGCGTCATCGCCGCGGGTTTGGATCTGCTAAACAGGGAATCAGGACCAGTCTTGGAGGACTACCCCGAAGACGCACCGAGCGTTGCTGTCGATGACGCCCCGGCCTGCCCAGTCACCTTTAGGGCAGACGCCAGTACTTGGTACGGCCGGTTGAACGCGGAGCTGGCAAACCTTGCTCCCTGGCACGACATCGGACAACGCCGCCGCGATGGCAGAACACTAGTGGGAGTATCGGCATCGCCTATCGAAGAAATCATCGAGCAACTGGCCGCGGACCTGGATGCGGGGCGTCTACCCAAGGATCTCACCTGGTTCAAAGCAGCCATTGAGGATGCCAAGACGTACTACATCGAAGCACTAACCGCTCAGCCCGGTGCCTATGACCCCCATCAGACGTACGCAACGCTGTGGCACGAGACCCAACTGGGCGCGGCGCTCAGATGGTTTTACGATCGCTTCGCAGAGCACCCTAAGCTCTCTTGGCTCGCCCGCATCGTGTTGCCACGGGATGCCATCGAAGACGGCCCAGTTGAGGATCCATCAATATGAAGATCAATGCGATCAACGCGCATTTTGTTGCTGAAATCGACGACGCGGACGTACGCGACATGACCGCGGAAGAGTTTACCGCGCTCTACCAGGCATGGCTCGACTACGGTGTCCTGCGCTTGCGTAATCAGCAGATTAACGAGGACGAGCTACAGGCGTTCAGCGCCAGGTTCGGCCCGCTCGAAGAGATTCCGCTGGGGCGTCTGCCAGAAGCGGCGCGCAAGAAGATCAAGAATCGTTTTGTTACGCAGCTGTCCAACATCATCGAGGACGGCAAACCGATCGGCGGCCTCGGCAACGCCGAAGCAGCCTGGCACTCCGACATGACCTACGCTCCGGTCCCGCCGCCGGCCAGCGTGCTGCTCGGGGTTGAAATCCCCGCGACGGGTGGCAACACCCACTTTGCCGACCAGAATGCGGCTTACGAGGCATTGCCAGATGCCCTCAAACAAAGAGTGGGCGGGCTGACCATCAAACACGACGCGGCCCACACCAGCGTAGGCAGCTTGCGGCCCGGCTTCGAACCCTTCGACAATCCGCGCGAGGCGCCGGGCGCGGTGCATTCGATTGTCAGGATCCACGAGGACACAGGCCAGCACGCGCTGTACCTGGGGCGACGGGAGTGGGCATACATTCCCGGGCTCGCGTTGGAAGAAAGCGAAGCGCTGCTCGATGAACTCTGGCGCTATGCGGCGTTGCCGGAACATGTCTGGTGCCAGGTCTGGCGACCGAATGATCTCATCATCTGGGACAATCGACGCGTGCTGCACCGCCGCGACGATTTCGACCAGAACGCCAGGCGCCTGATGAAGCGCTGCCAGGTGTTGAGCAAACATGCCGTCACAAGCTGAGCGTCCCAACAACAGCGCAGCCGATGGTCGCCGCAAACGGACCGAGGTCACCCGCCGACGCATTCTGGATTCGGCGCGGGAGTTGATCCTGGAGGGCAACTTCGATCCGACCGCGGAAGCGATCGCCAATCACGCCGACATCACCCGTCGCACCTTGTTCCGGCATTTCTCCGACATGGCGACACTGCACGGGGCGATCATCCTCGATGCACAGGAATACGCGCGCTCGGTCATGGAGGAACCCTTCCCGCCCGCCTTGCAACCCCACCCGGGCACTGATGCGCGGGTCGCCAAGAGCTGGCACCTGCTGCTCGACCACGTCATCGACCGACGCGTGCGGCTCTATGAGTATCTGCTGCCGCTATACATCTCGGCGGTCTACCAGCGTTTCCGCACCAGCACCAACAATGAGTCGCGGCGTAAGAGCGTGCGTCGACGGCGGCGGCGACTGCAGGAGATTCTGCCAGCCTCGATCGCTTCGAACACGCTCCTGCTCGAATCTCTCGATGCGATCCTGAGCATCGAATACTGGATCACGCTGCGTGAGGATCAGCAGCTGACAGTAACAAAAGCCAGCAAGGTGTTGCGTTACGCGGTCACGCAGATAACCCACTCGGCAGAAGGCTAGGAATCTCCTCGTATGGCCAGAGTCCTACCAACACACCAACCCGGCACATCGGCACAAGCGCGTACGGCTCTACTACTGCTTTTTCTGGCCTACGCGCTGTCGATCACCGACCGCATGATTCTCTCGGTACTGATCGAACCCATCCGTCTGGAGTTCGGCGCCAGCGACACGCAGATGGGGCTGCTCGGTGGCCTTTCGTTCGCACTGTTCTACGCGACGCTTGGCGTGCCGATTGCAAAGCTCGCCGACCGCGCTGACCGCCGGTTGATCATCGTTTGTTCTCTAGCGCTGTTCTCATTGATGACGGCTCTGAGCGGGGCAGCAGTAAGTTTTCTCGCCTTGTTCCTACTGCGTATCGGGGTCGGCATTGGCGAAGCGGGTGTCAACCCAGCCAGTCAGTCGATCATCGCCGACTACTATCCCCAGGAGCGTCGAGGCACCGCCATGTCTGTTCTGGCAGTCGGCGCACCGGTTGGCATGATTGGCGGCTTTCTCGTTGGCGGCGCGGTCAGCGAGGCGTACGGCTGGCGTATGGCGCTGATTGCTGTGGGCTTGCCAGGGCTGGTGCTGGCTGGGGTTATCTACTTCCTGCTGCGCGAACCCAGCAGAGGCGCGGCCGACGGCCCGGTGGCTGCAACCGGGCCTGCACCCAGCGTTATGCACAGCGCAACCTTCATGTTTACTACGCCGGCTTTGCGGCAGCTGCTGATCGCTTCAACCCTGACCGGCATGATGTCTTACGGGGCGTCTACCTGGCTGCCAACCTTTTTTGTGCGCACTCATGCACTCTCGCAAAGTGAAGTAGGCCTGATCATGGCGCTGTTGTTCGGCGGTCTCGGTGCTGTAGGTACGCTGGTGGGAGGGCGACTGTTCGACGTCGTGTCGAGAAAAGGCGCAGAGCGCGGCGTGTGGATGATCGGCATTGTTCAGCTGACCACCATTCCGTTTTCCTTGCTGGCCTACCAGGCAGGCTCATTCTCACTGGCGATTTTGCTGCTTGTCCTGCCTGCCTTTGCCGGAAATTTTTTCCTGGGGCCGGTGCTAGCACTCATTCAGACATTGTCGCCAGTACCCATGCGGGCAGTGGCCGCTGCAATCAAGATGTTGTGTCTGAACCTCGTGGGTTTGAGCCTCGGGCCCTTGATCGTCGGTCTAATCAGTGACCAGTTGAAGACCGAGCTAGGAGACGCATCCATCGGCATCGCGTTGTCGGTGCTGGCGCTGCTGCACCTGTGGTCTGCACTGCATTTCTGGCTGTGCGGCCGTGCGATGCAGAAGTCACAGGCGGCAATCAAATCAGACTTTTCAACCTGAACAATCGGTGCCGTTGAGCGCACCTCCATATTGAGTTCTTGGACTCAGCGAAAAGGCGTACACCAGCCGCCATTCTCATGTATTAATGGTTAACATCATATCAATTGGATACACTGGCACCTGGATTGTTGCTTCAATGAGGATCCAATGAACAGACTCTTTGTCATGGCTGTTGTTGCTACAGCGATCATGTCCGCATGCAGCGATCCTGATGTGGTACCCGACACTCATCGGTCTGTTCCACCACCAGCGCAAGCCTCGGTCGGAGAGATTGAACGCCACCCGCTGAAAATTGCACTGTTTGGAGATCTGCACGTACACACCAGTTGGTCTGCAGATGCTTACGCTGGCGGCAATCGCTTAGGGCCAAATTCTGCCTACCGATTTGCACGAGGCGAGGAAGTGGAGCTGCAAAACGGGCTGGTCGCACAACTCGAAGTCCCTTTAGATTTCGTCGCTTTGACCGATCATGCTGAAAACTTCAGCACGCACTTGCCTTGCACCATAGGACCCGGCCCAGAATTCGATACCAAGATGTGCCAAGCAATGCGTTCCGGTGACTCGGATCAACAAGCAATGCTCGAGCAGGTATTTGAAACCGCAGGAGATCGGCCAGGTCCTCGCAGCCCACTGTGTGACGACAACTTGGATCGATGCATTGCAACAGAAAAAGCGACCTGGTTACGCGTGCAGGAAGCCGCTAACGCATTCGACAACCCGGGCACCTTCAGCACCTTAATAGGCTACGAGTTCTCTTCTTTGCTAGAAAACTTTGGCATGCTGCACCGCAATGTCATCTTTCGAGGCACTGACGTCACAGCGTATGCAATCTCTTCCAACCACGTCATTAATCAAGCAGACTTTTTTGCGCAGCTGGATGACGCCTGCCAGGCGCCTTGTGAAGTGCTGACCATCCCTCACAACACAAACTTTTCCTGGGGCAAGGCGTTTTCCCGTACCGATGAAGACGGCTACACCTACAGTTCCGAAGATATCGAGCGACGGGCTCGTATCGACCGCTTGTTCGAAATCACCCAGCAAAAAGGCAACTCGGAGTGCCAGATTGGTGTGGGTATGGCAGATGAGGACTGTGATTTCGAGAACATCTGGCCAATCTGCGATGACGGTCAGGGCACACAGTGTGCGTCTGAACCGTCCTTCCTACGTAATGCGCTACTCACCGGGCTCGCCATGGGAAGTGAAACGAACGGCACTCGCGAAGCAGAGGCAACAAAGCAGAACCCCTATAAACTCGGCATCATCGGCTCTACCGACACCCACCTGTCTGATCCAGGCAACACCGCACGCCAGGTTCCAGCACAGTTCAGTAACTTGGATTTTGGGTTTATGGCCAAACGAGTGCTTGAGACGGAGCACGTGGTCATAGGGGCCGTGCGTAAGATCTCTGCGGGTGGGCTCGCAGGCGTGTGGTCAGAGGCAAATACCCGCGCGGATATCTTCGATGCAATGAGAAATCGCGAAACCTTTGGCACCAGCGGGTCACGCATTAAGGTCCGCTTCTTTGCCGGGCGTTACGCCGAAGATCTGGGCAACAAAGAAGACGCCGTAGCCCTCGCCTACGCTAATGGTGTGCCCATGGGTTCTGACTTAGAGAATCTTGAAAACCCAAACTTCTGGGTATGGGCGGTCCAAGATCCAACTGCCCCCGCACTGGATCGCATTCAGGTTATTAAAGGCTGGGTAGAAAATGGGCAAGAGAAACAGAAGCTCTGGGACGTCGCTTGCTCAGGAGCGCGCAAACCCGGTGCAGATGGCAAGTGCCCAGAGACATCGGCTTCGGTCGATATCGAAACCTGCGCATTGAGCGGAGCTGGCGCCTCGGAACTACAGGCAATGTTTCACGACCCGGACTTTTCCTCGGACCAGATCGCGTTCTACTACGTCCGTGTGTTTGAGAACCCCAGTTGTCGCTGGACCACAGCCCTCGCCCTCGAAACAAACGTGGATCGTCCAACCGATCTACCCGCGACGGTGCAACACCGAGCCTGGTCATCGCCCATTTGGGTTAATTCGCCATAGTACGGGCGGCCTAGGGCATTTGCTGGGTCTCAGTGATGTATCCACCTTTAGAGGCAGTTTTAAGCGCTGGTTTGGCGAAACACCCTCGCAATACATCGCGAGAACCAAGCGAGGCTAAAGCGAGATGGCGCTCTACACGGAGACCGGTTACGCCGTCGATATCCCCCTCGACCATCCAGTTGAAGATTCCGAATCCGCCTGTAATTCATCGAAATCGGTTCGATTTCCCAGCCCTCAGTCGCGCGAACGTAACGACAAGACCAGCAGCACCAGACCCAGTCCCATGAAGACAAAGTTTGCGGTGGCGCCGGGAGGCGTCTCCAGAGTGGCTACGGGTTTCATCACTCCGATCGCGAAACGCCCGACATACTCGACCACCACGAGAAGGTACATGAGCGGCAACAATGTGCGCCAGCGCCACAGTACCCCCACATAGAGGAAGCCCAGCAACAGCTGAGAGAGCCCCCAAAGAGCGAAGCCTCTGATCACCGCGTCGGCAGCTGCCGGTGTGTAGGTGTCCAGTGGGATCGTGGCAATCGATTGGGCGCCGCCATCGTGCAGAAAGATGTGGACGAGACTGCGACCGAGCGTGATTACGGTGAGGGGAACGAATAACCACAGGGCTATACGGTGCCCCTGGTAGTTGTTGTCGATGCGGGGCGGAAACAAGCGATCGATCATCGGCTAAAACCTCGTCACGCATTCGCCGACAATGAATTCATTGATCATCGCCGCCAGCTCGGCACCCGCATCTTCCTGCACGAAGTGGCCGCCACTTTTGATCTTCACATTGATCGCACCGGGTACTCACTGGACAAAGGTTGCATCTAGCTATCCTTTAAAGTCAGCGAGGCGCTTTACGCATTAGCAAAAACACTAGCGGTAGCGTCACAGGAAATCCGACAAACATCGTCAAGAGCCCCAAGTAACAGATGGCGCGCTGCACAAAGTCCGCTGGTACAGGCTGGGGCATATTAGGTTCAAAGTAGCCGCCAGAATAGAGATGCGGATAACCCCTGAACCGTTCATGCATGCTGGCAATCCACTGCCGCATCAACGGCAACCGCTCATCGCTTAGAAGTGGTTCAAGTGGGGGCCTAGGAATACTTGAATGACACTGGACAATGCCAAATAGCAGAAAGTCTCGTATTCCTGGAGCATCACCATCCACAAAAGGTCCGCTTGAGGCTTCTAACGCGCGCTCCCAGACTAGGTACTGGTCACCAAAGTTCTCGGGCTCACTAGGCTTGATGACCCGCTTAGCGAAATTGATCAACGTAAACATGTAAAACGGGATGAAGCTACGTAGGAAGTTACGCCCTGAGCGCCTGAACAAAGAAGGTGATTTGTCCCCAGCATTTGCGAAAGCCGCAAAAAAGCGCAGGGGGTTGTCTGCACGGTGAAGTACTCCCTGGAATGCGGCTTGAACTGCCTGCAGGTCTTCGTCCGAAATTGGCGTGTGCCCAAGCTTTACCAGAATCTGCGAGGATTCAATCTCCCAGGGCCCACCATCGATAGTGGCTGCGGGCATAAACACGCCCCAATGTTTCAGCGTTGCAAGCGGTGGTAGCGGGCGCAAACTATGTTCAATGCCTTTCTCATGCAGCGCCAGCAACACGGCCTGTACCCACGGAGAGTGGTTGTGTCCATAGATTTCAACTTTCACTGGCCACATACACCTCAAAGACGCGCAATGACAGAATCGAGATCGAGCTCACCTTCACGAGTCTGCGCGCCTGCAGACATGAAGGCAGCCATACGTTCCTGCGCATCGCTCGTGCCGCGCAACAGATTAAACTGGTGAGCCTCCTCCAATAATGCCTCTGTCGGATCGGCCAGCGCGGTATCAACGGCAACCTTCGCCGATCGGATGGCTGTTTTTGGAAATGACGCAATGCGAGTTGCTATCCGTTCAACCAGATCATCTAGTTCATCCACAGGTACTGCCCGATTGATCAAGCCGTACGCTTGCGCAAGCTCGGCTGAAAAATCCTCACAGGCCAGGGATATCTCCAATGCCCGTGCGCGACCCACCAGATGAGGCAGGCGAGCAGAGCCGCTGCCACTCGGCAAAATACCGATAGCAACCTCAGGCTGACTAAGCGTCGTACGCTCGATTGCCGCAAACCGCATATCGAGAGACCAGAGAAACTCCGCTCCCCCACCGCGTGCAATGCCCGCAATCTTGGCGATCGTCGCAATGGGCAGCGTCCTGAGCCTTTCCAGCGCAGCAACATAAAGGTTGAGCTCTGTCGGTCGCTCGGTGATGTCGGTTGGCAATTGTCGAATCAATTCGACGTCCGCGTGCGCGATAAAAAAGTCCGGATCGGCACTTTGGAAGACAGCCACGTGAAGCGACGTATTCGATTCGAGCTCTTTCGATAGTTGATCAATTTCTCTGATCATCTGCATGTCGAGCAGATTGATCGGAGGATGATCAAAGGTCACCCGAGCGATGCGCCGATCGATCTCAACATTCAACGTCTCGTAGTGGCTCATGGCCTCTTCCTCATAGCTTTTTCTTCAGAGAGAGGGCCTCATCAGGTTGTCGCCATAAAATCGATCAGGCGTCTGGCTACTTCCGGACCTTGGCTTTCCTGGATAAAGTGACCCGCGGGGATTCGATCGTGTGGCAGGCCAGCCGCTCCGGGTACATTCTCGATCAAGGTATTCTGCGTTTTTTCTGATCCGACCAGCATGTCAAATTGGCCGAACACCGTCAGAAACGGTTTGTTAAATTGCTGGAGTGCATCCCAAGCCATTAGGCTGCGTTCCGTGTCTATCAGCGACCCCATACTGGGTAAGGTGCGGATGCCGGTCATAAATATCTCATCAGGAAACGGCGCGTCATAAGCCCGCACCTCATCATCGGTTAGCTCGATACCACCAAAGTCGCGGCGAAGATTGTCGCTGGCTTTGAGCTCGGGACCGGTCAACGCATAGAGCATCCAGGCGTGAAAGAACTCGGACATATCCTCTTTGATGTAGCCTTTCGCGTTACAGTCGGCGGCGAAATCACCAAAGGTTCGCACCTTCGCATTTGGGTCTACGGGGTAGTCTTCGCGATTGATCCCTTGCGGCACATTAAGGATTGGATCCGGCATGAGCCAGAGCGCGCTATTGGAGATCATGACTCGCCGGAAATATTCCGGATGCTGCGCCACGACCATAAGGCTGGTGAATCCGCCCCAGTCCTGGCCGAAGAGCGTAATGTCCTTCAGCTCCAATGCATTGACCATCGCCTTCCACCAGGCCGCGTGGGCATAAATAGTATGCGTATGAATGTCCGTGGGTTTGTCGGAGCGGCCCATACCGATCATGTCAGGGACGATTACCCTGTGTCCCGCCTCGACAATCAACGGGATCATCTTGCGATAAAGATAGGCCCAGTCTGGCTGACCGTGCAGCAGCACCACTACTTGCCCGTCACGCGGACCCTCATCCACGTAGTGCATGCGCAAACCATCTACCTCGACATAGTTTGGCGAGAAAGGAAAGTCAGGCAAGTCCGCAAAACACTCATCCGGCGTGCGCACAAATTCACGGCCGTCGGCGGTTTTGTGAATGGTAACGTTCATGACAGATCCACCTTCTCCGGTACCAGCTTGCCCAGCATTTTCTGACAACTTGCCAGGTTGTCCACAAATCCTGTGTGCGTCTTCATTGCCTCGGTGTGTTTCGCCAAGCCGGGCCAACGGTCGCCATAAGAAGTTGCAACCACAAGATCAAGCTGTGTGAGTTGGGCGCCAACCGCGATGTCCGCAATCGAAAACCTATTGCCGATAAAGAACTCATTGCGGTCCAGCATCGCTTCCAGATAGTCGAAGTGGCGTGGCAGCACTTCTTGATAGGTTTGTCTTGCCGTCGCAAGGTCTGACTCCTGACCGGCAAATCGAGGGAAGAGAATCGAGCGAAACAACTTCATGCCCAACGGCTGGGCGAGTTCGGTGTCGGCGTATTCTTCCAACGCCGCTGCGCGTCCCGCATCAAACGCGGTAGCCCCATACAGACCGGCGTCCAGTTTACGGTCGAGGTACAGGCAGATTGCCGAAGAATCCGCAATGGTGCCAAGTACGCCCTCTGTACCGATGCTGCGATCTCGCAGCACTGGAATCCTGCGCGCGGGACTGATTTCAAGGAACCAGTCCGGCATGTCCATGATGTTGATGTTCTCAAAGTCGTAGGCCACACCCTGAGTTCTAAGCACAGCTTCTACCTTGCGAACGAAAGGGGATACCGGAGTACCGTAGATGACGAGATCGGTCATGATTTTTCCAATGCATGCGAGCGCAGAGGATAACTTGATTATTTAATGTTTACCATTACTATGGCGGATATGAATGCGATTAAGTATTTGAGCCTGGCGGCTGTTCTGATCATCCTGGTTAGCGCGGGTTATCTAGGCTATTTCCTGAGTCGGGTCGCTCCCCTTGCTTCGGGCTTTGCCGCACACGCATTCTGTAGCAATTTCTTCATTGCAAAGCGCCAATTCGAAGACATCGAACAGTTTGACCTGCCGGTCGAACAGCAGCTCTTGACCCGCTCAAGCGTCGACGGCAACACGGTCACCACCGATTTCGGTATCTGGCCCGTCAACTACACCAGCATCTCGGTTTATCGTCCCGGGCTGGGCTGCGGTCAGCTGGCGGGCGGTGTCATGACGAATCTTGAGGGACCGCCATCGATTGCGCGTGCGCTGCCAGAGCGGCTGCCCGACGCACTGGCATGGCCGACACTGAGCACCGAAGGCGTCGATACCGAAGCGCTCAACGACGTTCTGGATCGGGCGTTCAGCGATACGGCACCGGCTTATGCGGATCGAAAGAACACTCGTGCCGTGGTGATTTTTCATCGTGACCAGCTGATCGCGGAACGCTACGCGGATGGTTTCGACGCCACCACGCCGCAGAACTCCTGGTCCATGACCAAAAGCGCAACCAGCGCGCTGATCGGCATTCTGGTCAGAGACGGCCGCCTGAACCTCCAGGATGCTGCGCCCATACGTGAATGGCAGAACCCGGCCGATCCTCGCCGCCAGGTGACCACAGAGGATTTACTCTTCATGGTGAGTGGTCTCGAATTCAATGAGGGCTACGAAGGTGACCCCGTCTCCGATGTTAACCGCATGTTGATGAACAGCCGCGACCTCGCAGCATTCGCCGCGTCCTTTCCTGTTACTGCAGAACCCGGTACCCGCTGGTCATATCAGACCGCCAGCTCGGTGCTACTGGGTAGGATCATCCGAGAGACGCTAACTGACGACGATGCGTATTATCACTTCGCTCAACAGGAACTATTCAACCGCCTTGGTGCCAGACACAGCCACTACCAAGCCGATGGCGCTGGTAACTACGTCGGTGGTGCGTTCCTCTACGCGACCCCCAGAGACTGGGCTCGATTCGGATTGTTGTACCTGGGCGATGGTGTATTCGCTGGGCAACGCATTCTGCCCGAAGGCTGGGTGGCGTACTCAACCGCCCCTACCCCTGCCTCCCTCGAGGCTCGTGCATACGGTGCCCAGTTTTGGCTGAACACACGAGGCGAAAATCAGTGGATGCCTGCAGTACCTGAAGATGCCTATGCAGCGCGCGGTCACTACGGCCAGTCGGTGATTATCATTCCCTCTAGACAACTGGTGGTGGTACGCATGGGACAGACCTTTAATCCTGGTGCTTGGGACACAGAAGCGTTTCTTGTCGAACTGCTCGACGCCCTCCCAACATAAAGACCGACATGAGGAACTAGAGATGGAACTGGGCTTGACTGACGTACCCGCAGAGAACTACCTCGTGGACTGCCAACAACCTCACGCGGAGATTCTCGAGGCGGCAACGCGAACCGTCTGGCAGAGCGTCGAACCCATATCCCGCGAGGAGTTTGCTCAGCTCGCCCTGCCCGAGGGGATCATACCTGTCGGAATAGGCAGCGGGGTTATGGACGCACACTACTTCCGACAGTCACCCGGCGCAGAAGCGCCTGGTCCGGTGAGGGACAGATTCATCGATGGCCGCCGCTTTATCCATTGCGCGAATCCACCGGCAGCGGGTCCAGAGCGGCCCATACCAGACGGGCCTGCTCGCCTCATGGTCGACAAACATCACACGATCATCTTCGAAGCCGGTAGCGAACTGAGCATTATCCGCACCAAAACAGGCGCGGACTTCATACAAGTGATCAGCGCCTCGCCGGAAGGCGGCGGCCTACTCCAGGAAAGTGCAGTCGAGGCGGACGACTTTGCGTTGCCATCGGGTTGGCAGCTACGAACGGAGACGGTCACAAAACGTACTGTGATCGACCTGCCTAATCCAACGGAAGCTTGGTTCTTCGCCAATGGTTCAAGTTTTCAGGGTCCAATCACCCTCTCTGTCTGACCTGCTCCAACGGCGCGGTCACCTTCATTCAGCGCTTCGGCTCTGCCTTGAACCTCAGAGAATTGCCGGTGCTGAAA
>JBPCXR010000135.1:0-3978 GCA_051027215.1 Pseudomonadales bacterium | reverse complement strand
GTTGTACGTCTCTTCATCGAGAATGCCTTTTTGATGAAGTCGATACCCTCTGTGGATCTGGCTCGCGAAGTCGGCAAAATAGGCGTCTAGTGTTGCTTTGTCGTTATTGGCTAAGGTATGCCAATCTGACAGCCCTGCACGGAGCAGCCCATCCTGTAATTTCCCTCGATCACGGTTTAGCGCAGAGGTGGCATCAAAGAATCCTTGAAGAGCCGCAAGCTCTGAACTGCGTGGATTTTGTCGTAGTTGTACGCTCAAATAGATTAGCGTTAGGACGACGGCAACTGCGCCAATAACCTCTTCGCTTGCACCAATAGCCTCCCAGTTCATAATCACTCCGCACACTAATTTGGGGTAGTGTATATCGTGGTTTGAATGGCGGCTTCTGGCCGAAATCGGAAGCACGATCGGGTACGCCGGATGTCGGCTATCGAGAAAGCCATCGTTCGACGACGAGATTTGACCTGCTCTTAGCGAGCCATAGGAGTCGTAGACAAATCCGTTATAGTTCGACGTTTGGGGACCCCGGGTTCGGCGAATGCTCGAACTATCCCCTGCCAGTTCTTCAGCTAATCCGAGGCATTTCTTGGCGTACCGACCACTCACGCATCGCTCTCTTCAATGGCTGGCTGACAACTTGTCCTTGCCACCAGTAGCTGCGGGTATCGTTGGCACTGCGATCCTCGGCGGGCTCGCTTTGTGGTTCAGTTGGCTCACCGGCATTGTTGATGACGTCGCAGCTGGGCGCCAGGCTGACATAGCGGTGCGCGCGCCGGTTACGCTTTATATGATGTCGGGCTATTTGCCGGTCGCCATCTATTACTTGATGCGTTGGACGACGGGACATTTCGATGAGCTCGTCCGGCAGTTCTCTCTAGATCAAGAGCCCATATTGTTTCCTCGGAGCATGGCCAATCGGGTTGGCGCTGTCGGTTCATTTGCAACGTGCTTCTTGTTTCTGGGTATTCCAGACAATCCATTATCGTTCTTGACGCCGTGGATTTGGCCTGGCGAATTAGCGTTCATACTCGTGGGACTGGTGTTTCTTGGTTGGTTCAATTTTCGCTTCATGTTCCTTCTGGTGTGGACGGCGCTTGTTATCTCGCGAACCGCAAGAGAAATTCGGCACATCGATCTATTTGACACATCTGCAGTGAAGCCGTATGCCCAGCAGGGGGTGCGTACGGCCCTTCTGGCCGTTATTAGTCTGTCGATATCATCGAATCTTTGGCTCGATCCGAACTCACCAGCCATAGCTACGGCCACGACACTGGTTTTGCTTATCGTCGCCACGGTGCTGGCATTGATACTGCCGGCCTGGGGTGTTCATTTACAAATCAAGGTACGGAAGCAATCGGAGCTCAAGCACATACGTAAAGCAATCGCCCTGCGCCGCGATCCAGATACGCGTTCGGTCGACGACGCCCAACAGCTTCGTGCCGATCTAGCACTGGAACGGCGACTCTTGGAGATTAGTGAATGGCCGTTCGACGCTGGCACCTACGGTCGAGTGTTGCTATATATCATGCTAGGTCTCGGATCTTGGGTAGGTGCGGCATTGGTTGAACGACTTCTGGAATCGCTCGGTTGATAAATCTAGTGATGCATAGCTCTCGAAGAGATCAGAGCGCATGCTATTAGCGGAGATCGGGTGCAATGCCGGGTAAGCTAGATGTCGGCTATGGAGAAAGCGGCTGTTCGACGACGAGGGTTGATCGGCTCATAACGTCCCCTTGCTGCCATGCCAATTCTAAGCCCTCACCTGCACTTTCTGCCTGATCAGATACCGACCAGGGTACCTAGTAGCACTAGTTTCCTGTTGCTAAACGCTCACGCCTACACAACGAGTCAACGAGGTCATTGCGATAAGGCTGATTGTTAAAATCCACGTACGAAAATGACTGTTTGTGATCTTGCACGGCTTCCGTCAGCGTTGCGTACATGTCATTGGAGAGATCCTGTGCGCTCGACTCATACAAGCGTACCCAAACATCTTTCGTTGTTCGTTCAAAGTGTTGCAGCGCACTTTCGATTTCCTGTTCCGTTGCGTCTTCTTGGCATACCTTCAACCGACTGTTCCTGCGATCTGGGTCATCCCGTACCCGTTGGTTAACGCCACTCAAGTACTCTACTAATTCCGGATCTAGCTGCTGCCGCAGATGGGATGCGGCCCGGTCGTATTCAGGCTTCGTAACGAAATAGGCGAGCCCGGCAAAGACGACACTATCTTCGAGTGGGGTGGTTGAAGCGGCAACGCTAACTAGCTGATCTCTAATAGACCGGAAGAACTCTATTGTCTCCAGTTCACGAAAGCTCGATTCATCATTGGTTACCGCGTAGTCACTGCTGGCCGAGAGCTTTACGATCACGAGATCATGCGTTGGATTAACATAGACAAACTGGTTATACACGCCGATGGCTGAATACTCACCCTCATCACCGTCCATTAGCCACCATTGGTAGCCATATCCCATTCCGAAGCCTAGCGCTTCGACTGTTAGGTGAGGAGCATCTGCAACCACAGATGCCTTTACCCATGCGTCAGGCACCACTTGTTCACTGCCCCAGCGGCCGCGGTTGCGATACAACTCACCAAGTTTTGCGTAGTCTCGCGCTGTTGCGTTCAGCCCGCCAAAAGCCATTTCCATATTATAGTTGTCGACGATCCAGTGGGCTGACGCTTCCATGCCAAGCGGGTCCCACAGTTTTTCTTGCATATAGTCGGTGATCGAGCGGCCGGTGGCCTTGACCAGTAGCTGCCCCAGCACCTGAGTATCAGTTGAGTTGTATAGGCTGCGCGTCCCCGGCTGCGTTTCTCGAACTAGTGTGCTCGAAAAATCATTTAACGATTCACCGCTAGCAAGAGTGCCCCCCAATCGACCAATATCAGACTCGGGATCACTGTAATCTTCGTTCCACTTTGCACCTGAGGACATCTGCAATATGTCTTTGATTCGCACATTGTCGTAGGCAGATCCCAACAGGCTGGGAACGTACAACGTGACTGGCTCTTCGATACTTTTGATGTAGCCTTCGTCGACCGCTATGCCGACGAGCGCAGAAATGAAGCTTTTGGCTACAGACATTGACAGCCAGTTTACGGCTCGCCCGCCAGTTAATCGGTAGGTTTCAAAGCGCACTTCACCGTCCTTCAACACCAAAACCGCGGTTGTATCCGTCTGGTCTAGAAACTCTTCGGTCGAGACCGACTCATCCGCATAGGTAAAAGACTGAGGCAGCTCAATGCTGGCACCTTCAGGAAACTCGTATGGGTCGCTCGAAGGACTCAGTGTTGAAACCGGCGTTAACTCTACGATTCGATTGAAGTTCTCGTATTGCTCCGCGCCGGTGAATAGTGAGGCAAAGAACGTTAGCCGTGGATCCTGTGTGGGTTTCGCAGCGCATCCGCCTAGTGTGATGGCGATGATTGCCAGTGACGTTGTGAATACGGGTTTGAGCATCTATGGCTCCGAATTTGTTGGCTACGGAATCAATTAGCAACGACTTTAGCAGTCAAGACAAGCTGTTTGAAATCGCGTCCATCGCCAACAACATATCTCCAAACAGAGCCATATCCGCCGACTCTGGGTGAGTTGAGAGTTTTACGATCACCACCTGGGCGCGCTGATCGCTATATATGATCTGCCCGTGAATGCCCAGACATACCAGCAACTCCCGATCCGCCACGCCCCATGTTTGGTTGCAATAGTGGCCAGAAGAAATCAGATTGGTGTACTCCGTCTCAGCAAACAGGCTTCTTAGCCGAGCACTGCCCATGCGCGTTTGCCTAATCCATTGGCTGGGCACGACCGACACGCCACCAACGTCACCATCGTGCATCAACATCTGACCAAATCGACCCAGATCCCGAGCGCATGCGTTCATGCCCGCACCCATATAGGGAAAACCACTCGCGTCGACAACCACGGCGGCGTCAAACTCCGGGTGCAGCTTCTGCCAAATGCGCTGTTCCAATAG
>JBPCXR010000134.1:0-6187 GCA_051027215.1 Pseudomonadales bacterium | reverse complement strand
GAGTTGTTGAAGAGGCCTATTGGACCTATCCAATACCGACAGAAGGTCGGCCGAGCTCGCCTGTGGAGTCTGTTGCTGACGAACTAAGAGAAAGGTTAGAAGAATCAGTCCGACTTCGGTTGATGAGCGATGTGCCTTTAGGTGCGATGCTTTCAGGTGGCTTGGATTCGAGTTTAATTGTAGCGTTGATGGCAAAGCATGTCAGCGGTTCGCTTAAGACCTTCTCGGTTGGATTTCAGGGAATCGATGTGCCGAACGAGCTAGACGATGCTCTAGCGGTCTCTCGTCTGTTTGACACTGAGCACTATAGTCTGTCGCTGGATGGACAAGCACAGATCGATTTTGATGACCTGATTTGGCAACTTGATGAACCCGTTGCAGATTTATCAACCTTAGGATTCCTGCAGCTTTCCAAGCTTGCTCGCGAGCAGGTTACAGTCGCCTTGTCGGGACAGGGTGCTGATGAGCTCTTTGCGGGCTATCGAAAGCACAAGGCCGCGGCATTAGCAGGAATTGCCGGTACGTTCCCTGGCACAACGATTTCTGCATTGCTTTCGACGCCGTTCGAACGATTGAAAGGTTCCGGCGGGCAACTCGCAAAAACTCTAAGTGCAAAAAACCCCGCATCAAGGATGCTTGCAGCAAGTTCGCGAATCACGATGCCCGTAAGACGGCAGTTGCTTAAAGGTGCCATGAAGGACTATATGGCGAGCGATGCTGCTGAGCGCTTTGGCTGTTCACTCCTTGGTGAGCGCAACTTCTCGCCGCTCAATGGGGCTTTGTTTTTAGACGCGAAACTTGGGCTTACCGATGATATGTTGCACTACTTTGATCGCGCTTCCATGGCGCATTCACTAGAAGTTCGAGTCCCGTTCTTGGATCACGAGTTTGTCGAGTTTTCGGCTGGAATACCACCGCAGTACAAGATCGGACCACGCCTCACAACTAAGCATGTTCTCAAGTTAGCCGCAAAAAATGTCCTTCCGGATTCTATTGTCAACAAACCCAAGATTGGCTTTTTTCACTCTGCAATCGATGGTTGGATAAGGACACAATTGAAGGGTAGTGTGGGCGAACGACTCCGGACGCAAGATAGGGCTACCAGGGACATTTTTGACCAAAAAGCACTTGACTTGATGATTGCCGCTCAGGAAAAAGGTCACGCAGAGCACTCCCACACACTATTGGTGCTGTTGATGTTGGAGCTCTGGCTAAGCACCTACCTGCCTAGAGCTATGGCATCGCCCTAGTTGACTGCACCGCGATCGGCCAAGTATTACCATCCGTCGTAAAGGACGAACGACTTGTTTAGTCCAAATAACTTTTCCTTGTACAACTTCGATCCCGGGAAAAGCTGGCTGAACTCCTTCAGACTAAGTAAATCTACCGATTTTGCCGCTTCGATCGCTCGATCCCTCTGCGATATTCTTCCTACCCAGGCCAGAGGTAGTAGCTGGAGTAGTGTTGCTTGAACGGATAAGGGGTAGAACTGAAACAGTGGAAAAGGGAAATGAGGATCGATTGGAAAGTGGCGATTCGGCGTTTGAATAAAGTATCGGCGCCCTACTCGCTTTATCTCCCTTGCCATGCTTAGGCGCTTGTCTTCGTTGCCTACGTGCTCGATTACCGAGTTGGAAAAAACGATGTCGAATTGTGAGTCCGAAAATTGGTTCAGTTCGCAGGCATCTCCAGTAACAACGGTTACGTTACTATGCTTGGAAGGGGGGGATTCTTGGAGATTTACGATCGTCAGATCGAAATCCCGAGACGGCAGGAAGCCCATCGTCTCCCAAAACCCCTCGGTTCCGCCGATATCCAATATCGAGTAGGGTTTTGGCAGTGAATCGACTAACTCCTGGTAAAGCTCAAACCGCCGTTGGCGAAACTTTAGCGCCCAGGAATTAGGATTGCTTGGGTCGCTCAGCTTTCGGATGAGAGATTTCATTGCGCAGTTTACGTAGGTGTAATCGGGGACGGCGATGATATAACAGAATCAATAGCGTAGTCGCATGGATGCCCGCGTACCCTCTCTGCATTGTAAAGTGAGGTGTTTATGGGAGTTACAATGTGCTCACAACACCAGTTGAGTCAATGTGCCAAATTTGGAATCATGGGTTTTGCGCGTTTTGGGCCTCAGTAGACGCCTGTGTTTTTTGGAGCAACATCACACTGGAAATGCAGCCGAGAGTCTAGTATAGGAGCACAATTCCCCCGAAATTCGAAGAGTTGCACAGCCGCGTGTTAGTGCTTCGGGGTTCGATCGGTTGTAATCAAGGATTGCTCACAATCGAAAAATCCATCCTGGTACAGCACAGATGGTTACTAGTTACATCTTTTCAAAGTAATTGCGAAACAATGATATGGAACAGGCTACCGGGCTGCAGCCAGCTGCCGTAATCTGGATAACGGGCATTAGTCGTTCAGGTAAAACTACACTCGCGAATGGCCTGAAAGAGTTGTTGGGAGAAACTACCCGGGGGCCAGTGCAGGTACTGGACGGCAGCTTTGTGCGCGATGAGGTGGGCGGCTTTTTTGGTTATTCTCGCGAAGAGCGAGTAAGAGTCAGCCGCATTCTCGCAGTAACTGCTCGCCTGCTAGCTGCAAATGGAGTATGCGTGATTGTGACGTCGATTACGCCATATCAAGAAAGCCGTGATTACAATCGTGCGACCATTTCGAAGTACTACGAAATTTTTTTGAAGTGCGACGTAGAGATCTGTTCAAAGCGTGATCCTGAGGGGCTCTTTGAACGGGCGAAGCGCGGAGATATTTCACAATTCATCGGTGTGGATTCTCCTTTTGAACTGCCGAAGAGCAGCGACCTCGTGGTTGATACTGGCGATTCATCAGCAGAACAAATGATTGAAGTTGCCAGCGCGCAAGTCCAGCATTTCTTGAATTCATGAATAGCGAAAGTCGGCTATTTCAGTTTGGCACCAAGTCCGCAAATCTCCTACAGCTCGAGGGCACGCTGAAGCATGCTCGTGTCTGTGAGGTCCAAGTCATCCTTGTCAGAGAATGGCAAAGTGATCCCGTTACCTGTATCGATACCTTAAAGTCAAAGTTTGGCGATCAGTTGTTGATCTTTCGCAGCAGTGGTAGTGGTGAAGATTCTGCTGAAGCATCATTCGCCGGTGCATTCGATAGCGTGGCCAATGTCTCTGCGAGTGACCAGCAACAAGTAGTCGAAGCGTTTAAGTGCGTAATTGAGAGTTATGCTGCTAGGAAGATCGAGAACATCGAATGTCAGGAGGTTTTGATACAGCCGATGGTGGTTAGCCCCGTCGCCTCTGGGGTGATGTTTACTCGAGATCTCAGTGCAGCTGCTCCGTATTATGTGCTGAACTACGAAATTTCTGATCGAACCGATGGGGTGACCGGTGGAGCATCTACCTCAAATCAGTTCTTGTGCCGCATTCTCCGTGATGTACACGTAGACGAACTCGAATCTAAACATTCAGGTCTAGTTCTATTGGCTCGTGAGCTTGAAGCGGTTACATCGAGCGATTGTTTAGATATTGAGTTTGCGTTCGCTGAAGATGGACAGCTTTACCTGCTGCAAGTACGACCGCTGGTACAGACGACGGTGATCGTAAGCTCCTCAGTAGATAGGCGCCTTATGGCAGAGGCAGCGGATGCTCGGGATTTTCTAAAACACCGCCTTAGTGCAGCCTTGATGTTTGGGCAACGGACGATTCTTGGTGAGATGCCAGATTGGAATCCTGCTGAAGTGATTGGCAGTCGAGCAAAACCCTTGGCTTCGTCACTATATCGTCGCTTGATTCTCGATGACGTGTGGCGATTGGCTCGTGCGGAGCTGGGGTATTACAACCCTGAACCCTACGGGTTGTTGGTTAGGGTGTTGGGTAGGCCTTATGTCGATGTTAGGGCGAGTTTCAATTCGTTTTTACCAGATGATCTACCCGAAAGCCTTGCCACTAGATTGGTTGACTACTACCTAAATCTGTTGGAAAAGGAACCCACGCGACACGACAAGGTCGAATTTGAAATCGTAGTTACGTGCTTAACTTTTGATTTTACCCCTGATCGAAAACGGCTTGTTGACGCAGGATTCAGCTCAACGGAGATTGAGGTTTTGGTCCGTGGTTTGCGTCGAATCACGAACAAGGCCGTGCTGGATACGCTCGCGAGACAACGGAGATTCGCTTCCGATACCCAGAAACTGAGTGATCTTCGAGACCGTGCATTGAACTTAGCAAACAACCCAGTCGTGCTCCCCCACGTCGTTGATACGCTCCTTTCAGGATGCTCGCAGTATGGAACTCTGCCTTTTTCACTGGCAGCACGTTGCGCCTTTATCGGAAATAGCCTAGTACGATCACTTGTGTCTCAAGGTGCACTGAGCGAGAAGGATTGCGCAGAATACATGGCGGGTATCGAAACGGTAGCAGGCCAGTTTGTCGCTGACCTAGATCAATTAAGGAGGGATCTTACAGGTCTCAGCGTATTTCTGTCGAAGTACGGTCACCTGCGCCCCGGGACGTACGATATCTGTACGCCTACCTACAAAGACAAGCCGGAGGAGTATCTACTCAGTACAGCGTCAACGTCGGAAAGCAGTGTCCATGTTAAGCAAGCCCCCGTCCGATTGAGTGCCATTGTAGATGAGGATATGTATCAACGCTTAGCGACCGAAGCCAAGTTTGAATTCACCGTTGAGGAATTGGATGAGTTTGTTTCAAGCTCGGTTAAGGATCGGGAATTGCTTAAGTTCGAGTTTAGCAAGAATATCAGCGCCGCTCTGGATTGCCTTTCAGCATTCGGTCAGTTTCATGGGTTCTCCAATGAAAAGATGTCTTTTCTAGAGATCGAGGAGGTTACCAGATATGCTAATGACTCATTAGGTACGGGGCAATTGAAGATGCTTCGCCAACTTGTCGATGCTCGGCAGGAGAGGCATGATATGTTGGCTTCCCTCTCACTGCCCGATCTGATATTCAGTGAAAAAGACGTTAGCGTTGTGCGATGTCAGGCACTTCGACCAAATTTCGTGACGTCTAAGCGAATCGTAGGTGAGGCACTAGTGCTCGTCGGAGACAGAGGCATTCCTAGTGACGGCGAACTGGAAGGGAAAATTGTATTGATTGAGAATGCTGATCCAGGTTACGACTGGCTATTTGCAAAAGGCATAGGCGGATTGTGTACTCGCTACGGTGGAGCAGCGTCTCATATGACGATCCGTTGCTCGGAATTTGGACTTCCTGCAGCCATTGGCTGTGGAGAAAAGATTTTCTCAGATCTAATGCTCGCCAGAACGGTATCGCTAGATTGTGCACAAGAAAAAGTTGAGCCATTTGCTTAGCAGGTTTTCTTGCCTGCTATGAGCAGTTTCGCCCGAGCGTATTCTCTTATCCTTTTTCTGTTTAGCCGACTGTTTTGGCGGCATCAAAGTCGATTCTTGTTCGGTGCTTGGCATGGCGATCGATATGCCGATAATCCCAGGTATCTGTTGGAATATCTTGCTGATCGTGTTGATACTTATGAACTGATCTGGTGTGGGAAAGTTCGGCCTCCACTGCTTCCAAGTAAAGTAAGATTTGTTCGATATGGTTCGATTGAGAACTACTGGATGGCGTTGACGGCGGGCACTTCTTTTTTTAGTCACTCCTTTAAAGACGTTACGCCTCTGAATCTATTAATGGGCTGTAGGATTGTCGATCTGGGTCATGGGTTTGCGATCAAGCATATGGGTGATTCCTCTGAGGAAACTTCTACCGGCTTTGCGTTGGCGCTGAAGCGTCTGGTTCGGCTTATTGATCGAAGAAGCCACTGGATTGTTTCATCTGACGCGCACGCCGAAAAGCTACTGAGTGAGTACAAACGAAGTGCGATAGTTAAGGAACAAATCGTTCGAAGTGGTCAGCCGAGATTCGATGTGCTTCATGCAATGAGTTCGCGTACTGCTCATGAACGCATAAGACATAAGCTAGAGAACAAGTATTCTCTACCGCTGGCTGGACCGCTAGTTACCTATATGCCAACGTTCCGCGACCAGGAACAACGAACATTCTCATTCGATCACGTTCTTAATGACCCAGATGTATTGTCAGAGATAGCAAAGCTGGGCGTAACGATCGTTGAGAAAGGACATCCCGTGGAGTCGGGTGAATATGTGGAGACTAGGGCATATCCGGATTGGTACCGGAACATGAGTGCTACGAAGGAC
>JBPCXR010000133.1:0-16173 GCA_051027215.1 Pseudomonadales bacterium | reverse complement strand
CAATTCTAGGCATGGCGCCGTTGTTTCCTGATGCGTTTTTTGTCTCCATGGCGGTGACCATCGCAGTCGGATTGGGATTCGCGACCCTATTGACCATGATCTTAGTGCCCGTGCTCTATGCGACGTTCGATCGAGTCAAAGCGCCTGCCGAGTCGTCCTAGAGCGGGTCAGCCCTCGCTGCAGGTTCGGCACAATACGCGATCCAGCACGTGACGATGCCGCGGTCACACCACCAACTTACTGTAATGCTGGCTGGCTTGCGGTATCTGCTGATCCCAACGTTGCTGCTTTGGCTTGGCGGCTGCATATACCTTCCTCGGTCCAGTCAACTCGAGCCCCAGCAGATACTGCCCACAGGTGATACCAAGCTAGCCCAGCAGGTCGCTGAGCTTCCCGTCGCTGATGCTCGCCTGCAACTGGTCAACGACCCGCATGAGGCGTTGGTTTGGCGCTTAGAGCTAATAGAAGCGGCGCAGGTGTCACTAGACGTGCAGTACTACCTGTGGCACGGCGACACCGCTGGGATCATGCTGATGCAGCGTTTGCTGCAGGCCGCTGACCGCGGAGTGCGGGTGCGTTTATTGGTTGATGACATCATGCTCGCCGGAAGCGACAGCAGAATACTTGCGCTGAGTAGACATCCCAATTTGGATATTCGGTTATTCAACCCGTTCACTGTTCGTACCCGCGTCGGTACTACCCTGGCGCGCATGGGTGAGTTTCTGCTGGATGCGAAACGGCTCAACCATCGTATGCACAACAAAATGCTGGTGGCTGACAGCTCTGTAGGCATTCTGGGCGGCCGCAACATTGGCGATGAGTACATGGGCCTGCATCCGCGGGCCGCCTTCTATGATCTGGACATCGCCGTTGCCGGGGCGGTGTTGAAACAGGTAGGCGCTAGCTTCGATGCCTACTGGAACAGCCGCTGGGCATATCCGATCGATGTATTGGTTTTCAACAAGGTACTGCGGCCCAGTTTAGAGAAAGTCCGTGCGCAGCTAACGGAGCAACTTTCCCGAGCGCCAGAATTGCCAGCGCGGTTAGCCGAGCCGCCGAGCCGCCAGCGGATCGATGCGCTCATCGACCAGGGGGCCAGTGGCCAGGTTCAGGTTCTGTATGACGAGCCAAAGGTGGGCCCTTTCGATAGCCCCAGCCAGCTCGCACGGCAGATTGCCGACCTGGTTGCCGCTACCAACAGCGAGCTGGTAATAGTCTCCGCCTACCTGGTGCTGCGTAGCGCCGGCATCAAGATACTGCAGGAACGCGCAGCGGCCGGCGTACGGGTAGTTATGCTGACCAACTCGCTGGCATCCAACAATCACACAATGGCCAATTCGGGCTTCGCGCGGCGCCGTAAGGCATTGTTGGACGCTGGGATCGAGCTGTATGAGCTACGTCATGATGCCAGCCTGGTCGGGCGCTCACCGCAGATGCCCGCAGATGCGCGACTGACCATGCACGCCAAATATATGCTGTTTGACGATCAGGTCTTTATCGGTTCGTACAATCTCGATCCTCGCTCGGCGATACTGAACACCGAGATTGGTCTGCTGATTCGCTCGGAAGTACTAACAGAAGCAGTGCGCGACATGGTGCGGCGTAGTATTGCGCCAGATAACGCCTGGCGCGTACGCAAGACTGCCGAGGGGTTGCGCTGGCAATCCGCGGCTGGCGAGCTGAATCGGCAACCGGCGCTGGGGTGGTGGCAACGGTTCCAGGATCGCTTCTTTCGATTGCTGCCCCTGGACCGGCAATTGTAGCTGTGTATATACGTATAATCATCATGTGGTCGACGGAACTTGTGCTTGCACGAGGCTGCCAGACTCGATTAAATCTGTTCTCATATTGACGCTCTTACGGAGGCCTCCATGACAAGGATTGGCGTGTTCATTTTGGCAGTGCTGCCTTTTGGTTCGGCTGCTGCTTCGGACCTTTTCATCTATCCGAAGGCCGGCCAATCGCCAGAACAGCAGTCCAGCGATGAAAAATCATGCAGTTCCTGGGCGCTGGATCAAAGTGGGATAGACCCTCTGAGCAACCCGCAGACGCCTCAGCAGCCAGAAACGCAACGCGGCCGGGGGCTCAGGGGCGCGGCGGCAGGTGCTGCCGTCGGCGCTATTGTTGGCAACAGCGACGATGCAGCCAAAGGAGCGGCGATCGGCGGTTTGTTCGGCAGCATGCGCCAGTCTTCGACCAACCGGAGCCGCGAACAGCAGTACGAACAAGAGCGTAACGCCTCAGATCAGGCAGAGCAGGCTAAGCGCGATGCGTATCGCCGAGCCTACACCGCTTGTCTCGAAGCCCGCGATTACACCGTAAAATAAGGAAGCAACAGATGCGACTAAATGTCATTGCCACAACGCTTGCGACCGTTTGCCTGGCGATTGCGGCCCAGGGCGCAGCGGCTGCAGATTTTGATGGCTCGAAACCGCTGCTTTGCGCGCCTAGTTCTTACAATGAATGCACTGCTGCTGGCTGTCAGCCCGTAGATGCTGCGAGCATCACGGCCCCAAGCTTTCTCAGGGTAGATGCTAAGCGTAAGCGCATCGAGCCGGTTCAGGGCGGTGCTGGCCGCACCGGCAAGATCGATCACGTCGAAACCATTGACGGCAAGCTGATCCTCCAGGGAGTCGAAGACGGTGTAGAAGATGTTCGCGATGGGATTGGCTACAGCCTGGCTATTGCACAAGACACCGGGCGTATGGTGCTCTCTGCATCTGCCGATGACGTTGCTTTCGTCGCGTTCGGAGCCTGCACTCCCGATTAGTATCGGCACTGCAGCCACCTCCTTGCAGAGGTTTTCATTGTGCCGAATCATTTAATTGCCCATTGGCGGTTCGTGCAGGTTCTTGGGCGTCAGCGTTACCTGGCGCTATCCCTATTGCTGTTTCTTGCAGTTCTTCCCATGGTTGAGAGCGTGGTCGGTGGCTGGCTGCTGATTTATGGCGTCCTGACGCTGGTGTTCATCACAGGACCGCTGGCGATTGCCCGCAGCAACATAGCATTGGCCACAGCTGCCTTGCTGGCGCTGCTGGTTCTGCTTCCCGGCATAGCGGCGTTCGTAGGCGACAGTGAAGCCATCCATCGCTATTCACTCCTTGCCGGCATCCCCTATTTCAGTTTCCTTGCCATGCTCCTGATTCGCGACTTGCTCGTGGATAAGGGCAGGGTTGATGCGGAAAAACTCTGGGCTGCGGTAAACGTTTACATTCTAATCGGGGTCTGTTTTGCCTTCTGGTATGCAGCATTGTCAGCTATCGATCCGGCATATTTCAGCGGCAAGTTCGTTGAGCCGGGCCTGCCCCAACAAAAACTGATGGGCTTCGTCTATTTTAGCTTTGTGACCCTGACAACGCTCGGCTATGGAGATATCTCGGCAAATACTCCCGGGGTTGCCACGCTGACCTACCTGGAGGCGTTGATCGGGCAGCTGTATATCGCCATTATGATTGCGCGTCTGGTGAGCCTGTATAGCGCCAAGCAAGAATAGCAGCCAGCTCCGTAGTTTCCGGCTGCTGATTTCGATAGCAATCCAATAGTCCGGCGCGACTCTGTAATGCATCAAACGCAAAAGGTACGGTCATGACAGAGATAAACGCATTCTTGGTGCAGCATCCGGTGGGGCTATTGTTCCTGGTGGTTGGCCTCGGCTACCTGGTGGGGAAAGTCCGCATCTTCGGATTCGATCTAGGACCCGTGACCGGGGTGCTGTTTGTAGGCTTGTTATTCGGCCACAGGGGCTATGAGCTGTCACCTACAGTGCAGACCATGGGATTTGTGTTGTTCATCTTTTCCGTGGGTCTGCAGGCTGGGCCGCGATTTTTCAGTGTTTTGCGCACTGATGGGCTGCGCTATCTCGCATTGGCGATTGTCATCAGCGGTACGGGATTCGCTATAGCGCTCTCGCTAGCCAGAGCGCTGGATTTCGAGTTTGGCGCTGCTGCCGGTCTGTTGGCCGGAGGCATGACCAGTTCGCCAACGCTGGCGGCGGCGCAGGAGGCCCTGCGCGCAGGACAGATCGGTATACCGTCAGATATGGCTGCAGACCAAGTGCTTACCAACGTCACCACTGCCTATGCCATAACCTACATTTTCGGACTGGTGGGCTTGATCATGCTCATCCGATTTCTACCCAAACTGCTGGGCATCGATTTTAAGGCGGAAGCTGCGCGTCTAGCCGAGGAACAACAGGGTGGGGTAGAAGATGCAGTGCAAACGTTATCCGACATTACCGTGCGTGCCTACCGCGTTAAGCAGAGCGAACTCGTGGGTGTGCCGCTGAAAACACTGTATCCGCGGCTGCCAGGTCTGGCGGCGTTAAGCAAGCTACGGCGCAACGGCGAAATGCTGGAGCTTACGCCGGATACCACGGTCGCTGTAGGCGATGAAGTGACTGTGGTCGGATACCGGCATCGGCTGGTAGAAGTCGGTTCTCGCCTGGGCACAGAGATTGAAGACGCGGAACTCTTGAATGAACCGATAGAATCCTGCCGTGTGCTGGTCATGCGCACTAAGGTTAAGCGTCTGACCCTTCGGCCACTGGAACTGATTGCACGTTACGGCTGTTTTGTAGCAAAGATCGAACGGGGCGGTATGGAAGTACCGTTGGGGCCAGTGCTGGACCTGCAAGCGGGGGATGTACTGCACTTAACCGGACGCCATGCGTCCCTCGATCAGCTCGGTGCGGAGCTGGGTCATGTAGAGCGGGATCTTGATGAAACCGATCTGGTCACCTTCGGACTGGGTATTGCGGTGGGCACCTTTATTGGTGGAGTGTCGATCAGCGTGTTTGGAATTTCCGTAGGTCTAGGCTCAGCGGGCGGTCTGTTAGCTGCAGGTCTGATGATCGGTTACTTGCGCGCTATTCGGCCAGTGTTCGGGCGTGTGCCGAGTGCGGCGCGCTGGATCTTTATGGAGCTGGGACTGCTGATTTTCATGTGCGGTGTGGGGCTAAAAGCCGGCTCCGGCATTCTCGACACCCTGGCTTCCTCAGGACCGACGTTGCTGGGGGCGGGCGCGTTGGTGACGGTAATACCTGTGCTGGTAGGATTTGCGGTGGGCCGTTGGCTGCTGAAGATTCATCCGGTTTTGCTGCTGGGTGCAATTACCGGTTCCATGACCAGCGGCGCGGCGCTCAGCATCGTCAATCGTGAGGCTGGCAACACTCTGCCGTCGCTGGGGTATACCGGTGCCTATGCGTTTGCCAATGTGTTGTTAACGATTGCTGGGAGTATTATTTTGCTGCTGTGACTGCGCCGCAGACGCAACGTTAGATCGGGTAGCGCGAACGATGTATCGATCCGGTGCATAGCCTACGTAGTCGAATGGATGGCAGGTGATCAATGTGAGGGTTTGCTCAGATGTTGGTTCGAGTACTGCCAGGTCCAGGGGATCGGTAATGAAGATCTCCTCGACCTGATATTGTTGAGCGCCTCCGTTCACTTCGAGTTGGATCAGGTCGCCTTGCTGGAGGTATTGCAACGCTTTGAAGTGTTTGTCTCTGTGTGCTGAGACAACCGCGTTGCCCTTCTCGCCTGGCCGGGCAGTACCAGGCACCAGACCAGCACCGCGGGACAAAGTTCTGCGGCTTGTACCTGGGTAAACGGGTACGTGCAGCGCCAGGTGTGGAATCGACAATTGCGCCAGTGCTGGATCCTGTTCGAGCGCTGCTGTATCGGCGCTGCTAGGCGTCGTAAGGCTGATCAGGATCAATGCCGTCAGGAGAAGCCGGAGTGATTGGCGGTGGAGCGTCATGGGCTGAAGGTGGCTTAGCTTTGGCTGCATACTAAAAGGTCAGTGATCCGATTTATACTGTACCCAGTGTAGGCAAAGTTAGGGGTCGACTGGTGAGATGGAAAGCACACAACGTGCTGCTGCTAGCGTTTACGGCATTTGCTGCGGCAATCGGCCATGCCGTGGCCACCGATCCGGCGTTGCCCGACGCGATACGCCTGGAGGTCGAGCAGTTGCGTTTCAGCGGTCGGCTGAGTCTTGGCGATGTTGACATTGCATCGGGCGAGCTGCTTGCCGACTACTATGAGCAACGGAATTTTGCGCCTGCCTGGTCCAGGCCTGACCAGGTGGCGTCGCTGCGCGCGGCAATCGACGAAAGCGTGATTCACGGACTGAATCCGCAGGACTACCATCACGACAAGCTTGATACTGCATGGGAACTTCTGCAGGGCACACCGTCTACCCGTGAGCGAGCGGTCATCGATCTAGCGCTGACTGATAGTTTGATTCGTCTTGGATACCACCACCACTATGGCAAGATCAATGCTCACAACTTGGACCCGCACTGGAACTTCGTTCGGCCGCTGCTAGATCGGCCACCTGGCGAGGTAATCCAGGAAACCATCGACTCCGCCGAGATCGGAAAAACGCTAGAGCTTTTGCTGCCGCGGGTGCCAATGTACCACGCCCTGCAAACCGCTCTGGCCGAATATCGTGCGCTTGCTGCTCAAGGCGGTTGGCAAGCAGTGTTACCTGGAGCCACGCTGAAACCAGGTGCGAAAGATGAGCGGATTCCGCAGATACGTGCGCGGTTGCGGGTTACCGGCGACTATTCTGACATGGGCACAAGTGAAGCGTTTTACGATGCGCCGTTGCAGCAAGCGGTACGACATTTCCAACAACGTCATGGCTTAGAGGCTGACGGAATCATTGGTGCTGCTACCTTTGCGGCAATGAATGTACCGGTATCGCGGCGCATTGAACAGTTGCGTGCCAGTCTTGAGCGTGCGCGTTGGGCAGTGCACTCTATTACCGATGACTATCTCATTGTCAACATCGCTAGCTTCACCGTGCGCTTGGTGCGCGGCGGACAAACTGTGTGGGAATCCAAAGTGCAAGTTGGCAGTGAGTACCACCAGAGCCCGGTGTTCCGAGGCAATATGAAGTATGTGGTCTTGCGGCCTACCTGGACGGTTCCCTACAGCATCGCTACGAAGGAAATGCTGCCGCGTATTCAGCGGGAAGCCGATTACTTCCAGACGCGCGATTTCGATATTAAAAACGCCAAAGGTGAGCTGGTGGACGCTGATCACGTACCTTGGCAATCGCTGTCGCGCAAAAACTTTGGCTATACTTTTGTTCAGCGACCGGGCCCGAACAATGCATTGGGTCAGGTCAAGTTCATTTTCCCCAACGAACATGCAGTGTATCTTCACGATACGCCCAGCAAAGCGTTGTTTGACAAAGCCAAACGTGCATTCAGCCATGGTTGTATCCGCTTGGATCAACCCTTGGATCTGGCGGAACTGCTACTGGCGGATAAAGGCTGGAGTCGTGAACGAATTGAGAGCAATCTCGAAACGAAGACGGTGTTCTTGTCGCAACCGCTACCGGTACTGCTGATGTACTGGACGGCAGCAGTCAGTCCAGCCGGCGAAGTACAGTTCTTTAACGACATTTATGGGCGCGACGATGCTGTCATTGAAGCGCTTGCCGCACCGTTCGTGATGGAGCGGCCCGAAGCGTAAACGATCGCCCCTTATTGTATGTTATGGGTTCAGTGGTGGTAACGCGCTGTTTGTCAGCGCCCACGCAGTTTGCTGATGGCGTCGTCTTGCTCTTTGCAGCAGTTGGCTTAACGTCTGCAAGTTCATAGGCTCCTGCGTGTGCATATAAACGTAGCGGCGCAAGCGCGTCATCTCGTCGGCTAACTGATCCTCGCCGAAGCGCAAAGCGAACTGGCGCGAGTCCATGCTTGGCTGCAGGCGATCAAGCCACTGTAGCAGAGCGTGGTGAGCGCTCCTTGCTTCACCGCTTGTTAGTGCTTGTTGCAACGCTTTAAAGGCAAAGCCTTCTGAGGCGCGCCAGCGTTGGCGTCTTTCGTGCCACCAAGCTCTGATCGCTGCACTGAGTCGATAGAGCAACCACAGTGTTGGAGCCAATAAAGCCACCGCTAAGAATAGCACCCCGCGACTCCGCTCTGGCCTCGGTTCGCTAGTGTCCGCTGTCGCAATTGGTGGCCCGGCCACAGTCAAGGTCAGCGCAGGTACGTTTGCTGTTTCGATGCGATTGGTGCTGGTGTTCCACCAGCGCAGACTGGTCGCGGGCAGGGAAAATGTGCCGCCAGCACTAAAGACGTAAGTTACTGTTTCGGTGCGTCGCGCTAGCTCTTCGTCTGTTAACACGGGCTGATCCGCATACACGCTCATTCCGGGCGTTTCCATTGGCGAGATCAATGCCGGGAGGAACAGTGCCAGCAAGCCATCCAGCTCTGCCACGTAGCGAACAACCAGGGCGTCTCCCGCAGTAAGCGCATCCGCTTCGCCTTCGATCACGCGCTCGAGCGTTAGTGAGCGGCCAGCGATGTAGGGATTCAGCTCCTGAGCGCCAGCGGGCACCGTAGCCTTAAACTCAATCGCGGGAACTGCCAGCTCTGTTGTGAGCGGACTGCGGCCAGGGTCCGCATAAACAACGCGCAGCTGCTGCTCAGCCAATTGATAGCTGCCGCCAATCAAGGGAAAGATCTGGTAAGTACGAGTGACCCCGGACCAGAGTTCCTGGCCAATACGTTCGCTGATGCCCCTGGAAGTATTCGGTGGCAGCCGCACCACTGCGTTAGGCAATTCGAACGAGGGAAACACTGGGGCTTGGGGAAACCAGGTCGGTCCGAGCACGGTGATCTGTAGTTCCAATGGTTCGCCTACAGATATCGATTTAGCGGAGAGCGCCACTTTAACGATGGGTTGCTCGAGTGCCCAGACCGAGCCGACCAGACAAGTGCAAACTAATGCCAGTAGCGCGCGCGTCATTGGGCAGGCTCCGCTGCGCGGTCTGACATTCTGGCTTCCAGTTCGAAACGTGAACGAAGAAAGTCGCGGGTCTTGGTGTCTACGGTGCGCATCCACTTCTCGGCAGATGCCAACTCGATGGTACTTTGGTCGGTAATGGTCATCTGCTCGCCGCGCTTTTGCTCATTGTCGAACTTGTAGCCATCGGCGCTGATCTCCGACTCATCACCGGTATCTGCTTGATCGCGGGTGTCTTCGATATAGCGCAGCACGTAATTTGCCAAGCGCAGGTTCTCCGCAGCCGCTAGCCATTCGGGAGCTTCCGCTACCGCCAACTCATAAGACGCGATGGCTTTGCCATAGTCGAATGACTTCATGAAAGCGTTGCCGCGATTGTAGAAGCCTTTGGCATTGGGAATACGGCCAAAGGTTTCTGCGGCGCCCTCGTACTCACCCATGCTATAGGCAGCAGTGCCTTTCCACATGGGGTTTTCAAACAGTTCGGCAGCACTCGCCCACTCGAGCTTGTCGTAGGCCAATCGACCCTGTTGATCGGGGGTTAGCCACACAGCCGATGGGCTTGGAGCGCGCAGGGTCAGTATTGCGAGTATGAACGCAGCGCTCAGGGTTAGCAGCGCCAATTGCCAGCCAAGCTTCATGAGAATCTGCCCGCTACCATTGCATGGTCCAGCCTCGACGGAACCATAACAAGGTAAGCAACGCTGCAGGCCAGACAAACCACCAGGCTTGATCTTGCCATTGGGCGTTCGGGTCGTCCGCGAGCTGCAGATTGGATTCAATTCGACGCAGCAGGGCGCGAATGTCACCACTACCTGTGGTTGCGCGAACAATGGGCAGGTCAGCGCGTCCTTCGACTCGGTCCAACAATCGCGC
Organism: Pseudomonadales bacterium; assembly: GCA_051027215.1. Lineage (GTDB taxonomy): Bacteria > Pseudomonadota > Gammaproteobacteria > Pseudomonadales > Azotimanducaceae > CALHVX01. Next base: position 6,535 of record JBPCXR010000133.1, on the reverse strand, counting down.
ATCGATGCTGGTATCGAGCCGGCTGCCATCGGCGCCAAGCGCGGCCGAACCATCAGGTAACAGAGCGACGCCGCCAGCATCGCTACCCACAACCAGCGCCATTACAGACGCCGCACCCGTCTGATCCGCATGGGTTTGCAAGGCGGGTATGTCTTCTTGGGCGAATCCGTCATTGACAAACAGCAACGTGCCGATGGCAGCCTCACTGCCCAGCATCTCCTGCGCTAGCGGCAGCACTGCGGCCGCGTTAGCACCTGCCTCGGGCATGATTGCTGGATCCAAACTCTCCAAGAACGGTTTGATTACCTCCAGGTCTTTGCTGGGTGGCATGACGATGTGGGCGCTGCCGCCATAGGCGATCAGTGCAGTCCTCGAACCCGTGCGCGCTGTGATCAGATCGATGATTTTGAAACGGGCGCGGTCCAGGCGTGTTGGCTGCAAATCATTGCTGCGCATGGAGTCGGATACCTCGATGGCGATGACCAGTGGCGCGGTTTCGCTGAACCAGGGGCTTGGCAACTTGCTCCAGGTGGGGCCGGCTGCAGCAATTGCGGTTGCAAGCATGGCGACTGCGGCGCCATCGACAGGACGTAGACGAAACGTAGTACGCCGATTCACCGTAAGGGCATCTTGCAAGTGGGGAGCGACAAAGCTGGCGGTTAGCACTTTCTGGGTTTCGTGGCGTCGCACCAGCCACCAACTAAGAAACACCAAGGGCACCATCAACAGCAGCCAGGGTCGCAGGAAGTGCAACAACTCGACGTTAATCATGCTGCCGCCCTGCGGCGTCGGCTGCTCAGCAGCAACACCAGGTAGGCAAGTATTACCAAAATCACGGCAGCGCTTGCCGGCCAGTGCACCATGGATTCACGGGGACGCCAGGCCGTCGTCTTAACATCAGCCACAGCTAGCTCGTCGATGCGCTCATAAACTTTAGTTAGGGTGGTTTCATCCGACGCATCAAAAAACTGCCCGCCGGTGCGTTGAGCGATGGCCTTCAAAGTCTCGAAATCGACTCGGTCCTCACCACTGGCTTCAGGGTCGCCGACGCCGATGGTATAGATTTCGACATCATTGATCTTGGCGATCTCCGCAGCATTGATAGGGGTCATCTTGCTGGCGGTGTCGTTGCCGTCGGTGAGCAGTATCAACAGCTTGTCGTCGAGCTGGCTGGACTCAAACGCCTTGATAGTCAAACCGATGGCATCACCGACAGCAGTACGGGGTCCGGCCATGCCAACGTCCATTAAGCGAACGAGTTGCCTGGCAGATTGCAGATCGCGGGTAAAGGGCAACTGTAGGTAGGCTTTGTCACCGAATACGATCAAGCCGACGCGGTCGCTGTCGCGCTGGGAGATGAACTGCTCGACCACGCTTTGTACCGCGCTCAAACGTCGAACCTTGTTGCCATCGACATCAGGAAAATCCCGATAGTCCATGGAGCCGGAAAGATCGATGGCGAGCATCACGTCTCGCGCAGCCTCGGTACGTTCGATGGGTTCACCCACCCACTCAGGTTTGGCCAGGGCGACGACCAGTAGCGACCAGACGATGGCGGCAACAATCATCTGCAACCTGCGCCGCCGCATGACTACTGCACCGCTGCGCGCTTCGAATCCGGCCGCCTGTACAATTTCTGCAAAGAACGGCACCCGCAGGGCGCTGACCCGCTCGCGATGAGGGGGCAGCAACCACCAACTCAGGAGGGGCAGGGGTAATGCCAGTAGTGCGATGGGGTGGGCTAATTCAAACACGGTGTATCTTGATCCAGCGACGCGCAGGCTTAATGAGTTCTTTGCTGTCTACATCTGCGCGGTATGCGGCACTAGCCAACATGTCTGCTGCCGCAACAATCTGTTTATCGCCTTTGCTGGACTGCTTTAAGAATGTGGCCCACTGTGAACCGTACAAGTTGGCCACTTGTGTGCGCGGATAGGCGACGAGCGCCGTGCGCTTTAGCAAGGTGGCTATTTGTAGTGTGGCAGGCACTGACGTTTTCTGGGTGCTTGTAGCAATATTTTTCAGCGTTATCAGGGCTTCCCGTCGGTAGCGATTTCGGTGCCAGTGGACGATACGATTCCAAGCGATCAGCGCAATGCACAGCACTAGCCAGATTCCGATAACAGCCCAGCCAACGGTCTGCGGCGTAAACGGCACCGGCTCGGGGCGCACGATGTCGTGCAGCAGATCCAGCAACTGCGGCAGATTCAACCCTTCGTAGCCGCTCACCGGACTCTCCTGGAGGTAGCCGTTCTACCCATCAGCGTGCGGATTTGTGCCAGTGTTTCTGCAGCGGTATTCAACGGCAGCACAGACAGATTGATTTCGTTCTGCCAGCTGTGGATGTGCTGCAGTCTCTGGCTGCTGTAGCCGGTGAGCGCTTCACGGGTTTTTGCCGAGCTAAAGTCCACTTCAGCTTGCATGGCATGATCACCAATTACCACCCGTCCGTCGGAACGTCCTCGCGCCCGCACTTCGACAGCTGCAGGGTCGTGCACCAGCATGAGCACCAGGTCGTTGTGCGCAGCGATGCCGCTGAGGCGCCGGTGCGTGGTCTCGTCAACGCCATCAAAGTCGCTCAGCACGATGATCAGGTGATCGTGATGCGCTAGTCGGGCAATGTTGCCGAGCACAACGTTGAGGCTTGCAGAGTCGCGAGTTACCGCGCGATCGGCATGGAGTCTGGCGTTAGCTTCGGCAATGGCCTCTAGCAGCGCAAAGACCGCTCGTTGGCTGCGTTGCGGCTTTACTTCGACCTGTTGATCGTCGTCGAAGACGATGCCTCCCACACGATCACCGGCATCGAGAATGCGAAACGCGGATATAGCCGCTGCTTCGGCGGCGGTCACCGATTTCATGTTGAGCTCGGTGCCAAAAAACATCGACATGCGTTGGTCAACCACAATCAGCGCCGGTCGATCCCGCTCTTCCGTGAAAACGCGTACGTGGGCTTTGCCGGTGCGGGCGGTGGCCTTCCAGTCGATGGAACGGATGTCGTCGCCGGGCAAATAGTCACGCATTTCTTCGAAGTTGAGGCCGCGACCCCGAAGGCGTGAAGCATGCCGACCATTCAGCACGCTGGCAGATGGCTGACGCGGCAGAAAATTCAAGCCCTTTGCTGCGCCTTGCAGGCCGCGCAGGTGCGCAAGGGTCACATGGATGCGCGGGTCTGGCGTCATAACCGCTACGGCAGCGCGACCAGATCGACGACGGTGTCGATCACGCTGTCTGCGGCGACGCCTTCGCCCTGTGCCTCATAGGACAGCATTAGCCGATGCCTTAGGCAATCATGGACGATGGCGCGGACGTCTTCTGGATCCACAAAGTCGCGCTGCTGCAGCCAGGCATGGGCGCGGCTACATTTATCGAGCGCCAATGAAGCCCGAGGGCTACCACCCACGTCTATCCAGCGATCCAGGTCTTCGGAATATTTGTCAGGCGTACGCGTGGCGTACACCAGATCAGCCATATACCGGGCAATGGCGTCGGATACGTGGATGGCGCCGATTTCCTGGCGCGCGTCGAATATCGCTTCCTGGGGTATGCGCGGCACGGGTGGCGCGGTATTGGCGGGGCTGGGATCTTGGCTTGCCGTTTCTTCGCGGCGCACCAGCTCAATGATGCGGACCTCATCTTCTACCGGGGTGTAGTTGATGTTCACGTGCATCAGAAAGCGATCCATTTGGGCTTCGGGCAGCGGGTAGGTGCCTTCCTGCTCCACTGGGTTCTGGGTGGCCATGACCATAAACAACGCCGGCATGACATGGGTTGTACCGGCTACCGTCACTTGGCGCTCTTCCATGGCTTCGAGCATGGCCGCCTGCACTTTTGCCGGCGCCCGGTTAATCTCATCACCCAATACGATGTTCGCAAAGATCGGACCCGGCTCAAATCGGAACTCTGATTGGCCTCCCTGCTGGTGATAGACCTCGGTACCGGTGACATCTGCTGGCAATAGGTCGGGGGTAAATTGAATGCGGCTGAAATCCGCTTCGACGTTTTTCGCCAGGGCCTTGATGGCACGGGTTTTTGCTAGACCAGGCAAGCCCTCAACCAGCAGGTTACCGTTTGCTAGTAGGCCGATCAGGATACGTTCAACCACCGTATCCTGACCGATGATCGATTGGCCCATGCGCCGCTTCAATTCGAGAATCTGCTCCCGCGCAGTCATCGCCTACTCCCCGCTTATGAAATTCACAGTCTAGCTGCGTCCAGCTTCGTGCATAGCGTACGGTGAACGGGAACGAATGGCCATTGTCCTATGGGCTTAGATTGCTGAGGATCAATTACTCCAGCGGGTAGCGAAAATGGCTACGCTCTGCTAACTCACATCCGGTGTGTGACGCTAGCCTAGCGACTGACAGAACACCCGAGCGCTTGCGGCCATCAGCGAAGATCCAGGTTGGGTAGCCGTCAATGTGGGCGCAGTGTTTGAGCTGCGCACGGCCGCCTCTTACTGAGCATTCAACGTAAGGGAGTTCTCTTGCACCGCGGCCAAACATGGCTGTCTGCTTTCGGCATTGTGGGCACCAGTGTGCTCCATAGTATATGGCGCCACTTTCGCTAATACAGGACGCGAACGACTCGTAGTCCGGTTGCGCGTGGGCAGGCAACCCTAGGACCAGCAACAGGCTCGTTAACGTGATTAAGCGTAGGCTGCGTGACATCTTGTTTATTCGTACGTTCGGTGCCTCATCCTATCGAAATCCTCAAAGACTGGGAACTAGGGCGCTGTTGGCGCTCTCTTGCCCCTCAGAAGCGCCTATGCAAGGATATTGGGGAATGCAAATTCGCCGCGAAGCTGTGACTAGGCGGCGAAAACGGTCGGTGGTAAACACGAGGGAGGACGATAATGAGAGAAGAACTAGGGCTCTTTATTGATACGAACAATGGAGAGTGGATTGATTTAGGGCTACCTAACAGCGCACCCGGTGAAAATGCCATGATGGTGCTGCGCATCAGCGAAGAGAACGGCTCCTACACTGCGTTAATAAAGTCAAAGGCAGGAACCCAAATTCCACCCCACGTTCACCTCGGCGAAACCGTCGTTTACGTGTTGGAAGGTGCGCTCGAATACCACGGTGGCGTTGCCACACCCGGCGGCTACGTCTACGAGCCATCAGGCGCGATTCATGCAGCCACCAAACATGACGTCGATACCGTTTACTTCGTTCAGGTGCAAAACGGTGCTGTGTTCTATAACGAGGACGGCAGCGAAGGTCCTGTTTACGACTGGCGTTCGGTCATGGCCCTGCGCGATGCCCACGAAGCGTCGAAATCTGCAGCCTGAGTAACCTATGGCGAAAACCGTTCTAGTTACCGGGGCCGGCTCCGGATTCGGCAAAGGCGCCAGCCTAGCGTTGGCGGCACGTGGGCATCAGGTGATCGCCGCGACGGAAACCGATGAACAGGCTGCCGCACTTGCGGCCGAAGCGCCGGCGCTTACCGTAGAACGTATCGACATCACCAGCAGTGATATCGACAAGGTGTCCCAGTGGGACATAGATGTGCTGATTAATAACGCCGGCATGGGTCAAACAGGACCCATGGCCGACGTACCCATGGAACGCATTCGACAGATATTCGAAGTCAACGTCTTTGGTACGCTGGCCATCACCCAGAAAGTGCTGGCCGGGATGATAGGCAAGGGTGCAGGGCGGGTCATCGTGATGTCGTCAATTGGCGGGCTGCACTCGTTCCCGACTTTTGGCCCCTACAACATGACCAAACACGCCCTTGAAGGCATGGCCAAAGCCATGCGTATTGAGCTCGCGCCCCAGGGCGTGGATGTTTGTCTCATCAATCCTGGTCCCCACGCTACGGGTTTTAATGACGCGATGGCAGATAGCATGTGGGAGTGGTTTAGTGATTCTTCGCTGCAAGCCCCAAACAAGGCCATGTTCGCTGAAATGCGCCAAGCGGCAGTTACCGACCAGATGGATCCGATGGCAGTGGTAGATAAGTTGGTCGAGCTGACAGAAGCCGAGACTACTAGCGAGCACAACATTGTGCCGCCGGAAGGCGTGGAAGAGCTGAATAAGGCCACCGGTCTTGAACATTGATTTCGAGAGACGAGCTCGTTGTAAAGGCTGGCGTCTGACCTGATAGATAGGGTGAGATATTCTCAAAGCAGGCGTTTACCGATGCGTATCGGCATCAGCTGCTATCGACCCCAAGCAGTCGTAACGGACAGGATATATAATCGATCCAAATATATTTTTGGGGATCACCTTGAGAATTCTGCTTCGCACCATTGCGGGTGTAGTTTCGATATTTGTCTGCATCTCATCTTTTGCAAACAACGACGCAGAGGCGCTTCTTAAATCGAGGAGCGCAGAATTTCGGCGAGACGTCATTGAAGTTGCATCTGGTGTATATACGGCCGTCGGCTTTGGGGTATCTCCCAGCTCAGTGATCGTCGGCGAAAGTGGTCTAGTAATCATAGATACGCAGGTCGATACAACCAACGCACAAGCCGTGCTCTCCGAATTTCGAAAAATTACTGACAAGCCTGTTAGTGCAATCATCTTGACCC
>JBPCXR010000132.1:0-4790 GCA_051027215.1 Pseudomonadales bacterium | reverse complement strand
TATCTCCTGAGTAGTCATCAGCCTAAGCCTCCGCGAGCCAGTCAATTGAGGCCAATGTCAATAAAATGACTCTTTTCTGGCCTAAAAGAACAATATAGTGGACACTAATCGCGCAGAGACGATCGTCGAAGCCCCACGGCTTGGGAGGCCAGTTGAGCCGCCGCGGTACGTTCGTCAGTAGTTCCGTGAGCTGACCAACATGTACAAACCCGAACTTCTGTCGGGAGGAGAACACGACGTGATTCAATCCAACGCTCTGTGTCGGCCGCTATCGATCTTGGCTGCCGCACTCTTAGCAACACTGACAACAACCCTGGTGCAGGCAGAAACCGCGCCACCGCCACCCTCGCCGATAGCCGAAGCCTTTGTTTGCAAGTACAACGACGGAAAAGATCGAGACGATCTTCTCGCTGCGCGTGACTACTATGCAAAACAGGCGGCCAGAGCGAAGGTCCCATTGGGTCTAGCGGTCGTTCTGCACGCCTTTAAGGGAGTGGATAATGCTGATTTCGTCTGGCTGGCGTTCCACGAAAATCTTACGGCCTTCGGTGCCAGCACCCAGGCAGAATTTGCTGCGCCAGAATTGGCGTCTGTGAACGATCGTTTCGCTGCAGTGGCAACCTGTCAGTCAAATCTCGGGCTCGTGTACCCGATTTTCCAGAGTCGCGCCGAGGTCTCCGCTGACCCGACGTTCATCGCATCCAGCGCTTGCAATGCTCACGCGCCAATGGGCATGGGTGCGCGTAGGGACTTGGCGGGACACATCAGCGGAGTGCTGAGTAGTTTGGATTCCTTCAAGGAGGCATTCGCCTGGGCAATTGAACCGACCACCGGCACGGCGAACTCCGCTGACGTGTACTTCTTTGTTGCCCACGATAACGCTGCGGGCTGGGCAAAGCGCACGGCGGAGTTGGTAGCTTCCGAGGGTGGACAAAGATTGGGTCGCCACTTCGACAGTGCCATGGAGTGCAGCAGAAGTTTGTGGCGCTCGGAGCGCGTACTCGGCGAAAGTCCGCCGGCCGCACAATAGCATTTGGCAGACGTTGTTAGGACGTCTGCAATGCCGCGCGCGCTTCGATGAGCGCGGGTGTGCGCTCCTATCTCTCACGCCACTTGATCGCTGTTAAGCTGCGCGAGTATCTTGCTGGACTTGGTAGCACCCCTTGGCCAATAACTGCCCAAGCTGCAGCGCTGCGGTAGCGGCTGAAAACAACTTCTGTCCGCGCTGTGGGGCCAGACTTTCCGACGTTCCGGGGTCTACGGCATCTGAACGTCGTCAGATCACCGTGATGTTTTGTGATCTGGTGGGATCGACTCGGCTATCTTCGCTGTTAGACCCTGAAGATATGAGTGACCTGCTGGGTCGTTATCACCAAACCGCGGGTGCTGTTGTGATGCGTTACGGCGGGCACGTTGCCCAGTATCTGGGCGACGGCATGTTGGTCTATTTTGGCTACCCGCTGGCTCGCGAGGATGACGCCCAGCGAGCCGTGCATTGCGGGCTAGAAATTATTGAACAACTGGAAACGGTGGGTAGCGATGGCGCCGCAGGTGCCAAATTGGAAGCTCGCGTAGGGATCCATACAGGACCGGTGGTTACCGGCGACCTTGGCCCCGAGGGCTCTAAAGAGACGCTGGCGATCGGGGTAACCCCCAATGTGGCTGCGCGCGTCCAGAGTGAAGCTGCCATTGGCGCGGTCCTGATTTCCAGCAGCACCCATAGTCTGGTTGCCAGCCAATTCGAGCTTGCTGGGGTTGGTGCGAAGACCTTGCGCGGTCTGCAGTCTCCCATGGAGTTGTATCAGGTACTGGCACCACGGCAGTTGGAGGCAACAGCAGCTGTGCTGCCTTTTGTTGGCCGTGTGCGCGAGCTTGACGAGATCATCGCGACGTTGCGAGCAGCAAACGGGGTCTTGGCGCAGTCGGAAAATCGTTCCAGTGAAGACACGTCACCGGCCAGCGTGTTCGTGAGCGGTGAAGCGGGCATAGGCAAAACCCGTCTGCTGACAGAAGTTCAGGAACGGCTGGGTCCGCAAGTGCCGACCTGGACGACCTTGCGCAGTTCTGCGCACCATCAGAACACGCCGCTGTATCCGTTGCGGGTCTGGTTGGCCCAGCAGGTTGGATTGCACGCCGGGCAGTCTTCCGATACCCAATTGCAGGCCTTTGATCGTTTTTTTGCCACTAGGGGCATCGAGCTGCGGGAACAGCGGGAACAACTCGCTGCTTTCGCAGAAGTCGGCGTAGCCGCTGACAAGATCGACAGCAGCTATCAGAGCGCCGAGGTTGCGGAGCTGTTAATTCAGCTATTGCTGAACTCCGGACCCGGGATTCTGCTGTTCGAAAACCTGCACTGGGCTGATGCGTCGACGCAAGAACTATTGACTTCGCTGGTGCCACGGCTAAGTAACCTAGCGCTCATCTGTACAGCGCGCCCTGGAATAGAGCCTGCTTGGGCGAATGAATCGCACTCTTGCCGTGTTAACTTACGGGGCCTGACGGCGCAGGACATTCAGGGTCTAACCCAGAATGTTCCGGACTTACCCGTAGAGCTGATTGGCGCGATTACCGAACGTAGCGATGGCAACCCACTGTTCGTTGTGGAGTTGGCGCGAATGTTGACCGATACACCTCTGTCGGCCAAGGGATCGCACGGTGTCGACGACATCCCGCTGACTCTGCGGGATCTGCTCATGGCGCGACTGGACGGTCTAGGACCCGCTCGCGAGGTGCTGCAGGTCGGAGCGGTGCTTGGGCGCACATTCGAAATGGATCTGGTGCTAAGGGTTGCGCCACATATACCTCCTGGTGCTGTGCAAACCGCCTTTGCCTCTGACCTTCTACATCGTTCAGCGACCGGTTCTCAGTGCAGATTTCGACACTCGTTGATTCAGGACACCGCGTACCGTTCGCTGTTGCGCAGCAAACGGCGTCTACTCCATGGCGCTGTGGCCGACGAACTCATGGGATCGACCATGGCTGCGATCGAGCCGGAGACTCTGGCTCGTCATTTCAAAGGCTCGCAACAATACCAACAAGCGGTCGAGTCCTATGGCATTGCTGGAAAGAACGCCTCCAAGCGTGGGGCATACGTGGAGGCTATTGCACACCTGCAGTCGGCCTTAGATCTTCTTGAAGAATTGCCTGAGGGACCGGAGCGTGATCTGCGAGAGCTAAAGTTGCGCCAATATTCGGCGGTTCCGACGTTTGCCGTACATGGCTATACCAACAGCGATCTGGTGGCCACGTATCGGCGTTCCAGAGAGTTGGCGGCGACGGTAGGAACAGCCGACGAAGTGTTTGTAGAGCAGCTGAAGTTGTGGGGGTTTCATGTAGTGCACGCTGACTTACAGCAGTGTCAACGCGCTGTGTCCGATGTTGCTAGGGCTGCCAAACGGTCTACCCGGGCAGACGCTCAGGCGATTGCCGACTACGTGCACGGTACGACCGCGTTTTACATGGGCGAACACGACGAGGCGCTTGCCAGCCTGCCAAAGGCATTGGACTTTTTTCTACATCGATCTGAACGCCAGTCGACGGCGAGTCCTTTGTATAACGGTTGGGTGGTGCAGTGCTGGTCGCTGGCGCTTGCTGGTCGAATTCAGGAAGCTTGGAGCACCATCAACGCGGCTCTGGAATTTGCCAGGCTGAGTGGCGACCCCTTTGCCCTGGCACAGGCGCTAGATCATAAGGCGGTTATTGCGCGCGAGCTGGGCATGGAACCGGAACTGGTGGCAGAGATCGCAGAAGAAATCGTTGCGGTGGAGCAGGAGCATGAGTTTCACTCCCACTATAGTGCGGTGATGTTCCTCAGTTGGCGCAAGGCGCTGCACGGCGATCTCTACGCGGCTGCGGACATTCGCAAGCTAATCGAGCGTATGCGGAAAATAGGTACGCTGCAGCCGCTGGGAAACATGCTCAATGTGCTGATCGAAGCGCTGCGTGCTAATGGTCAGAATCACCTTGCGGCGCAGGCCGTAGAAGAAGCCATAGCGATCACACAAATCCAGGCGACCCGGCATCATTTGCCAGAAACGCTGCTAGCAAAAGCAGAGCTCGCAGAGCAGCATGGCGATGGTGAAAGTGCCAGGCAGCATTGGTTGCAGGCCGCGAGTTCTGCCAAGCAACAGGGCGCGGGTCTTCTCAATCTAAAGATTCATTGCAGTGCGTATGCGGCGACTGCTTGCAGCAATACAGACCTGCGAGCCGCCTTGAAACTGGTCGATTCCGTTCCGGATAATCGATTTGTAGCGCGTGCGGAACGAATGCTCAACGATGCTTAACAGCATCCGGCAATTGAGTACGAGCTCGTTGAATCGACGCTACAGTAGTAGTGTTGCTGGGAATGGCTATTTGTACTAGTTTCTTATTGACTGAACGGTTGCATGAGGGGGGGATCGTCATGGCATGGAAAGCTTGGATGTGGCGTCGTTCCTTTCTGTTCGCGGTCGTCTGCGTCGCGTTCCCCGCATTCGCCTCCGAAGACGTCTCCTGCAGCGCGAGCGAAGGCGAATGTATCATCACTGGCTACTACGACTACGACCCGAAGCAGCGGGAAGTCGACATCTTGGTCGAGCCGCGCACGTTAGAGGCGGTGACGACCTACATCCGGCTGCCCGGCGGGCGCGCTCGCGGACAGTCCTGGCAGCTAGAAACCCCTGCGGACGGCTGCAGCATGGAAAAGCGATGCGATAATGGCGCGGAGCTTCAGTGCTACACCTCTGCACCCTGCGGTAGAGGTGAATCGGGTGATTCGATATGGTGCGGGCAGTTCGTTCCCGGCATTGGTG
>JBPCXR010000131.1:0-10792 GCA_051027215.1 Pseudomonadales bacterium | reverse complement strand
GTTGTACTCGGCGACTCAGCACATTGGCTTTGATCAGCCCGTCGAGGGTGACTTCGTCACCCATGACTTTGCCGAGCTCATCTAATCGCACTTCAGCAGTGGTCAAGCCAACCCGCGAGCGAAAGCCGAACTTCGGCACCCGCATGTGCAGTGGCATCTGTCCACCTTCGAACCCAGGTCGAACGCCGCCACCAGAGCGCGACTTCTGGCCTTTTTGCCCACGCGAACAGGTCTTACCCCAGCCAGATCCTGGCCCACGACCGACCCGACGTTTGGGCCGCTTGGCACCTTCACCGGGTGCTAGCTCATTTAGACGCATGGTCACTCTCCTACCACCTGCACCATGTAGTACACCCGATTAATCATGCCGCGCACGGCTGGGGTGTCTTCAACTTCAACCGTATGCCCAATGCGGCGCAGGCCAAGACCAGCCACGCAAGCTTTGTGCTTCTTCAGTCGTCCAGCAGGACTCTTTACCAGCCGTACTTTGATCATGTTTTTCTCTGCCATGATTCCTTCACTCCGTGCGTTCGCCGCTAACCCGCCGCCGCCGCCTGCATCTCCTCGAGACTCATGCCACGCTTTGCCGCAATCTCGCTCGGCGAGCGCATTAAGGACAGTGCTTTGTAGGTGGCGCGAACCACATTCACCGGGCTGGTTGAGCCATAGCACTTAGCCAAAACGTTATGTACGCCGGCGGCTTCTAGCACTGCACGCATGGCGCCACCAGCGATAACACCGGTACCTTCAGATGCGGGCTGCATATAAACCTTGGAAGCACCGTGCCGGGCCGTTAGCGGGTACCAGACCGTGCCATCGTTCAAGTCGATATCGATCATATTGCGCCGTGCCGCTTCCATCGCCTTTTGAATGGCGATTGGCACTTCTCGCGCTTTGCCACGCCCAAAACCCACGCGACCATTGCCGTCACCCACCACAGTCAATGCAGTAAAGGCGAAAATTCGGCCGCCCTTGACCACCTTGGCAACGCGGTTTACCTGCACGAGCTTCTCGACCAGGCCTTCTTCGCGAATCTGTTCCGTAAACGCCATCGTTAAAACTCCAATCCGCCTTCGCGGGCCGCTTCAGCTAGGGCCTTGACCCGGCCGTGATATTTGAAACCTGAGCGATCAAAAGCAACCCGGGTCACACCCGCGCCCTTTGCTCGCTCTGCGATCAGCTCACCCACTTTGCCAGCTGCCTCGACATTGCCAGTCGCGCCAGTGCGCAGACTCTTGTCCAGCGTTGATGCGGCGGCCAGAACCTTGTCGCCTTCAGGGGCAATGAGCTGGGCATATATGTGTCGCGGCGTGCGATAGATAGACAAACGCACAGCGCCCTGTTCGCGCATCGCTCGCCTTGATCGTTTGGCTCTACGGAGCCTTGAGGTTCGTTTGTCGCTGCTCATGACCTATTTCTTCTTCTTGGCTTCTTTTCGCCGTACGTATTCATCTGCGTAGCGCACGCCCTTGCCCTTGTAAGGCTCCGGCGGACGAAACGCGCGGATTTCTGCGCAAACCTGGCCAACCCGCTGCTTGTCTGCACCCTTAACCACTATCTCAGTCTGGCTCGGCGTTTCCGCTTCGATGCCTTCTGGCAAGTTGTATTCCACCGGGTGAGAAAAACCCAACTGCAAGGTCAGTTTTTTTCCCGCGCTTTGGACCCGATAGCCAACGCCTTGGAGCAACAGGCGGCGCTCAAATCCGGTGGTCACACCGTGGACCATGTTCGCCACCAAGGCTCTCGAGGTGCCCGCCATGGCGACCGCCTGCTTGCCACCGTTCTTGCCGGCGAATTGCAGCTCGCTGCCTTCTTGCTTGATGTTTACCAATTCGTGAACGTTGAGCTCCATTTGGCCCTTTGCGCCTTTCACCTTTAGCTGCTGGCCGCTAAGCGTGACCTCAACACCGGAGGGCACTGGCACAGGCGCGCTTGCTACTCGTGACATTCGTAAATGCTCCAGTTCCGTCCGTTAAAAAACCGTGCAGAGGACTTCGCCCCCAACACCCTGTGCGCGAGCCGAGCGATCTGTCATCACACCCTTATTGGTGCTGACAATGGCAACACCTAAACCACCGCGTACGGTAGGCAGCTCTTCGCAGGTCTTATACACCCGCAAGCCTGGTCGACTGATCCGGTCGATCTGCTCAATGACCGCTGCGCCTTCGTGGTAGCGCAGGGTGATAGTCAGCTCGGGTTGCTTGTCACCGCTGGACTCATAGCTCTCGATGTACCCTTCAGCCTTCAGCACCTCGCAGATGGCACGCTTGGCAGTGGAAGAGGGCATGGTTACCGCTGAGTGTTTGGCAAGCTGCGCGTTGCGCACTCGGGTCAGCAGATCAGCGATGGGGTCTTGCATGGTCATAGTCGAATTCCTACCAGCTCGCTTTTACGAGGCCAGGTACATCACCGCGCATTGCGGCTTCACGAAGCTTGTTGCGGCCTAGGCCAAATTTTCGATACACACCATGGGGCCGACCGGTAATGCCACAACGGTTCTGTTGTCGCACAGGTGCGGAATCGCGAGGCAGCTTCTGCAATGCCATCTGGGCATCCCAGCGCTCTTCCTCACTGGTTTCCCTGTTCGAGATGATCGCTTTGATCGCTGCGCGCTTAGCGGCGTATTTCGCCACCAGCTTGCTGCGCTTCTTCTCTCGCTCAGTCATAGAGGTCTTAGCCATGAAGTCTCTCTGCTTTCTCTATCTATGTCGCACGCTAGGTGCGAAACGGAAATTTAAAGGCTCGCAACAACGCGAGACCTTGCTCATTGTTCTGGGCACTGGTCGTAATGGTGATGTCGAGCCCACGAATCTTGTCGATCTTGTCGTAGTCAATCTCTGGAAAGACGATTTGCTCGGTCACACCCATAGAAAAGTTGCCGCGACCATCGAACGATTTCGGATTCAGCCCCCGGAAATCTCGGATTCGAGGAATGGCGATGCCCACGAGTCGTTCGATGAACTCGTACATGCGCGCTTGCCGCAGCGTCACTTTGCAGCCAATGGGCCAGCCCGTGCGAATCTTGAAACCGGCCTCCGACTTCCTGGCGTTACAAACAACCGGCTTCTGGCCGCTAATGGCGGTTAGGTCAGTCAACGCGTTTTCCATGACCTTGCGGTCAGCGGCAGCTTCGCCTACGCCCATGTTCAGGGTGACTTTCTGCAACCGAGGCACTTCCATGATGTTCTGGCACGCCAGCTCATCACGCAGCTGCGGGCGAATCTCTTTGATATATGTCTGATACAGATCGCTCATCTCTTTACCCTTCAATGACCCGCGAGTCAGACTTGAAGAACCGTACTTTTTGACCGTCCTCTACCCGGAAACCCACACGATCAGCCTTTTCGCTCTCACCGTTCCAAATCGCTACGTTGGACACATCGATCGGCGCTTCTTTCTCGATGATGCCGCCTTGCTTGCCGACGTTCGGGTTAGGCTTTTCGTGTTTCTTGACCATGTTTACGCCGGCCACCAGCAATCGACCACGCTCGAGCACCCGGATGACTTCCCCGCGCTTGCCCTTGTCTCGGCCTGCGAGGACGATGACTTCGTCGTCTTTCTTGATCTTTAACATCTTCTATATCTCTTCGGTCGTCACTTAGACGGAGTTACGGCGGCACCGCTCCGTTAAAGCACCTCCGGTGCAAGCGAAATAATTCGCATGAAATTCTCATTTCGCAGTTCCCGCGTTACCGGTCCAAAGATCCGTGTACCGATCGGTTGGTTCTGCGGGTTCAGCAATACTGCGGCGTTCTGGTCGAAGCGAATAATCGAACCGTCCGGACGGCGAACGCCTTTGCGTGTTCGCACGACCACGGCGTTCATGACCTGGCCTTTCTTGACCCGGCCGCGCGGTATCGCTTCCTTCACTGTCACCTTAATGATGTCGCCAATGCCGGCGTAACGTCGGTGGGACCCACCCAGCACCTTGATGCATTGCACCTTGCGCGCGCCGCTGTTATCGGCGATGTCCAACATGGTTTCGGTCTGGATCATTTCAAATCTCTCGGGAACGCTCGTCGATACTGTGCAGCGTCCAGGACTTCGTCTTGGACAGCGGCCGACACGCAGCAACGGTTACGGTATCGCCGATGTTGCAGGCGTTGTCTTCGTCATGGGCGTGCAATCGGCTGGAACGGCGAATGATCTTGCCGTACAGCGGATGCTGAACTTTTCTCTCCACCAGCACGGTGATGCTCTTATTCATCTTGTTGCTGACGACGGTGCCCGTCACGGTGCGCTTGGTACTTTCTGTATTCACTTGCTCAGTCACTCTGCTTCTCCGCCAGCACGGTCTTGATCCTGGCGATGTCGCGCCGGGTTTCCTGCAGCAGATGGCTTTGCCCCAACTGGCCGCTGGCTCGTTGCATTCTTAGGCTGAACTGCTCTTTGCGCAGTTTGGTCAGCTCTTCCCCAAGTTCTTTGGGATCTTTTTCGCGCAGCTCGTTGGCCTTCATTACAGTACCGTCCGCTTCACAAATTCGGTTTGGAAAGGAATCTTCGCCGCAGCCAGCCGAAACGCTTCGCGCGCGATCTCTTCGTCAACACCTTCCATTTCAAATAACACTCGGCCTGGTTGGATCTGGGCTACCCAATACTCCACTGCGCCCTTACCTTTACCTTGACGCACTTCCAAGGGCTTCTTGGTGATCGGTTTGTCGGGGAATACCCGAATCCAGATCTTGCCGCCGCGTTTGATGTGACGGGTCATGGCGCGTCGACCGGCCTCGATCTGCCGCGCGGTCATGCGTCCGCGGCCCACGGCCTTCAGCCCGTACTCACCGAAGCTGACTTTGCTGCCGCGCAGCGCCAGCCCGCGGTTGCGGCCCTTATGCATCTTTCTGAATTTAGTTCGCTTCGGCTGTAACACGTCGAATACCCTAGATTAGCTGGCCGCAGGAGCAGCAGCTTTAGTCGCCACTTCTGGTTGTTTACCAATGATTTCGCCTTTGAAGATCCAGACCTTGATGCCAAGAATGCCGTAGGTCGTTTTCGCCTCCCAGGTGGCGTAGTCGATATCCGCTCTCAAGGTATGCAAAGGCACTCGGCCTTCGTGATACACCTCAGAGCGCGCAATTTCTGCGCCGCCGAGCCGGCCGGCAACCCGAACCTTGATGCCTTCCGCACCCAGGCGCATGGCGTTCTGCATCACCCGCTTCATTGCGCGGCGAAACTGCACCCGACGTTCGAGCTGCTGGGAGACATTTTGCGCAACCAGCAACGCATCTAACTCGGGCTTACGAATCTCTTCGATGTTGATGTGCACGGGTACGCCCATCATGCGCGCTACTTCGACTCGCAGCCGCTCAACATCTTCACCTTTCTTACCGATAACGATCCCAGGTCGAGCAGTGTGAATCGTGATGCGCGCGCTCTGCGCCGGTCGCTCGATCTCAATCCGACTGATCGAAGCCTGGGACAGGCGCTCGCGCAGGAAGTCCCGCACCTTCAAGTCCGTGAGCAGATACTCTGAATAAGTGCTGCTATCCGCATACCAGGTCGAGGTATGGTCCTTGACAATGCCAAGCCGGATACCGGTAGGATGAATCTTTTGGCCCATATCGCTTACTCGTCCGACACCGTCACGGTTATGTGACTGGTGCGTTTTAAAATTCGGTCTGCACGCCCTTTCGCTCGAGGGCGAATGCGCTTCATCGTCATGCCTTCGTTGACGTAGATCGTACTGATCTTCAGCTCGTCAACGTCGGCGCCTTCGTTGTGCTCAGCATTGGCTATGGCACTTTCTACGGTCTTGCGCACCAGATCAGCACCCTTCTTAGTGCTGAAGTTCAAAATATCTAACGCTTCAGCAACCGGCTTGCCACGCACCTGATCCGCCACCAGGCGCGCCTTCTGCGCGGAGATATGCAATCGTTTGGCGTGTGCACTTACTTGCATTGCTCTCTCTCCTAGCGCCGCGCTTTCTTGTCGGCCTGATGGCCGCGATAGGTACGCGTCGGGGCGAACTCGCCCAGCTTGTGACCCACCATGTCCTCGTTGATGAGGATCGGCACATGCTGACGGCCGTTGTGCACCGCGATGGTCAAACCGACCATGTCGGGGAGCACCATGGATCGACGCGACCAAGTTTTGATCGGCCGACGTTCATTGGTAGCTACCGCCTTCTCCACTTTCTTCATCAAATGGATATCAATGAACGGACCTTTATAGAGCGATCTAGGCACTGGGCTTATCTCCTACCGCGACGGCGCACGATGAGCTTGTTCGTACGTTTGTTCTTTCGGGTCTTGTAGCCCTTGGTTGGCATACCCCAGGGCGATACCGGATGTCTGCCGCCAGACGTTTTACCTTCACCACCACCATGCGGATGATCCACTGGATTCATCGCTACGCCGCGGACTGTCGGACGCACCCCACGCCAGCGCTTGGCGCCAGCCTTACCTAGCGAGCGCAAGTTGTGTTCGCTATTGCTGACGGAGCCCAGGGTTGCCCGGCATTCCGCTAGCACTCGACGCATTTCGCCGGAGCGCAGTCGTAGCGTTGCATAACGACCTTCTCTGGCCACCAGCTGGGCAGAGCCGCCGGCGCTGCGCACCATCTGCGCGCCTTTGCCAGGCTTCAGCTCGATACAGTGAATCACGCTGCCTAGGGGCACGTTGCGCAGCGGCATGGTGTTGCCAGGCCGAATCGGTGCGCTGGTACCACTCATGAGCTCATCACCAGCGCTGACCGAACTCGGCGCAATGATGTAGCGACGCTCGCCGTCAGCGTATTTCAATAGCGCGATGTTGGCGCTGCGATTCGGATCGTATTCCAACCGCTCAACGACAGCAGGAATGCCATCTTTGTTGCGCTTGAAATCCATAACCCGATAGTGCTTCTTGTGGCCGCCACCGCGGTGCCGCGTGGTGATACGCCCGCCATTGTTGCGGCCACCGGTGCGATGCTTCGTTTCCAGCAACGGCTTATGCGGCGCACCTTTGTGCAGCTCCGGGCTAACCACCTTAATAACAAAGCGGCGGCCCGGTGAAGTCGGTTTTGCTTTTACCACTGCCATGGGATTATTCCGTCACCGTAAAGTCAATGTCTTGGCCGTCGGCAATCCGCACGTAGGCCTTTTTCCAATTCTTGCGCCGGGAGCTGCCCGCCGCCGTACGCTTGAGCTTGCCCTTGACGTTCACGGTAGAAACGCCTTCAACCGTGACTTTGAATAATGTCTCAACCGCAGTCTTGATCTCAGCCTTGGTCGCATCCGTTGCCACTTTGAAGGCGTACTGGTTGCTGTCATGACCCATGGTCGAGGTTTTCTCAGAGATATGGGGCTCGCGAATTACGCTATAGAGTCGTTCCGGGTTCATGCCAGGGCCTCCTCTAACTTCTTCAGCGCACCCACGGTGATGAGCACCTTCTCGTGGCTGATGAGACTGACTGGATCTACCGCTTTAACGTCCTGAAC
Organism: Pseudomonadales bacterium; assembly: GCA_051027215.1. Taxonomy (GTDB): domain Bacteria; phylum Pseudomonadota; class Gammaproteobacteria; order Pseudomonadales; family Azotimanducaceae; genus CALHVX01. The sequence continues at coordinate 3,375 of JBPCXR010000131.1, read as the reverse complement.
ATCTACCTGCCGCAAGTTGCGCGCCGACAAATAGAGATTGTCACTAACGTTTTCACCAACGATGAGCACATTGCTGAGTTCCATCGATTTCAGTTTGGCCTGCAACTCTTTCGTCTTCGGCGCTTCCATGTCGACGGCATTCACTACCACCAGACGCTCCTGTCGGATTAGCTCCGAGAGGATGCACTGCAAGGCACCGCGATACATTTTGCGATTGACCTTAACGCTATGGTCCCTGGGCTTAGCGGCAAACGTTCGGCCGCCGCCTCGCCAGATTGGGCTACGGATGGTGCCCGAGCGCGCCCGACCGGTGCCTTTTTGGCGCCAGGGCTTGCGACCACCGCCGCGAACTTCGCTACGGCTTTTCTGCGCTTTGGTGCCCTGTCGATTGCCCGCCATGTGCGCGACAACCACCTGGTGTACCAGAGCTTCGTTGTATTCTCTGCCGAATGCTGCGTCGGAAATCTCCACGCGTTCTGAACTCTCGGCCAAACTGAGATTCATCGCCTCATCGCCTCCTAAGCTTTGACCGCTGGACGGACACAAACGTCACCGCCTGCGGGTCCGGGCACAGCGCCCTTCACCAGCAGTAGGTTGCGCTCAGCATCGATCCGCACTACTTCGAGGTTCTGGGTCGTTACCTTGGCGCTACCAAGATGCCCAGCCATTTTCTTACCCTTAAATACCCGACCTGGGGTCTGACACTGGCCGATGGAACCAGGGGCGCGGTGCGAGATTGAGTTGCCGTGGCTGTTGTCCTGACCGGCAAAGTTCCAACGCTTAATAGCGCCGGCGAAGCCTTTACCCTTGGATACGCCTTGGACATCCACCTTCTGCCCCTCTTCAAACTGGGCAACCGTGAGCTCGCTGCCTACGGCGTGCTCCTCGCTGACTTCATCGATGCGAAATTCCCAAAGACCGCGACCAGCGGCCACGTCGGCCTTGGCAAAGTGCCCAGCCATCGGCTTGCTGACCCGATTCTGGCGTCGCTCACCCGTAGTGATCTGCAACGCCTGATAACCATCGGTTTCGGCGGTTTTAATCTGCGTAATGCGGTTCGGCGTAACCTCGATGACGGTGACAGGCGTTGAGTTGCCCTCACTCGTGAAAACCCGGGTCATGCCCGCTTTTCTGCCGATAATTCCGATTGCCATACCTTACGTCCCGTTGTCGACCCTGGTGCGACAACGCACTCAAAGCCGTGACAGTGTTTGCGGCACTCTCTGTACCACAAGCAGCGACCGCTTCCCTCCGCTGCGGAGGTGGGCGGCCGCTAAATACTTCACTGGCCCCCAATCGGGGCCCTGTTGACGACACTGCTCTAGACCGTGCCGTGAGTACTCCGCTCGGCGAAGAACTCGGAAAGTGCCTTGTTCTACAAAACGCCGCTTAGACAAAAACACCGGCTTAAGGCCGGTGTTTTTATCAATTCAAACTAATTTGTACTTCTACCCCTGCCGCCAGGTCGAGCTTCATTAGCGCGTCGACGGTTTTCTCGGTGGGCTCAATAATGTCCAGAAGCCGTTTGTGGGTGCGAATCTCGTATTGATCGCGAGCATCTTTGTTTACGTGCGGTGAAATCAGCACCGTGAAACGCTCTTTGCGAGTCGGCAGAGGGATCGGCCCTTGAATCTGGGCCCCAGTACGCTTCGCCGTCTCGACGATTTCCTGCGTCGATACATCGATAAGCCGATGATCGAACGCTTTCAAGCGGATACGTATCCTCTGGTTCTGCACTGACTGCAACTCCACAAGCGAGACCGGCTCTCCCTGGCAACGCCTTCACCCAAAAAAGGGGTGCAAGACGCCCATAGACAGGGCCAACCGGTCAAAAAAACTTCTGTTAAAGAACTCCCGACGAAGGGGAACCCGAACTCGGTCCCCCTGAATTCGGGACGCGAACTATACAGACGGGAAATCTGGGCCGCAACTGCTTTTCTGGTGGAAATATCGAGAGCCCGGTGGGATCAGTGCGGACCGCTTTGTGCCTACCCAAACTCCTTGGTTGCGACGATGTCCGGCTGCTGCGGAAGCTCAATTGCGGCTTTAATGGCCAGTTTATTGTCGTTGTTGGTTCTGCGGGTACTAAAAAGGGGCCTAATGGCCCCTTTTTCGATGCTTGAGCAGACCCTTCGCCACGCGAACAGGCTCCTCAGGGTTAGCTCCACTACTCGATAATCTTGCTCACCACACCGGCGCCGACCGTACGGCCACCTTCCCGAATCGCAAAGCGCAGCCCTTCGTCCATCGCAATCGGGTTGATCAAGTCAACCACCATGTTCACGTTGTCTCCAGGCATCACCATCTCTACATCCGCCGGCAGCTCGCAGTTACCCGTCACATCCGTCGTGCGAAAGTAAAACTGCGGCCGATAGCCCTTGAAAAACGGCGTATGTCGACCGCCTTCATCTTTGCTCAAGACATACACTTCTGCCTCAAACTTCGTGTGCGGCGTGATCGAGCCCGGCTTCGCCAGGACCTGGCCCCGCTCCACTTCGTCTCGCTTCGTGCCCCGCAACAACACACCCACGTTCTCGCCCGCGCGACCTTCGTCCAACAGCTTGCGGAACATCTCCACACCCGTGCACGTCGTCTGGGTCGTCTCTTTGATCCCCACAATCGAGATCTCATCGCCAACCTTCACAATCCCGCGCTCAACCCGGCCCGTCACGACCGTACCGCGGCCTGAGATCGAAAATACATCCTCAATCGGCATCAAAAACGGTTGATCAATCGCCCGCTCAGGCTCCGGAATGTAATCATCCAGCGCCGCCACCAGCTTCTTCACCGCCTCAGCACCAATCTCACTGGTGTCGCCTTCCAGCGCCTTTAACGCACTGCCAATGATGATCGGCGTGTCGTCGCCCGGAAACTCGTACTTGTCCAACAGCTCTCGAACTTCCATCTCCACCAGCTCGATCAGCTCTTCGTCGTCCACCATGTCCGCTTTGTTCATGAACACCACGATCCGCGGCACACCCACCTGACGCGACAGCAGAATGTGCTCGCGGGTTTGCGGCATCGGCCCATCGGCGGCTGAAACCACCAGAATCGCTCCATCCATTTGCGCGGCGCCCGTGATCATGTTCTTCACGTAGTCCGCGTGTCCAGGACAGTCAACGTGCGCGTAGTGACGGGTCTCTGACTCGTACTCAACGTGCGAGGTCGCAATCGTGATACCGCGCTCTCGCTCTTCTGGCGCATTGTCGATCTGATCGAACGAGCGTACATCGCCGCTCCCAGACGACTCCGAACATACCCGCGTCAGCGCCGCCGTCAGCGTCGTCTTGCCATGGTCAACGTGACCAATCGTGCCAACATTTACATGCGGCTTCGTACGTTCAAATTTCTCTTTGCTCATCGAAGGTTCCTTTA
>JBPCXR010000130.1:0-7483 GCA_051027215.1 Pseudomonadales bacterium | reverse complement strand
CTTCTACAGATTCTACAGCTCCTGCGGCTTCGGCCTGTGCCGCAGCGGCCGCATCGGCTTCAAGCTTACGCTGATGGGTGCGTTTCAGACTGGCATAAGCGCGGTCAACCAATCGCGTGGGGTCGCCATAGGCGGCATCAAACTCCGCCGTTGGTTGACTGGCGATGACGGCTTCCAAGCTTGCACCAGCGACCACCTGCTCGGCGATCTTGCCACGTACGCTATGCAACATGTCGACGTACGCCACCAGCGCTGCGCGATCTTTGACTTCTCCATGACCGGGAATGACTTGGGTATTTTCATCGATCACGGCGAGCACCGCTTCACAGAAGTGAATAACGCCGTCGAGATTACCGCCGTTATCGACATCAATAAACGGATACGCGGCATTAAACACATCACCCATGTGCACGGCATTAGCCGGCTTGAAGAACACCGCAGTATCGCCTGTGGTGTGGGCTGGCCCGAAGTAGCGCAGCTCGATGTCTTGACTGTTAAAGTGAAACTGCATGCGATCGGCGTAGCTGATCACCGGTTGCGCCTGTTTCGGATAGGCAGGCTGGCCGTACTTGAGCGTCACCAGATTGATCACATGATCTAGACCCATGCGCTTCTGGCTTTCTTCATGAGCGACAATCCAGGCACCTTCAGGGCCTAGGGTTAAATTGCCTTCGGCGTGATCGAAATGCCAGTGGGTGTTAACGACGAAGTCCACCGCACCACCGCCAAGGTTTTCGATCGCGCTCTTCAGCTTCGGCATCATTTGCGGAAACTGATCATCCACCAGCAGCGTCCCTTGCTCGCCGATGCTGACAGCGACGTTTCCGCCAGTGCCGAACAACAGGAACAAACCTTCGCCCAGTTTTTCTGCTTTGACCACCGTTCCTTCGAAACTCCAGCCGAAAGCTTGCATGAACTCTTCCAGCCCGACGATATCTTTACCAGTGTCTGGTGCTGGGTCTTGCGCTGCATCCTCATTCGCGCTTTGTCCAGCGTCTGGTTGCACGGCCTGTTCGGCACCTGTTGCATGCTCCGCGGCCACTGCTGCTGGTTGATCAACCTGTGGCGGCATTGGCTCAGCGCTATTGCTAGCGGTAGAAGCCAACAGCAGCCCTGTCACCACAACAGCCAGCAGGTTGTAGCGCATGGATTTTTCAGCAAACAGATACATAGAGGTCCTTGGGTAAGGCAAGCGCGCTGGGACTAGTCTGGCAACCCTAGAACACGCTTTGCCAAAATGTTGAGCTGCACCTCGCTCGTGCCACCCTCAATCGAGTTGGCTTTGGAGCGCAGCCATTCACGCGGCGTGCGCAGCTCTGTCGCGGTGAAGCCGGTCCCTTGCCAACCCAAGCCCTGGGTACCCAGAATCTGCATCATCAATTCGTAGCGGCGTTTGTTCTGCTCGGTGCCAAAGTACTTGAAAAAGCTCGACTCGGCGCCTGGGGCCAGACCACTAGCCGATTGTTCTTGAGAGCGCCGCAGCGTCAGGCGATAAGCGGCATCGTCCATGCGCTGCTTAAGGATACTTTGCCGCAAAACGGGATCGGCTAGCTTGCCTGCCTGCAAGCCGACACGCTCACCAGCGAGCTCCTCCAAACTGGTGACTTTCTGACTACCGCCACCGATGCCACCAATGGAGGTACGTTCGTACTGCAGCAAACGCTTGGCCACCGTCCAACCCTGATTGACTTCCCCCACCACGTTGCTGCGTAGCGCGCGAGCATCGTCAAAAAAAGTTTCACAGAACGGCGAATATCCGCTAATTAACAGGATGGGCTTGACGCTGACTCCGGGCTGATCCATATCGAAGAGCACAAAGGTGATGCCTTGGTGCTTCGGTGCATCCGGATCGGTGCGCACCAAACAAAACATCCAATCCGCTTGATCAGCGCCGCTGGTCCAGATCTTCTGGCCGTTGACCACATACTCATCGCCGTCCACCACCGCAGAAGTTCGCAGGCTCGCCAGATCGGAACCCGAGCCTGGCTCGCTATAACCTTGGCACCACCAGATCTCGCCACAAGCAATGGCCGGTAAGTGCTCAGCTTTTTGCGCCTCGGTCCCGAATTCCAACAGTGCCGGGCCGATCATGCTAATGCCCATGCCCAACAGTGGGGGTCGAGCGTTAATGCGCCGCAGTTCTTCCTGCAATACCGCGGCCTGTTGCGAGTTAAGGCCGGCGCCGCCGTATTCTCGAGGCCAGGTGGGGACGGTGAATCCGCGCCCAGCCATGCGTTCGAGCCAGAGTTTCGTTTCGGGGTTCTTGAAACGTGCCTTGCGACCACCACCCGGATGTTCGTCCGCAGACATAGGCGTGCGCATGCTCGGGGGGCATTCGGCTTCGAGCCACGCTCTGATTTCTTGACGAAACTCGTCCACTGTTCACTTCGCTCTTCAAGCCTGTTCGACCAGGATTGTAACGAAAGTAGACGGCAGAAGTCCCAAGGGGTGACTGAGCAGTTCCAAACCGATCCAAGCCGTTGCGTCAGAACCGGCGGCGGGCTATGTTCTCGCAGAGGAAGGGGAACTGTTTGAACGATCAGAAACTGAGCAAATGGCAGCTGGCCTGCTATGGCGCACCCGCCATGCCGCTGTCTATGGTCACGCTACCGTTGGCTGTGTATTTGCCCGCTGTTTATGCAGACTCAGACGGCTTCAACCTGGGTCTTGGCTTCGTCGGCTTAATGCTCGTGTTCTCACGCGTTTTCGATGGACTCACCGATCCGATCATCGGCTTTCTTTCCGATCGTACTCGCACCCGATTCGGTCGTCGTAAACCCTTTTTCCTGATCGGCACTCCGATATTCGTCGTCGGTGTCTTGCTACTGTGGATACCGCCCTTCGAATTCAGCGAGGTCACCTGGCTCGGGTTTACCTTCAACAATGGCTACCCCTACTTACTCGGGGTGCTGATTCTGACTTTCATTGGTGCAACCATCAAAGACGTACCCTACTCGGCCTGGGGTGCAGAGTTGTCTCGCAGCTACAACGAACGCACGGTGGTGATGGGCTGGAAAGAAGCATTTACCGTTGCCGGCAATCTCACCGCAGCATTAACGCCCGCCATCGTATTTTTCTTCGGCTACACCAAGCCCGTCGACATCGTCGGCTTTTTGGGCATCGGCGTCGCCGTGCTCATGCCGATCTTCGTACTCAACGCCTTGCGTGTTGTACCCGAGTATCCGGTGCAAGAAACGGCTCAACACCGCTTGACGATTCGCGAATCCTTTCGCTACGTGTGGCAGAACGAACCCTACCGTCGGCTGGTGATCATCTTCTTTTTCTCTATGATCGGCTCAGCGATGACCAACAGCCTGAGCTTCTTTTTTGTGAAGCATGTGCTTCTCGCCGGTGATCTGTACGGTTTCTATCTGGCGCCCTATTTCATCTCCCAGATCATTGCCATTCCACTGTGGTTCAAACTTTCCACCCGCATAGGCAAGCATCGAGCCACCATGATCGCCATTGGCTGGTACGCGTTCTGGTCTTGCCTGATTCCGCTGATCGCCATTGCTCCAACTGTTTGGTTCAACGCCTTTGAGGTGTCCCAGCTGCTGCGGTTTTTACCAGACGATAACTATGCTGCAGCAATGGTCTACTTCGAAGATATTCCCACCGGAAAATTTCTGTTCTTCGTGACGGTCATGTGTTTGAAAGGCTCATCCATCGGTGCACTGTCAGCGCTGCCTTACGCAATGGCGGCTGATGTGATCGATTTGGATGAAGCGCAGACTGGCAAACGCCAAGGCGGTGCGTATTTCTCCATTTGGCTGATGACCCGAAAACTGGCCTACGCTCTGGGTTTGTTCGTTGGCACCAGCTCCGCGGTCTGGTTTGGCTTCAACTCCCTGGCTGACCCACATAGCACCACCAACACGGCATTTTCCCTATTGATGCTAGCGTGCTTGTACTCTGTCATTCCCGCATTGTTCAAGTTCGTTGCCATGCCACTGCTCTGGCATTACCCGTTAACCGAATCGCGACTGCACGAGATCCAGGCGGAACTCGGGGTCACCTCGTCACAGCCAACCTTGATAGAAACGAAATCGCCTCACGCTACCGACCCAGCCATGCTGGTTCCAGGCAAACCTGCGCCCCAAGGTCCCTAAAAGCATCTAGTTGCCATGCCCAGCTACGTGGACCCCCAAGACATCGAACTCGCACTCGCAGCGCAAACCATCGCCGTGGTCGGATTGTCTGCCAACCCCGCGCGCCCCAGCTTCGAAGTCGCTGAGTATTTGCAACGCGCGGGTTACCGGGTGATTCCCGTCAACCCAAACGAGTCCGAGATACTTGGTGAGCGTTGTTACCGCAGCCTGATGGACATCCCTGAAACGGTACAGCTGGTAGACGTATTTCGACAGCCGGATGCGGTGCCAGCAATTGCCAAGCAAGCGGTTGCCATCGGCGCTCGGTGCTTGTGGTTGCAGTTGGGCGTAATCAGCGAGGTTGGCGCGCAGATCGCAATAGACGGAGGTCTTCGTGTAGTCATGGATCGATGCACCAAGATCGAACACGCTCGAAGCACCTAGGGCGCTTAATCGATGCCTGCTTCCTGTCGGATCGCTGCACAGAAGGCATCGACGGCTTCTGTGAGATCTCGCCGACGGCCTTCGCCAACACTCTCGTTAAAGCAGAAGGACAGCCGCAGCTGGTTCAAGCCGGCGTTGGGATCCCGCTCGCGAGCGTCGTCCGGGTAGAAGTCGTACATGGGAATGACCACAACACCGTAGTTCGCTACAAGCCGACTGACGAAAGCCTCGTCGGTAATCAACGAGCCGTCGAGCACGCTGAATACCACGAAAAAACCAGCGCCGGGGATCGTCCAGGAAAAACGCTCAGGGTACGCGCCCAAACTCTTGGTCAATCCATCGAGCATGATCTGCCGATTTTCGCGATACACCCCTAGCTTCTGCTCCGCCACGTCCCACAAGGTGGTGCGAGGTTTGAAGTTGTCATCGTGCAGCAACGCTTCGAAGCCGCGCAACGCCGCAGGATTATGAAAGAGAATGTCGGCGCTGGCTTCGGTAAGCGCAAGGGTGGTGAACGGCACTTGTTCTCCGTCAGCAATGCTCAGCATGGCATCGGAGTAAAGAAATCCCACCCGGGGACCTGGAAATCCAATTTTCGAACCCGTAAACAAGTGCACGGTCAGTTCTGGCGCCAACGCCAGAAACGCTGCAGCCCGCTCGTTGGCAGCGCCGTAGTTGATGTACAGATACGGCGCATCTTCGAGAATCAAAATGCCCGCCTCTCGCACTACTGCAACGATGGCTTCACGCCGCGCCTGACTGAAAGAGAAGCCCGCAGGATTGTGGCCGTCGGGAACGGTGTAATAGAACGGCACGAAGTAGCCGGCGGCTCGAGCCGCCGCGATCTGCGCGCGCAGCACTTCGGGATCCGGACCTTCTGCATCCATCGGCACGCTATAAATGGCGCTGTCCTGCTTGAGCGTCGCCCGAGCAACGAAACCAGCGTAGGTCGGGGCATCGGTAATGTAGGCCAGCGGCTGATCCGCTCGTTCAAACAAGTTCAAACTTAAACTGATGCCGCCGGTTGCACCGACCGTTGGCAACAAGCGATTCGGATCGATCTGCAGACCCAAGTCTGCGCCGTAGATGGCCGCAAAAGTTTGGCGTGTGGTTTCTGGGCCAAGGGTGTCGGTATAGGAGAACGACGCTCGCAGATACTCTGGCACGGTGTGCGGATCGTTCAGTCCTTCCGTTGCCCCTAGGTGCTGGAAATAGCGTTCTTGGTGGGCCAGAAAGCTGCGGGGATCGGTAACCTCTGGGTGCGGATAGCCCGCACCCAGGTGATGCATCTTCAAGCCCTTTTCTTCGGCCGTACGACGCAGGCCAGGGAGCGATGCAGACATCTTTCGTGTCACCGATACCGGCTGCTGAATTAGCTGTGGAGCTTTTAGATTCGTCACTTAGGATCCGGAGTTGCGCCAGGTTTAGTCGACTGGCTATTGCGTACCATTTTAGCGAAGGCGCGGGTTCGCGCATGCCGCTCAGCGGTGGTCTCCCGGGCATAGCGTTCTTCCCGGCTGAGCTTTTCGTAGTTTGCCAATCGTCGCGGGTCTAGTTTGCCGCGCTCGATTGCGGCCTGTACCGCACAACCCGGCTCGGCGTGGTGCTGGCAGTCGTTGAATCGGCATTGCGTCGCCAGAGCCTCAACGTCAGCAAAAGTTGCCTCCAGGCCGCTGTCCATGTCGGTGATCTGCAGTTCCCGAATGCCTGGGCTGTCGAGCACAAGCCCACCTTCGGGTAAGGGGTGCAAGGACCGATGAGTGGTCGTGTGCCGGCCCTTATCGTCGTCCTCGCGAATGCCACCGGTGGCCTGCAGCGAGCGTCCTGCCAGCGAATTCAGGAGCGTCGATTTGCCAACACCAGAAGAGCCTAACAGCGCAACGGTTTCGCCCGGACCACACCAGGCGCGCACGCCTTCTAAGGTATCCGGATCTAAAGCGTTCACCACTTCAACGGCGAGGTCGGGGCTGAGCGCTTGGGCTTGGGCTCTGTAGTCCTCAGCTGCGTCGGTCATGTCCTGCTTGGTTAACACCAACACTGGCGTGGCGCCGGCTTCGAAGGCCAGGGCCAGATACCGCTCTATACGCCCTGGATTAAAATCCTGGTTACAGGAGCTGACGACAAACAGGGTGTCGACGTTGGCACCGATCAATTGCACTTCGCTGGTGCGTCCCGCGGTTATGCGCTTAAGCACGCTGGTACGTTCCAGCAGCCGCACAATCTGACCACTGCTGGAATCAAACACCAGCCAATCGCCAACTGTCGGTCGCTCCTCTGCCGGTCGTTGGAACCAGCGACCGGCCAGGGGCACCACTTCCTCCAAGGCGGGCGCCAGTGTCAAACCGGCACGCTGCACCGCCATGACTCTGAGTACCTGGTTCGATTCGAATTCTTCGAGCGACAGCTGTTGCTGAAATGCGGTCTTCCAACCCAGCGGAATCAGCGCTTGGACATCCATGAGCGCGGCGCTAGTCCTGCATGAGAATGGGCAGGTATTTGTTCAACTCGTTGCTCCGAGCCTGCCAGTCCGGCATGTGGGTGCTGACCAACGAGTGGAAACGACGCCCGTGATTGTGGTGCTTTAGGTGACACAGCTCGTGCAGCACGACGTATTCGATTAAGCGTCGTGGGGTTTTCACCAAATGGGTGTTTAACGACAGGCGACCTTGGGCACTACAGCTGCCCCATTGGCTGCGCATGTAACGCTGCTTCCATGGCGGCAGACCTTCCTGCAACCAAGGCAGGTGCGCAAAGTCAGCTAGCACTTCGACGAAAACCTGTCGTGCTTGCTGGGTAAACCAGGGAGTTAGCATGGCTTTAATCTGGTGCGGATCGGTCAGCCGGCTGGTCACCACCAAGGCTTTTTCTGTCGTCAGCACCGAGTCAAACAAACCGGGTTCCACCGTCAGTTTGAGCGACTTGCCGAGCAAATGCACGACCTCGCCGTCGAC
>JBPCXR010000129.1:0-6684 GCA_051027215.1 Pseudomonadales bacterium | reverse complement strand
ATTCAACAGGGCTACGTGCACGTTCAGCCGTAACCCTGGGTCTTTACTCGGCCCCTTACGCTATTCGTATTGGTCTTTAAGGCCAAAGAAGGCGACGCAGATCAACAGCGCGCTCAAGGCCATTGCCAGATAGATACCGTTGATGCCGACCATGTCTTCTAAGGTAATCGAGCCGAAATTGGCGTTGTTGATCAGGGCCGTTTCTAGAAACGGGTAAACCAGAGAGAAGACAAAAGCACCGGTGAGCGCTCCGACCAAGGTGAAGAGTGCGTCCAGCTTGCCTTCTGAGGTGCCGACCACGCAGGTGCCTGGGCAGTAGCCAGACACTGCCCAACCGACGCCGAAGATGGCTCCGCCCAGTGCCACACCCCAGATGTAGGCGGGCTTGATAGACATATGCGCCAGCCCTCCGAGGTCCAGCAGGTACACACCTAGCGTGCCGACGCCAATGGCCGTTGCCATGAGCTTGATGATCCACATGTCTTTTAAGAGGAGGGTGCCCATGATGCGGCGATAGCTTGAAGCACCGCCCAAGTAGAGAATGGCGCCGAACGCGCAGCCGATTAGGAAGCCGATGAATAAAGTACCCATTGCGATACTCCTAGCGATTGCGATAGAGGAATTTGGCCGTTCCGATCGCCACCGCGAAAGTTACAACACCAAAAATGAAGGAGCTCAAGGCCAACTGCGAGATACCGCTGATCATGTGGCCGCTGGTACAACCGCCCGCTAGGCGTGCGCCAAACAACAGCAGAACCCCGCCAACGAAGGCGGCAAGGTAGCGTTTCATATGCGAGCTGCCGAACTGCGCCTCCCACATTGCCGGCATGGAGCCTTTGTCTTGTTGCGGCTGCCGATTGCGAAAGATCAGTGCCGTCACGCCGCCACCCACCAGCATGCCAAACACCAGCATCCAGCCGTAGCCAATGCCCCAATTCTGTTTCTCGCCGTACTTGGCGAGGTATTCGTTGGATTCGGCAAATTCCGGCGCGACCTGGTGCGAAACGATGGCGTCGGTGACCACGAACTGGGTGGACACCCCAAGGGGTTTTACCAGCGCGGTCGCGAGGGTCAGCAGCAGCCCGAGGGCGATGCCCGCCACCTTCCACGAAATCAGGTAATCATTGCTCATCAGCCCTTCCTTTATAGCGGGGAGATTTGTACATTAGCACTTTAATATATTCATTAAAACTCAAATGCTATAAGCATATGCACTTTTTGTTAAGTCTTTTTTTGATGGTTTGTGCGGGCTGTGCTGCCCAGGCCGCACCGAATCTAAAACTCGTCCAGGTATCGGAATCGGTGTACTCCGCCATTGGCGCAACTCTGCCTCCTAGCTATGAAAACTGGGGGCATAACAACAACTTAAGCTTCGTGATCGGCGCTCAGGCAGTGCTGGTGGTGAACGGCGGAGACAACTACGCGTTGGCCAGTGCCTTACACCAGGAGATCCGTCGAATCACGAATGTGCCAGTTACTTGGGTAGTGAACGAAAATGGCCAAGGTCACGCCTTTTTGGGCAATAGCTATTGGCGCGAGCAGGGGGTCCGGATCATTGCCCATGAGGATGCGGTGCACGAGATTGAGGAGCGCGGCGTCGCGGTCCTAGCCGCCATGCTTGAGCGCAACCAGGAGCGCGGCCAGGGCACCTTTGTGGCGGTGCCCGATGAAAGTTTTCGGGATTCTCGAGCCATGGATTTGGGGCGATTACGAATCGAGCTTCGATCCTTTGGGAAGGCGCATTCGCCCGGCGACATTTCCGTTTGGATACCCGGTCAACAAATCCTGATTGCCGGAGACATCGCCTTCCACGAACGCCTGCTTGGCGTATTTCCCGACACCGATGTAACGGCCTGGGTCAAATCTTTCGAGGTCATGGCGGCGCTGCAGCCAAAGACCGTTATTCCGGGGCACGGGCACCCAACCACGCTCGCGGAGATTCAATGGGCGACCTATGACTATCTGCGGTACCTCATCGCCCAGGTGACTGAACTTTTAGACAGCGATGCGGGGCTTGCCGAAGCCTACAAAATCGATCAATCAGCCTATGCTCACCTGAATACCTTCGAGGAGCTGGCGGTAAAGAACGCCGGTCGGGTATTCCAAGCCTTAGAGTTGGAGTATTTCTAGATGCGCTGGTGTGTTTGTTTGCTTGTTTTGCTGCTTGGTGGATTGCTACCGCTAGCGACCGTGGCCGAAGAGGTACGCAGTGAAATTGCAGGATTCGGGATTAGTGCCAAGCTGCAGATCGCTTCGGATGAACGTGAAGTGATCTATCTGGTGCTGCATGGCACCTGGGCGCACAACGAGATGGAGATCGTTCGTGCGCTGCAAGACGGCTTGTCGGAGCGCAGCCAATCGAGCATTGCGCCGAACCTGAGCCTCGGGGTCGACAGCCGCCGTGGCTTTCTGCCCTGTGCTTCGAGCATGGCGCCAAACTACGAGCATGCGGTGCTGGAGCTTAAACACTGGGTGGATTACCTTCGAGAAGAGGGTTGGCAATCCATCGTGTTGGTGGGGCATTCGCGCGGTGGTGCCCAGGTGACGTTGTTTCAGCTTCGCTACAATGAACCGCTGGTTCGCTCCATGGCACTACTAGCGCCAATGGTTTGGCGTGAAGCCGAAGCTGCCGCCCAGTACGAGCGCGTCTCAACGGTGTCACTACCGCAAGTGTTGTCGACGGCGCAGCAGTCGACGGCGTCGAACATTGGGCCCTTTCGATTGCTGCAGTGCGATGCGGTCAGCGCCCCGGCATCGACCTTTCAATCTTACTATGATGCCTCGATCCCCAAGAACACTGCGCTAATGTTGCAGCAAGTGAGCATTCCAGTGCAGGTGTTCGCCGGCAGCGATGATGCGATCGCGCAATGGAGCGATGCTGAGCGCGCTCAACTCAGCAACAAGCAGAACATCCAGTACCTCGAGATCGAAGGGGCCGACCACTTCTTTCGAGATCTGTACCTGGATGATGTATTGGATCTTATGCTGAGCGAAGACTAGCGATGATTGGGTTGTGGATTGCTTTGACCAGTTTCCTAGCCGTTACGGATTTACAGGAGGCGGGCTGCCAAGCCGCCACTCAGCGACTGCCCTTGGTGGTGTACATGGCACGGACAGATTGCACGTTCTGCCGGCGCCTCGAGGGCGACGTGTTGCGACCGTTGATTGCCGCAGGCGTGCTCGAAGGCAGGGCAATCTATGTGCAGCTACTCCTGGATGCCGACACACCGATCGTCAACTTTGATGGCACCGTGACCTCTGCCGAGGCGATTGCGGAGGCACATGGGGGTGCGCTAACGCCGACTTTCCTGTTTCTCGACGGCGCAGGGGGCGAGATTGCGCCCCCACTGGTGGGATACAACGGCTCCGAGTTCTATAGCGCCTATTTCGAGCGCCGGCTGCAGCAAGCCGCACCTGATATCTCTTCCCCGGACTGCCAGGCGCAGCCGCACCCATAGGCGCTCTGCGGCAACCGCGTATGTTCAACCCAGGTAATCCTTCGCAAAATCGGCAAACCAAACCTCGAGGATTGAGACATGGGTGACGCGCCGGTTGGTCAAGAAACGCGCAAGGCGCTTAAGGATCTGGCAGTTGCATTGAAACGAGAGCGGGAGCATCTCGCCGTGCAAATGGATCTAGGCCGCAAGGAATTCAAGGATGAGTGGCAACGGCTGGAAGCAAAGTGGGACCAATTCGAGTCCAAGGTCGACGACCTGGGTGACGATGCCAAGCATACGGTAAAGAAACTCGGTGATGAGCTTGAAGAAGCCTACGAGCACCTTCGCGATCGATTGAAAAGAGACTGAGGTGTTGCGATGTCCGGTGTGAGTTACCAAGAAGCGCAGGCGGATTCGTCGCTGCGTGTACAGGACATGCAGCGTGCCATCAAATCTCTAATGGAAGAGCTTGATGCGGTCGACTTCTACCATCAACAAGTCGAGGCTTGTACCGATCCCGCGCTCAAAGCGCTGTTAGCACGCAACCGCGATGAGGAGAACGAGCACGTGTCGATGCTGTTGCAATGGATTCGACGCAACGATGACTGCTTAGACGAAGAGCTACGGGAGTACTTGTTCTCCAATGGGGAAATTGCGCATCTGTAAGCGTTGCGCCCATTCGGCAACGGGTTCTGCTTGGTGCAGGACTAGACCCCAGGCCAGAAGCCAGACGATGTCGCAAAGCCCAAAATAGGGCCGATGCAAAAGTACTCAGAGGAGCCTGAGGACCAGCAAGCGTTCACCGAAGGCTTCGACCGCTTCTACACCCGGTTCGCCGGCGTATACGATCTGCTTGTTAAGGTCTTCCCCATTTGGAAGAGATGGCTCCGTCGCGCCGTTCCTCACCTTATTGGCCCGCGCATTTTGGAGGTTTCCTTCGGGACCGGGTGGCTCATGACTCAGTACGCTGACCGCTTCGAAGTCCATGGTGTTGACCTGAACAATAGAATGGTTGAAGTCGCTCAAGAAAACCTCGCTAAGTCAGGGCTATCTGCAGAATTACAGCAGGGCAATGTGGAGTCGCTACCGATTTCCGACGAACGCTTCGATACGGTGCTTTGTACCATGGCACTCTCGGGCTATCCCAATGCGCAAAGGGCGCTCACTGAGATGCTTCGAGTCCTTAAACCGGAAGGTCGAATCGTGCTGATCGACGTCAACTACCCCGCGAACGAAAACTGGTTTGGTACATTCCTTACGCGCTTTTGGATTCGATCGGGTGATCTCGTTCGCGATATGGGTAGCTTATTCGAGAACAACCAGCTAGCTTATTCCGACGAAGAAATTGGCGGATGGGGAAGCATTCACCTGTACATCGTGTCTTTGCGGTCTGCCGCGTCCTCTAATAGCACACCGAATTGATTTCTACCTACCAGAGTGGCGCAACAATACACACGGTATCTAGCGCCCATTTGATAAGGATTCCTTCGACAATGAAACTTTTGCTTTCGCTTATCGCTCTCGTAGTGCTGGCGCCGCCACCTTCCGCTGTCGCCCAGGACACGGGCACGCCATCGGCGGAGAATCTCTCCGCTGCCTACACCGGAAAAGTCTATTCGCCCAACGCCGAGCGCAACTTTCCAGAGCGACCGCTGTGGGGCGATTCGCATTTGCACACCTCTCTGTCGCTCGATGCGGGACTGTTCGGTAACACGTTGCCCCCAAGCGAAGCCTATCGCTTCGCCCGTGGTGAGCAGGTTATCAGCGCAACCGGACAGCCGGTGCGGCTGTCACGGCCACTGGACTGGCTGGCGATCACCGATCATTCCGATGGTATGGGGTTGATCGATGACCTGCGGGCTGGCACACCCGAGGTGATGGCTCATGAGCAGGGTGCGCGCTGGACGACGGGGTTGCGGGAGGGCGGCCAGGCTGGTGTTGCTGCCTCACTCGACGTAATCACCACCTTTGCCAATGACGAAGTCGACCCGGATCTATTCGCTTCTTATCAGCCTGGTTCCAAGTCGTACCGCACGCTTTGGGAGCAAGTGGTTGCTGAGGCCGAAGCGTTTAATGATCCGGGACGCTTCACGGCATTGATCGGCTTCGAGTGGACCTCGTTGATCAAGGGCAACAACATGCATCGTGTGGTGATCTTTCGCGATGACGGAGACAAGGCCAAACAAGTAGAGCCGTTCACTATGACGGCTCCCTGGGGCAGTCCGGACCCGCGCGACCTGTGGCAGTACCTAACCGATTACGAAGCTAAAACCGGCGGGGATGTCTTGGCGATCCCACACAACGGTAACCTTTCCAACGGCATCATGTTCCCGTTGGACAAGCAGTGGAACGGTAAAAAGCTCGACAAGAGCTACGTCACTGAGCGCGCCAAGTGGGAACCGCTGTACGAGGCGACTCAGATTAAGGGTGACGCCGAAGCCCACCCATCGCTGTCTCCCGAAGATGAATTTGCCGACTACGAGACGTGGGATGCGGGCAATCTGGATCTGTCGCAAGCGAAGACGACTAATATGTTAGCGGGTGAGTATGCGCGATCCGCGCTGAAGCGCGGATTGGAGATTGAAGCGAAGTTAGGCACCAACCCCTACAAATTTGGCTTGATTGGCGCCACTGATAGCCACACCACGTTGGCGAGCGCCGAAGAGGACAATTTTTTCGGCAAACATTCGGGCTCTGAGCCAAGCCCCGAGCGTTGGCAGCACCCGTTTACTAAAACCGAAAAAGGGGTGTTCGAGGGTTGGGAGACTGTTGCCTCCGGTCTTGCCGCCGTGTGGGCGACGGAGAATACCCGAACGGCAATCTTCGATGCCATGGAACGCAAGGAAGTGTACGGCACCACCGGACCCCGCATGATGGTGCGCCTGTTTGGTGGCTGGGAATTTTCAGCTCAGGATCTGAATTCAAGGCAGCCTGCAGTGATTGGTTACGAGAAGGGTGTGCCCATGGGCGCAGACTTACGGACCAAGCCCGACAGTGCGCGCGCACCGAGTTTTATGGTTTATGCGCTGCGTGATGCGATCGGTGCAAACCTCGATCGCATTCAGATCGTCAAGGGCTGGAGCGACCGTCGGGGTAAGACCTATGAAAAGGTCTACGACGTGGCCTGGTCGGGAGATCGGCAACGTGGCGATGATGGCAAGCTGCCCGCGGTGGGCAACACGGTGGACGTCGCCAACGCGAACTGGACCAACACCATCGGTGAATCGGAACTTGGTGTGGTCTGGAC
>JBPCXR010000128.1:0-13255 GCA_051027215.1 Pseudomonadales bacterium | reverse complement strand
GTGTATAGCCAGACCGTGCCATGCGTACGTTTGCTGAGCGGCGCATTGGTCATCGCAACAATAGACATGAAGTAAGAACAATGAATTATCGAAAGCCCGTAACCGCACTAACTATTCTCCTAGGCATAGGCGCTGCCGCGACCCAGCATGTCGCGACGCCACCCATGGCCTTGAATCCTGTTGCTGCGGCGATCGATACAAGTATCTCCAGATCGGTGGCAGCAGCCACACCAAGTTCACACGCAAGTGCTTTGGCCATGGACATCAGCAGTCTCAGCGCACGCGTAACACACAGCTCCGCCAGCCTGGTTCCGGCATCGAGGCCGGAAATTTCGCGATCAGCGAAATCGGCTGCTGCCGCTCAACAGCCGGCAGAAACGACACCAGCCGTACAGGCACTATTGAGTGCTGGCGGTCCAGCGCTGATTGATGTGATTCTCTCTTACCCAACCGTTCCGAGCACGAAGCAAATCGAACAGCTGGAGACCCTTGGGGCCAGTGTTCAGCAGACCTACGACAACATCGGCATGGTTGCGGTGCGATTACCGGCCTCTGCGTTGAAGAACGTCACCGATCATGCCGGCGCTGCGCTCATAGCAATGGATGAGCCCGTGGTTGCAGCCTCTGCCTCTTCTCGCCATCGTGCAAACGTACCCTCGCCGGGAAATTCTCAGTACAGCCCAGCAAATAGCGGCGTAGGCGTTGCCGTGTTGGACTCTGGCATCTCAGATCACTTCGACCTTGATGTTACGAGCCGCATGGATTGTACGAGCACCAATCCTGGAAACGTCGAAAGCTATCGCGATGAGTTCAGCAATGTCCATTTTGGGAACAACAACGGTAGCAAGAATTGGTCTTCCAGCTGGTCCGAGATTGGTGAAGCTGATGGTCCTTATACGGGCGATCTTGAAGTCGACAACGATGATGGGCTCTGCCTCAGTGGCAATTGCCTGCAGCTGGAAACCGGCGTAGCCAATGCCGCTCTGGTCCGCAGCGCGAACCTGGCCAACGTCAGCAACGCAACGCTTAGCTATGTCTATACGCACGACGGCATCGGCGGCGGCATGGCGGTACAGATTTCTCCGAATGCCGGCAATAGCTGGACCACCCTGAGATCATATAGCCTGAACGAGTGGACTGAAGATCGAGCAGAGTCATTTGATATTTCACCTTACGCCGGTGCTGAAACCCGTGTTCGTTTCATCGTCACCCAGGCCAGCCAAAGTAGTAGCGACCCAGCAAAAATCGGTATCGACAATTTGCAGGTGTCTTTCAATCGCGCGGACAGCAGTTGTACTGTGGCCCAATCTCAAAGCGCCAATCGTGGTGTGTTCTCTGACAACTTTTCTTCCGGCAGCTACGCGAACGACAATGGCAACCTGGACTGGTCCTCTGACTGGCAGGAATTTGGCGAAAGCAACGGTCCGGGCACTGGCGATCTCGAAGTAGATGACGATGATGGGCTGTGTGTCTCCGGGCGTTGCCTGCAGATTGAAACAGGCAACGCTGGTTACGCCCTCTCTCGCAAGGTGAATTTAGAAGACGCCACCAGCGCCGATCTCAGTTTTGTCTACTCGCACGATGATCTTGGTGGTGAGCTGTCGCTAGAGGTGTCTTCCAACAACGGCGACAGCTGGACAACGCTGGCAACTTACTCGCTGGATCAGGACGTTAACGATCAGGCTCAAGCGTTCGATCTGTCGTCCTACGCTAGTCAAGACACATTGATTCGCTTCATCACCACTCAGGCATCTCCAGTTGATGAGCCCGCGAAAATCGGCATCGATAACGTCGAGATAAGTACTGTGGGCAGTGCCTCCGATGGCAACGACATGCTTGGTCACGGCACCCACGTCGCTGGAATCATCGGTGGTAACGGCACCAATTCGGGCAATGGCAATGTTGGGGTTGCAGCGGCAGCAACGCTACACTCAGTCAGAGTATTAGACGGACTGGGTCGCGGATACACTTCAAATGTACTCGCCGGGCTCGATTGGATTTTGACCCATGCGGACGCCGAACAGATTCGTGTGGTAAACCTATCGTTGGGCAAGGCAGTTGAAACCAGCGCTGCGCAAGATCCATTAGTACAGGCGGTAGAAGCAGTTTGGGACGCAGGCATCGTAGTGGTCGCCTCTGCGGGAAACTACGGACGTGACGGTAACTTCACCATTACCAGCCCCGGCATTTCTCCGAAGATCATCACGGTTGGTTCTCTGACCGACTCTGAAACTAACGATGACTCTGATGACTATGTGTCTACCTACTCATCCATGGGGCCGACGCTGATCGATCACTACCTCAAGCCTGATCTGGTGGCACCGGGTAATCGCATTGTTGCGTCAATGAGCCCAGGCTCGAAACTGAACTTGGACTTTCCGGGACGCCGCCGCGGACAAACCTATCTCGAGCTGTCCGGTACCAGCATGGCTGCTGGCATGGTTTCTGGCGCGGTAGCGTTGATGCTGGCGAACGATCCGAACATTACGCCGGCCACGGTTAAAGCCCGGCTGATGCGCTCAGCACATAAAATCGCCGGTGATCCGACCGCTACCGGTGCTGGCGTATTGGATGTAGAAGCGGCATTGGCTGACACCGGCGTCATGTACGCCCAGGCTTTGTCACCTAAACTCCAGCGTTCCTCTGAAGGTGAAGTGATTCTGGTGCAAGACACTGGCGCGCTCTGGGGTAACCCCAGTTGGGCCAATGGCTACCTCTGGGCTAATGGCTACTTGTGGGCCAATGGCTACACCCAGGCAGATGGCTACCTGTGGGCCGATGGTTACCTGTGGGCCAATGGCTACCTCTGGGCCAACGGCTACTTGTGGGCCAATGGCTACTTATGGGCCAATGGCTACTTGTGGGCCAACGGCTATCTCTGGGCAAATCTGGTCGACAACGTTTCGCCCCTGATGGCCAATGGCGCATTGGACGCCGCGTTGGGCGACGACTAACTGAGAATGCGTATCGGGATCCAGCTTAAGGGATCCCGATCATTTCTGTGCGTGCTCGCAGCACTAGCGTGCCATCATTGGCCACCCACTGCTCCATGCCGTCTGGTTGAATGACCTCCTTATAGCGCGCCCAGCCTGATGCGTTGGGAAAGTACAGCTCGGCCATGCCAGCGTAAGCGTCCTTTGCAGGATCTAAGCTGTGGCTAATGACGTAGTGGAACCCGCCCACCTGATCCATCGTTTTCGCGACGTTTGGCGCATGCACGTTTAGCCAATGATCAAAGAAGACCTCATGGTCAATGTTACTTTGCGTCTTTACCAAGAACGAGACCTTAAAAAACCCCGAGCGAGTGCAGGGATAGGGCGCGTTCAGGGTGAGGGGTGTAACTGGTAGCTGCTCCGCACCATCGATCACGACGTATTCTTTAGTGGCCCAGGGTACGTATGGCTGCGCATGTTGCTGAAAGCTGTCGCTAGGTTGGGTGCCGTAGGGTTCGGCCGGCGCTGCCATCGCTTCATCCAGCCAAATCTGCGCGACGCCATCCCACGGGAAAGCGCCGCTAGCATCGGCGTCGAACAGGGTTGCGGCATAGCCGTGGGCAGTGTTTTGCATGGCGTTAATGACGTCTGGCATGTGATTTGCGAACCAATGAACTAGCAATTCTTCTCGCGTGCTTGTAGCCCGGCGTTTGATCAGAAACATCATCTTCACGCCAGCTGTGGCGGCTACAGTGGATGTTGTGTTCATCGCTTGCTCCTATTATAAATTTCCGAGACTCTTTGCGGCTGCTGTAGTTTGCATCACTTGCCAGTTCAGCAACAAGGCTACCTCGTCTGGTCCTCTTCGGCGCTCGAGAAGTGGAATCGCAAGGTCAGTGCGAGAACTTGCAGTGCGCTTGCCTGGTATATTGGTTGCCTGGACCGTCTGCGTAGGCTTCTCTGAGGGCGGCTAGCGTGAAGTCCAAAACAGGGTTGATAGGGGGGGCTGATGCCCAATCTTCGAAAAGTACTGATTTGCAATCGAGGTGAGATTGCCATTCGCATCGCCCGTGCGGCAGCGACCCTAGGCATTGAGTCAGTTGCCGTCTACCCGCCAGAAGACAGTCAGGCATTGCACACCCGCATTGCAGATAGCGCTCAGCCAATTCCAGCTGGTGGACCATCGCGCGATCCCGTCGGTGCCTACCTGAACGGCGAGGCAATGATCCAACTCGCGCAAAGCAACGGCTGCGATTGCCTTCATCCGGGCTACGGCTTCTTGGCGGAGAACGCTGAATTTTCCCAGCGCTGCGCCGCAGCTGGGATCACATTCGTGGGTCCGAATTCGGCGGCGTTGCAACTGTTTGGTGACAAGCTGCAAGCGCGAGCATTAGCTCAGTCGTTAGACATTCCCGTTGTCCCAGGCAGCAAGGAGCCAATTGTCTCCGTCGATATGGCTCAATCCCTGGCGCAAGAACTAGGCTTTCCGGTCATGCTCAAAGCCGCAGCCGGTGGTGGTGGCCGTGGCATGCGAGTTGTCGAACGCGCCGAGGACCTGGCAGAGGCGTTGGAACGCTGTCGCAGCGAGGCGTATTCGGCATTTGGGAGCGATGCGGTTTTCGTCGAACGCTTGGTATGCAACCCCCGGCACATCGAGGTGCAGATTCTTGCAGATCTAGAGGGGCACACCATTCATCTGTACGAGCGAGACTGCTCGGTCCAGTTGCGCCATCAAAAAGTCATCGAAATCGCCCCGGCGAGTCACCTGCAGCCAGAGGTTCGACAGCGCCTGCACTGCGATGCCGTGCGCCTGGTGACTGCAGCAAACTACAGCAACGCCGGAACCGTGGAGTTTCTGGTTAGCGGCGATGAGTATTTTTTCATCGAGTGCAATCCGCGGATCCAAGTTGAGCACACTGTCACCGAACAAGTGCTTGGTATCGATCTGGTAGAGGCCCAGTTTCAAATAGCTGCGGGTGCCTCGCTCACTGAGCTTGGCTTGCCAGATCAGCAAAGTGTTGGTATGCCCCGCGGCTATGCGGTGCAAGCTCGGGTGGTGGCGGAAAGCGCGGGCACGCTCAGCGCTTACCGCGAGCCTTCTGGCGTCGGCATTCGGGTGGATGGTCATGGCTACAGCGGTTACATGCCCGCAGCGCAGTTCGACCCGCTGCTCGCCAAAGTGATTGGTTCGGTGGGAGCGGGTGGGACGTTGGCTGCGGCCATAGGCCGCACCGAGCGGGCTCTTGGAGAGTTTTACGTCGAAGGTCTGCGCACCAATCTGGGTTGGCTGCAGGCGATTTTGCGATCTCCAGATCTCATCCAAGGCCAAGTCAGCACCGCATTTCTGGATGAACATCAAGCACTGTTAACCCAGCCGGTGCCTAATGGCGAAGCGCTCGCACTGCTCGCCAGTCAGGGTCCAGCTGCGAAGACTGTTCATCGATCAGCCGCTGCAATTGACGATGAGTCGTCAGCGCGACCTCTGCCAAAGCTAGCCAGCGAACCTGGGGACGAGGCGGTACAAGCGCCAATGGGCGGCGCGGTGATCGAGGTGGCCGTCAGCGTTGGAGATCAAGTCGCTTTCGGCGATCCGCTGCTGGTTATCAGCGCGATGAAAATGGAATCAGTGATCAGCGCACCGTGCAACGGTCGAGTCCGCGCGCTGCAACAATTTACCCAGGGCGATTCGGTGCAAGCTGCAGAAGTCGTCGCCGTCATCGCTCCTGCAGCTGAAGATATCGTACAGTCAGGCGCGCGCCGAGGCGGCGAGCAGAGTTGGCAGCCCACCCTGGACGAAGTTGAAACTCTTCGTCGCTTAGCCAACGAACGGCTCTCTTCACAATCTCAGGATCCTGGTGTCGTGCGCCAGCGCAATCGCGGCAAGCTCACCTGTCGAGAACGGATCGACTTACTGTTAGATCCCGGCTCGTTCCGGGAAGTGGGCAGTGTTGCTGGGTTTGCCTCCTACGATGACGAAGGCAACATCGACGCGTTCACGCCGGCGAATAGCGTTGGCGGCTGGGGCCGTATCGGCGATCGTCCGGTAAACGTCTGCGCTGATGATTTTACCTCCCGTGGCGGCCACGCCGATGGTGCCATCGGTGCGAAGAGTACCTATCTCGATCGCCTGTCGATTGAATTGCGTCGGCCATCCATCAGACTTTTGGATGGTTCGTCAGGCGGCGGCAGCGTGGCTGCCATGGTGCCTGAGCAGAAACAAGCGGGTGAGAGTAGTGCAAAAGAAAGTCGTGGGGCGATTAAGGCAGGCCGGCCGCGAGTGTCGGGTGGCGGCGGTTCCTTCCTGCCGGGGCATCTGGGCAGCACCATGTACACCGAGCAGCTCGGTACGGTGCCGGTCGTAAACCTGCTACTCGGTAGCGTTGTTGGCATTGGTGCGGCAAAAGCGGTGCTCGGCCATTTCTCGGTCATGGTTCGCGATGTGGCGCAGCTGTTTGTTGCCGGACCACCCGTCGTTGCCCATGCGATGGGTTATGAGGTTAGCAAGGAGGAGCTTGGCGGCTGGCACATACATTGCTGCAATGGCTCAGTGGACAATCTGGCAGAAACCGAGCAAGAGGCGGTGGCGATGGCGCGGCGATTCTTGTCGTTTCTGCCGGGCAGCGCTTATGAAGCCGCTCCGGTGCTAACACCCAATCCGGAAGATCCAGCTGATCGAGTTGAGGAGGCCTTGTTTGCTCTAATACCTCGTAAGCGCACCACAACCTTCGATATGCGCTTGGCGATTCGATTAATGGCAGACAAAGACAGTTTTTTCGAAATCGGCCCACTCTGGGGTACAGACCAAATCACCGGGTTCGTGCGATTCAACGGCTACCCGATGGGCGTGATTGGCTCCGATAGCCAACACGCCAACGGTGGTGCATTGACGGCAGATGGTTGCGATAAGCTTAAGCGCCACTTAGATCTTTGCGATCTGTTTCATATTCCAGTGCTCAACTTGATCGACAACCCGGGCTTTGCCGTGGGCGTTGAGCATGAAATCGCTGGCACGATTCGCAAGGGTGGTGAGTGGATGGTGGCTTTTGCCCAAGTTACGGTACCCATTTTTACGGTGGTCATGCGGCGTAGCTTTGGCGTTGCTGGCAACAACTACGCTACTCCGCGTTCGCAACCCTCCGCACGAGTGGTATGGCCGGCTGCGGATACGGGGGGCATTCCACCTGAAGGAGGGATTGAAGCGGCCTACAAGCGGCAACTCGCCGAAGCAAAGGATCCCGCAGCGTTACGTGCTGAGCTGAACGCGCGCATCGAAAGCGCGCGAGGCCCTCTCGGCCCGCTATCAAAATTTCAGATGGAGGAGATGATCGATCCGCGCGATACTCGACGCTACGTTTGCGAGTGGCTCGAAAGCGTCTGGCAGATCGTTAGTTCGCCGTCTGAGCTACATCCTCGTGTATTACAATTTCGGCCGTAGCTTGGCGGCCCATCCAAAGTTGGGGACCGATAGATGAGTACTACTGTTTTCGGGCTGTCGTCTTTGCTGCTTCTCGCAGGCTCCATGGCGCTGTGGTTTCGTGGCATTAAGAACGTAGCGGTTCCGAAGAACCGCTCGGTTTACATAGTTGTTTGGCTTGCCGCCGCTGCGCTTGGCATTGTGAGCCTCGCCGGAGGCGTTGGCTGGCTAGGCGGTATTCCAGCAACCCTCGCTGCTGTCGGTGGCCTCTTGTTCACTGTGCTGGTGGGTATTAGTCGGCAGATCACTGCTGCGGACGCCGTTGCGGTTGGTGACATCATTCCCAGTTTCAGCGCTCCAGATGAAGATGGAGCAATCTTCAGCTCGGCCAGCCTTGCTGGAAGTCCAGCGCTAATCAAATTCTTTCGAGGTCATTGGTGACCCTACTGTGTCGCCGAGTTACGGCGATGGGAAGAGCTCCGGTCAGAGTTCGATGCACGTGGTGTGAAAATCTTGACGATCTCCACCGACACACCTGAACAAATTAAGCTATCACGCTCAAAACATGGTCTGCGCGCGCAAATGCTCTCGGATCGAGATCTGGAGGTCATAGACCGGTTCGGCTTACGCAACCAGGGCGTTCACTCTGGCATGCCGGGCCAGGCGAAGGCGCTACCTGTGCCGACTTCTCTGCTGGTAGACGACCAAGGGAAAGTGCTTTGGATGGATCAAAGTGAAAATTATCAGCGCCGTTCGGATCCTGATTATGTGCTCAGTGCGCTCGAACAGCACGTTCCTAACCCAACAGGACAGGACTAGGTATGCGTCACGGACTAATATTTTCTGGAGGTGGTACCTCCATGCAGCAGATGGTGAGCTTGGCTAAACAGGCTGAAGACGCGGGTGTTGATTCGATCTATCTGTGCGAGGCATGGCGCAGCGGCTTTGTTGGCTTAGCGGCCATAGCCATGGCCACCGAGCGGGTCGAAATTGGACCTTACATTTTGAATGCTTACGGCCGTTCTCCTTGGCTAACGGCCATGAGCGCGGTAGATCTCGACGAGCTCAGTGGTGGTCGCTTGGTGTTGGGTGTGGGCAGTGGCAATAAACACATCAATGAAACCTGGCAGGGTATTCCCCAGGAGCGACCGCTGCTCAAAATGCGGGAATACGTCGCATTGCTCAAACGGGCAATCGAAACTCCGGCAGGGCAAGCGCTCGAGTGGGAAGGTGAAATGCATCGTATGCAGTGGACACCAGCGGTGCCCCTGCAGCGCAAGACGATCCCGGTGTTTCTTGCCGCGCTGTACCCAAAGATGACACGGGTAGCCGCTGAGGTCGCCGATGGCATCGCGTTGGGTGCGTTGCTATCGGCTGACTACGTAAGGGATGTTGTTCGCCCGCGGTTTGAGGCGGCGGCGGTTCAGGCTGGGCGGGATCCGACCTCGTTGGGTTCAACCATTGCGCCTTTCGTTTCTGTTGGAGCAGACGCCGATGAAGCACGGCAGGCTGCCCGTGCTGCCATTTGCCACCTCTACTCGCCCTTGCCGCACCCGTACTATGATTATGTGCTGCGTGAGCAAGGATTCGCTAAAGCTGCTGATGCTGCCTTGAAGTATGTTCCAGCGGGCAAAGTAGAAAAAGCCATGGAAGCGTTTACCGATGAGATCGTTGATGCGGTAACGATTACCGGGAGCCTAGATGATGCGAGGCGCCAACTCGAGGCTTACGAAGGTCTGGTAGATCAAACCCTGTTCGTTAACGTCAACTACTCAGGGGATTCTGACGCAGCGCTGCAGGCATCCTTTGCCCATCTAATTGAGCTGGGCGCTAAGCGGTAGATGAAAGTGGATGCGGCGATTGCCGCCGATATGAAGTCCATTGGCGCAAGCGCCGCACGCCTAGAAAGCCTAGGCTACGATGGCGTACGCTTACCAGAGCTAAACCACGATCCGTTCATGCCTTTGGCGATTGCGGCTGAACACACGAGTTGTATTGAGCTGGTCACCTCGGTTGCCGTTGCCTTTGCTCGCAATCCCATGTCCATGGCAATACAGACCCATGACCTCAATGCCTTTGCCAACGGCCGCTTCGTTTTGGGGCTGGGCTCTCAGGTCAAGCCGCACATCGAGCGTCGTTTCAGTATGCCGTGGCACAAAGCGGCGAAGCAGATGCGTGAATACATCGGTGCCATGCAGGCGATCTTCGACTGCTGGTATGAGGGCAAGCGCTTAGATTTTGTTGGTGAGTACTACCAACACACGCTAATGCCGTCTACCTTCGCGCCTGACAATATCCAAGGTCCAAGACCCCGGATTGCGCTGTCAGCCACGGGCCCACTAATGACCAAAGTCGCCGCAGAGCTTGCGGATGGCATGATCATGCACCCTTTTTCGTCCGAAAAGTACATGCGGGAGGTGACGGTGCCTGCTGTACAAGTCGGTCTCGCCCTAAGTGGCCGTACGTTGGAAAATTTCGAGTTGGACTATGCGCCGATGACGGCCATAGGCGTGGACGAAGCGTCTTTGACTAAATCAATTGCCGTGCTCAAAGACCGTATCGCGTTCTACGGCTGTACGGTGGCCTACAAGCCAGTGTTGGATATCCACGGTTGGGGTGATATGCAGGATGAATTGATTCGTCTGAATCGTGCTCATCGAACAGCAGACATGGCGGCGCTCATCACTGATGAGATGGTCCACACCATCGGCATTGTCGGTACGCCGGCCGAGGTTGTTGCAGGCATGAAGTCGCGGTTTGCCGGCATAGTGACTCGTACCGGTTTTTCTGGTGCCGGTGTTGCTGATGAAGAATTGGCGCAACTACTGGGAGCGCTTCGAGAATAGTTGAACCACTTGCCTGCCTAGCTAGCCGGCTGCACCCACAGTTCTGATACTCCGCGAAATTGCGGCGTAAGCGCATACTCGAAGCCGCGTTCAGCGATCTCGAGCATGGGGAAGCGACGCAGAATTGCACCAAAGGCTTCCTGACCCTCGATTCGCGCTAGGCTTGCGCCCAAACAGAAGTGTGCACCGCCGCCGAACGAAACATGGTGAGAATCGACGCGCTCAATGTCGAAGCGATCCGGGTCATTGTATGTGTCCGGGTCGTGGTTCGCCGCCATGATGGACAACAACAGATACTCACCGGCGGGAATGGGACAGCCGGCAACCTCGATATCACGATTGGGGATGCGTACCGACGCGTCGGCGGGCGGATCGAAGCGCAATATTTCCTCCACTGCGTTGGCCATGAGGTCTGGGTTGTCGCGCAGCTGAGCGTACTGCAATGGGTTTTGCAGCAGCCGCAGGAAACCGCAGCCGAGCATGTCGGTAACCGTCACGTTGCCTGCGACCAGTAGTAGATTGCATTGGGTGACGATTTCGTCGTCTGTGAGCGTTTCACCCGCCTCCTGGGCGAGCACCATCCGGGAAATGAGATCCTCACCGGGTTGCCTGCGCCGCGCACGAATCTCGCTATAAAACAGCTCACGTAACGATTCGTTGGCCTTCAGCGCAGCGGCTTTCTCGTCCACACTGGCAGCAACATTGAAGAAGCCGCGAATCGATGTATCAGACCAAGTTTTGAAGTTGTCGCTCTGCTCGCGTGAGACCCCGAGCATGTCTGAGATCACGATTGTTGGAAACGGACCTGCGAAGGCGTCGATGAGGTCGAATGCCTCGTCGGCGTCGATGTTTGCCACCAACGCCTCGGCGATGGCTCGAGCGCGTGGTCGCATAGCCTCCACCGATTTCGGTGTGAAGGCTTTGCTCACTAAGCTCCGCAAGCGCTTGTGGTCTGGATTATCCAGCGACAGCATGGAGTTTTCGTCGGCAACAATGAAGTCGGGAAACCGCTTCGGAAACGTATTCTCGTTCGCTTTGCTGCTGTCTACGAAGAAGCCCTTGTCGCGTAAACCATCTCGTACATCGTCGTGCCCTAAAATCACGTAGCGAGCAAAATCCTCGTCATAGTAGGCGGGGCAATGCGCGCGCGCAGCGCCTAGCACTTCGTGCGGTGCTTCTTTGAACGCCGGGTTGAACGGCGTAAGCGCCAATCCCTTTGGGAGCAGCGAGTCGTTCGGGTCGATGACAGCATCTGTTGTGGGGGATTGCGGGGCGTTTGATTTCGACATTTTGGTGGTCCTTTCCTAATGTACCTACAACTCTTCTAGCGGAGCGTTAACACCCATACATGCATGTTTGGGCTGCTAAACACAATACCTCGAAGTTGGGGCTTGTCGAGTTGTCCTCCATCGAAAAAGGGGATTCGCGCCGGCTACTTCGGCGCGGTTGCATTGGGAGGCGTCCACCAGTGCCGAGTGAGCCGCCAGTAGCGGATTGTTTGCGGCTGTTGCCTCTTATGACTCAAACCTGGACAAAATGCGCGCGAGCATATTGCTTATATCCTTGGCGATGGTATCTTTCACCGTCAATTTAGTTTCCAACCAAGGAAGGACGATTGTGACTCACCGTTCCACCAGTTTGCTCTGTCTGCTTTTGCTTTGGCTTAGTACCCCTCCGCTCCTCGCTGAGACCTTCGAAACACGTGTTTCAGACAAAGACGATGATGCGGAAGAGTTTGCCGACGGCTGGATCAACAAAAATAGCTCTGATTTGGAAATGACCTTCGAAAGGAGCCAACAAACGGTCGGGTTGCGTTTTCAGAAAATCAAAGTTCCGAAAGACTCTTTCATTACCAACGCCTGGGTGCAGTTCGAAGTTGATGAACCGACCTCAGAACCCACTTTTTTAACCATACAGGGCGAGTACATAAAGGATGCGAAGAAGTTTGAGCGGCGACGCTACAACATTTCCGCGCGTCCGCGCACGGTAGCAGCGGTGGAGTGGTCTCCTGCGGCGTGGCCCCAACGCCAGATCAGTAGTGCTGCGCAACGCACGCCAAACATTGCTGCCGTAGTCGAAGAGATAATCCGGCACCCTGATTGGAAGAAAGACAACGATCTCGCTCTGATCATTACAGGCACCGGCAAGCGCGTCGCCGAGTCTGTTGACGGTAGCAAAGACGGTGCGGCTTTGCTGCACATTGAATTTAGCGATCAGGAGCCGGAACCCGAGCCGCTGGAGACCTGGCGCTCGCTAAACCTGCAATTTGATGGGCGTAGCGTGGCGGTAGATTCTGCCAGTGATCGATTGTTCTTGCCGGCAGGCGAAGGGTTTAGCCAGCTCACGTCTTTCGTCGCTCAAGTTGACTACGCGCTGGCTGACGAAGGCTACGAGCTCGGCTTTGGCTTTGCCGCGCCTATTGCCAGCGGCGACACCTACGACTTTGGAGAGCTGGAATTTGGTAGCTCAATCAGTGTGCAGCTGTACCAGGACGGCGAATTTGTAGAAACCCAGACGCTGGTACTGACCAGTTTGCCTGTGATTGAGCTGGTGGCAGAAGCAATCGTCGATGAGCCCAAATTACCCGGAACGTTCACGCTGTCGACGGCAGATTTGACCCTCAACGTGCCGGAACAGGCCATGGGCATTGAATTTCGTGGCTCGACCTCTCAGGCGTTCGAAAAGAAGTCCTTTGGTCTCGAATTGAGGGAAAACGACGATCCGACCGACGAGAAAAACTTCCGCCTACTTGGTATGCGCAATGATGGCGACTGGATACTGGATGCGGCGTTTCGAGATACCAGCTTTGTACGAAATATCGTTAGCCACGACATCTATAACGCGATGCGGCCTTATGCGTTTATCGATGACGCAGGTGAACCTCAAGGGCAAGCGACGATTCGTGGAAGCCAAGTCGAAGTCGTGCTCAATGAAAGCTATCACGGTGTCTACATTCTCTCGGAGCGAGTGGACCGTAAGCTCCTAGACCTAAAGAAGATCGATGTCCCAGAAGACGCTGATGGCAACGATTTGTGGGACCAGGTAGATTTCACGGATCCCGA